>JBKDKG010000349.1:0-12447 GCA_046345095.1 Flavobacteriia bacterium | reverse complement strand
ACAGCACCTCCACATGTAAATCGATTCGATCTAGCAATGGTCCTGAAATTCGACTTAAATAGCGCTGTACCATTCCCGGACCACAAACGCATTCTTTTTCGGGATGATTGTAATACCCACACGGACAAGGGTTCATCGCTGCCACCAACATAAATCCAGCAGGATAATCAATTGAAAATCGGGCACGAGAAATATTCACTACACGATCTTCCAAAGGTTGGCGCAAAACCTCTAATACATTTCTTTTGTATTCTGGCAATTCATCCAAAAACAAAACCCCGTTGTGAGCTAGTGAAATCTCTCCCGGTTGAGGGTAGCTTCCCCCACCGATTAAACCAATGTCTGAAATCGTATGGTGTGGTTTTCTGAATGGCCGACGCCTTATCAAACCTTGTTCACCTCTAATCTTTCCGGCGACGCTATGAATTTTTGTAGTTTCTAAGGATTCTTCCAATGACATCGAAGGCAATATGCTTGGAAGACGCTTAGCCAGCATGGATTTTCCGGCACCCGGTGGACCGATAAGAATCACATTGTGACCACCAGCCGCCGCAATCTCAAAGGCTCGTTTGATATTCATCTGTCCTTTAACATCTTGAAAATCTACATCCTGTAGTTCATTCAGTTTAATCGTAAGATCTGAAACGGATGGAATTGTGGGTACAATCGTTGACTGACCATTAAAAAAAGAAACAACTGAACTCAAATCGTTCATCCCATAAACATCAAGCCCTTCAACAACAGCAGCCTCAGATGCATTTTCAGCGGGTAAAACAAGACCTTTGAAGCCTTCTTTTTTTGCTTGTAAAGCAATAGGCAAGATACCTTTCATTGGACTCAATTTCCCATCAAGTGAAAGTTCACCTACCAACAAATAATCTTGCAATCGTTCAGATTGGACTTGTTCCGTAACAGATAATATTCCTACTGCAATTGCCAGATCGAAATGCGAACCTTCCTTCCGCATATCGGCTGGGGCCAAATTTATGGTCAATTCTCTGCCAGGAAATTTAAGGTCATTATTGGTAAATGCAGCACGTATTCTTTGCTGACTTTCTTTTACAGCACTGTCGGGTAATCAAACCATGTAAAAATTAATTCAAATTCCAAGTTTTAATTCAACTGTTATCGTTGTCGCATCAATGCCAAAAACGGCACTACTAAAGGTTTTCACTAACATAAGGTAGGTCAATTTAGGTTATTACTTTACCTTAAGATAATGAAAAAGTTGATTTCAAAAAAACATTTACCTTCCTATTTTGACAATCTTGCGCAAAAAAAAACCGACGCTGAAACAGCATCGGTTGAAATATTTCCAGTCAAACGTTTCTATTAACGCTTGTGCATTGGCTCATCAGAAACAGTTAGTTTCTTTCTACCTTTACGACGACGAGCCGCCAGTACACGACGACCATTTTTGGTTGCCATTCGGCTTCTGAAACCATGCTTGTTTCTTCTTTTTCTTACTGACGGTTGAAACGTTCTTTTCATGACCTGTATTCTTTAATTGCGTTTTTTCTCAAAAATTCGGATTGCAAAGATAGATGATTTTCGGAAAAATCAAACTCTTTCAAAATAAAAAAGCAAAAAAACAATTTTTTCCTCAGCGGTAAGCGTATTTTTGCAATCAACACGCGACAAAAAATGTTGAGACCAAAGAAAAATAAAACCGAAAAAGTCAAACTTTCAAAAGACAGCATTCAAAAAGCGAAAGGAATATTCCATTACCTCCGCCCCTACCGCTTTGCTTTCTTGATTGGTTGGATCTTCCTTATTTTATCAACTTCTGTTGGTTTGATATTCCCATTCATGATGGGGCAACTTTTGGGAGGCGGAACAACCAGCACAACGAGTTCCCTTTCTGATTCGATAAAATTGATCAATATGCGCAATATAAACGATGTTGCCATTGCGCTATTCGTTTTGTTTGCAGCTCAAGCAGTATTCTCCTATTTTAGAGTAGTTATATTTACAAATGTCACAGAAAACGCATTAAAAGATATTCGCAAAGCGGCTTTCTCAAAGTTGATTTACATGCCAATGGATTTCTTCAACCAAAACAAAGTTGGAGAATTGACGAGCAGAATGTCTTCGGATATTACACAAATTCAAGAAACCCTAAAAACAACCATTGCTGAATTTTTCAGACAAATAGTTATTGTTGTTGGTGGAATTGCCTTCATCTTGATCTTTTCATGGAAATTGGCATTGATCATGTTGTCAACAGTACCTGTCATGGCCGTAATCGCTGTTTTTTTCGGTCGTTTCATACGTAAACTATCCAAAAAATCACAAGATCAAGCTGCCAACTCCAATTCAATTATCGAAGAAGCCCTTACAGGAATATCGAATGTGAAATCATTCACAAATGAGGCATTTATTCTTGGCAATTATGGGAAAGCTATCGAAGAAATTCGTGCCCTCAATGTAAAAAGCGGTTTGTGGAGAGGTTTGTTTGTCTCTTTCATTATCTTCTGCTTGTTTGGGGCAATTGTCTTTATCATTTGGAGGGGATTATTGATGACACAAGGCCCCAACCCAGAATTGTCATCTACTGACTTTTTCTCGTTTATCATGTATACAATAATGATGGGCGCCTCTATCGGTTCGCTTCCTGATTTATATGCGAGTATACAAAAGTCGATTGGTGCTACTGAAAATTTAATGGAAATCATCGGTAGAGATGACGAAAGACAATTGTACAATGGAAAAGAAAAACCAACCATTACAGGTTCAGTGGAATTTAAAAATGTACACTTTAGTTATCCGCAACGGAAGGATATAAGTGTATTAAAAGGAATCAGCTTTTCAGCTCGAAGCAACGAGACAATTGCACTTGTTGGATCATCAGGTTCTGGGAAATCTACTATTTCGTCTTTATTGTTGAATTACTATTCCATTTCTGATGGGCAAATTTTAATCGACAATGTGCCATTGCAACAATTGGAGATTGAGCATTTACGAGACCATATTGCCATCGTTCCTCAAGAGGTAATTTTATTTGCAGGTACGATAAGGGAAAATATCCTTTTTGGAAACACCAACGCAACACAAGAACAAATCGAAGAAGCTGCAAAAAAAGCCAATGCGTGGGATTTCATTAATTCCTTTCCTGAAGGATTGAATACACAGGTTGGGGACCGAGGCATTCAGCTTTCCGGTGGACAAAAACAACGCATTGCAATTGCTAGAGCAATCATAAAAGATCCAACAATTCTTATTTTGGATGAAGCAACATCTGCGCTTGATTCAGAATCGGAAAAATTAGTTCAAGATGCTTTGGACAAACTCATGGTTGGCCGGACATCATTTGTAATTGCGCATCGATTATCGACAATTATGAATGCAGATAAAATACTTGTTATCAACCAAGGAATGATTGCAGAATCGGGAACGCATGATGAATTAATTCATGCGAAAGGCATTTACCATAACCTTGTTGAACTGCAAGGAATCGATATCGATTAACATATTCATTGTGCCAGACTTAAACATCCGTTGCTAATGTATACGCCCGAAGATTTTAAAATGGAAGATTCAAATGAGATTTTGGAATTTATTAAATCCAATTCGTTTGGCATCCTCGTATCAGCTCAATCGACGTTTGAACCATTAGCCACACATCTCCCATTTTATTTAAGACAAGATGAGCCAATTGTTCTTGAAAGTCACTTAGCAAAATCAAATGCTCAGAGCGAGGTAATCAAAAACGGCAAGACTGTTTTGGCTATTTTTAGTGGACCAAATGGTTACATCAGCTCTTCTGTTTATGGCCATGAAAATGTCCCTACATGGAACTATCAATCTGTTCATCTATATGGGACAATAAGTATTCTTAACGAAGAGGAGCAAGAACATCACCTTGCAGATTTAATGACGAATTATGAAAATAATCGGGAAATCAAAAAGGAATTTGCAAAGCTTCCAAAAAGTCTTATCGAAGAATACAAAAAGGAAATACTCTGCTTTCGAATAACAGTTTATCGTATGGAAGCAGCCTACAAATTATCTCAAAACAGAAATCAAAAGGATCATAAGGCAATCATAGAGGACTTGGAAAAAACCCAGCAAAATGATGCACTCGTCACCGCTATGAAGAAACACTATAAAAAATAGTGCTTATTTCACTTCCCCCATCAATCGCTTAATCAACGGTGTTATTGCAATTAATACAACTCCTGAAATCAAAGCATAATTTGCTAATTGAAAATAACCATCCGTGTATGCAGTGAGTTTTTGACTTAAATCCGCATGCTCATCAATTTTAGCAATAGATGCCCCCAATTTACCAGCAGCTAGTTGTCCAAATGCACTTGCCAAAAACCACAATCCCATCATCATTCCAAACAAACGTTTTGGTGACAACTTTGTAATTACGGACATTCCAATGGGTCCCAAGCACAATTCGCCAATTGTAGTAACAAAATAGGCAACCGTAAAAATATTTAAAGATGTCACCCCTTTGCCATTTGAAAAGAATTTAGTGTAATAAAAAAGGTAGAAAGAAGCGGCAAGAAAAAGGAATCCATAGCCAAATTTCATTAAGGTACTTGGCTCGATTTTTCTTTTTGCCATGCCTAACCACAACAAACCAATCAGCGGACTCAATACAATAACAAAGAAGGTGTTGGAGCTATTGTTTACAATATTCGGATCTATTGTTATACCAAGTAGATTGCTGTCGAGGTTATCCTTCGCAAATAAAGAAAGAGACCCCCCACTTTGCTCGTAAATTGCATTAAAAAGGAAATAAAAAAAGATAAAGGAGAATGCAGCAATCAATTTTTTTCGTGCTTGAGCATCCGCAATACGAAGTAGTTCATAAATAAAATAGCCCAATGCTGTTAGCCCAATTGAATACATGAAATAATCCGTATACTCCGTCTTCTGAACCATTATAAAAATAAGCGGAATACTCAACAATGACCCTGCATAAACAGCGATCTCATAGACCATTCTTTTTGAAACAGTAAGATTTAACAATGGTGAATCACCAATCGGACCCAAGTGTTTCTTTGTAATTAAAAATGTCAATAAACCGATAACCATGACAACAGCTGCGGCCAAAAAGCAAAGGTTCCAAGAATAGTATTTTCCAAGAAAAATACACAAGGCGCCACCGAGCAAACCACCAACATTAATGCCTGCGTAAAACAATCCATAACCAGCATCTCTTCTACCATCTTTTTCGTGGTACAATTCACCCACCATCGATGATACATTTGGTTTAAAGAAACCTGTACCAATGATTGAAAATGCAATTCCGTAATAGAATAAGTCCTGCGGAGAAAATGCAATTAACATGTTTCCGAGCACCATTACAATACCGCCAAAAAACAAGGACTTTTTGAATCCCAATACTTTGTCTGCAAAGATCCCACCTATAAAGGTAAATGCGTAAACAAAGGCCTGAATTGCGCCATACTGCAGATTCGCCGCATCTTCTTTCAATAATAGCTGGTCAACCATAAAGAAGGTCAAAACCCCTCGCATCCCGTAAAAGCAGAATCGCTCCCACATTTCAGTAAAAAACAAATACCACAACTGCTTCGGGTATTTCCCTTCAAAATTCTGAATCGACTCTAGTGTAATTTTCTGTTCCATGGCAAGTATCTATCACAAAAAAGACCCCGAAGGGTCTTCAAATTAAATTACGTTATTTTCTTTCATTACCTTGTTCAACCACTTTAGCATCAGGAACATGAGCAACGCTGCTGCCATCACCAGACCAAAGTTAAGATAGAAGAAATTTTGTTTTTCAGGAATCGTTTCCCACAAACTAGATAACATCCCAGAAAGCTTGTTTCCTACTGAAATTGCAAGGAAGAAACCTCCCATCATAAGTGCTGTAATTCTAGGTGGTGAAAGTTTAGAAACGAGAGACAATCCCATTGGCGACAAGCACAATTCTCCAATTGTGATAACTCCGTAGGATGCAAACAACCATATTGAACTCGCTTTTGCGGACATTCCATTTGTAGCAAAAACAGCTCCAACCATTACTAAGGCAGAAAGCGCTGTAATGATCAATCCAATAGCTATTTTAGTCGGTGTTGATGGTTCACGGTTTCTTCGGCGCATGAATCCAAAGAATCCTACAACAACTGGCGTCAATGTCACTACCCAGAATGGATTAATGGATTGATACAATTCAGTCGAATAAAGTTTTAGATCTTCACCTTTTGCAGGAACTTGATCCTTTGGCAAGGTTTCAAAATACTTTCGAGATTTTTCCAATTGAGAAATGCTTTCAGAATAGGCACCTTTCGCTTTAATTTCTTCTTGAGAAATTGCAGGCATTTTTGCTTCAACAGCTCTCAATGAATCGATTGTGTGTTTGAATGAAGCATCGTCAGAAGAAACTACATCATTGTTTATTACAACCTGTGCCATCCCAATTTTATCAGCAGTCTGCGCTACACTTTCAGACATGTTACGGTTGGTATGATCCTCCGCCCAAACCGTCAATGCATCACCGTTTTGGTGAAAAATAGCAAAGAATAATATAACACATGCAAACACAGCTAATAATGCTTTAATTGCACGGCTTTCTTTCGCTTCTGCCGTAAAGGCCAAATAAATGAAGAACGCAATTACAGGTAAACAACCGATAATAAAGGCATCATTTGTGTCTGAACCTAAGAAATTTCCTGGAATCATATAACCCACAACACCAAAAATAAACATCGGTAAAACCGTATAACTAAGAATCTTTAGCGTTGACATATCACCTTCTTGAACTGGCTTTACAATATCCACATGTTTAATGTGCTTCGTTCCAACCAAGAAAATTGCAACACCCACCAACATTCCTACACCTGCAGCGGCAAAAGCGTGCCCCCAACCGTAGTTAATGCGCATGTAAGCAGCAACGAAGTTACAGATGAATGCGCCGATGTTAATCCCCATGTAGAAGATGTTATATCCTGCATCCTTCTTATCCTTCATGTCATCAGAACTGTATAAGTTACCAACAAGCGTTGAGATATTTGGCTTAAAGAAACCATTACCAAGAATGATAAGTGCCAAAGCCATGTAAAATGAAGTAACCGAGTGGACTGCCAACAAGAAATAACCCGCTGACATCATCAAGCCACCAATTATAATTGATCGTCGATAACCCAAAATTCTATCAGCTAAAAGTCCACCGATAAAAGGCGTTAAATAAACCAATCCGAGGTAAGTACCATAGATATCAGACTTCTTTTCACCTGAGAATCCCATTCCTCCGTTGTTCCATCCATCAATCATGTACAGGGAGAAAATTCCGAGCATCAAATAATAACCGAAACGTTCCCACATTTCCGTTCCAAATAGATACCATAAGCCTTTCGGGTGACCTTTTTGAGCTGTTTTTTCCATAAGAGTTTAATAGTTATGAGCCGTGAAAATATAAAATAAAATTCAATTAATCGTGATTTGATGAATATCTTAGCTTCGATGATTTTCGATGTTCACAGTCATATAAAGCAACCAGGAACGATACAAATTCTACAATCGAATGATAGAGTTTTAAACGACTCATTCTATTCAGCAGGAATTCATCCGTGGGAAGCAGCGCATTTCAAATCACAAATAAATAATGTATTCCAACTTGCTGAACATGAAAATTGTCTTGCCATAGGAGAATGTGGTCTGGATAAGCTAACAGGTCCATCACTAACAATTCAGCAAGAAGCATTCGAGGCTCAAATTCTTCTTTCTGAGCAACTCCAATTGCCCGTGATCATTCACTGCGTGCGTTCTTTTTCAGAAATTGTTCAAGTAAGAAAAAATCTTAAACCCAAACAGCCATGGGTTTTCCACGGATTCAACAAAACATCATTGCTCGATAAACTAATTTCAGAAGACATGATGATCAGTATTGGATCGTCCATTTTAAAAAATCCATCTTTACAAGAATGTTTAGATCAGATTCCAAATCAAAATCTACTGTTTGAAACAGATAATTCCGAAATTGAAATAAAAGCCATTTATCAAAAAGCCGCAGCATTGAAACAACTAACTTTGCAGGAACTTGAAAGTATCGTTGAACAAAATTTTAAAAGGACCTTTAAGAAATGGACAATTGGCTCGAAAGAACAGAATTGCTATTGAGCAAAGAAAAAATGGAACGCATTCAAAATGCGCACGTTTTAATTGTTGGATTAGGTGGAATCGGATCGTATGCAGCTGAATTTATTGCTCGATCAGGAGTTGGAACCATGACAATTATTGATGGAGATGTTTTTGATACGACAAATAAAAACAGGCAACTTACAGCCCTTGATTCTACAATTGGAAAAAACAAAGCTATTGTGTTGGGCGAACGCTTAAAAGATATCAATCCATCGTTGCACTTAAATATTATTGAAGAATTTGTGCTACCTGAGCGCGTTTGGGAAATACTTGATGCCTATAAACCCAATTATGTCCTTGACTGCATTGACTCAGTCACACCTAAATTGGAATGGATTATTGCATGCAGAAGAAAAAAAATTAAAATCATTTCCAGCATGGGGGCCGGCGGAAAAACAGATCCCACAAGAGTGCACGTTACCTTATTAAAAAATACGCACAATTGCAAGTTAGCCAGTCATATTAAGAAAAGATTGACACGAGTCAGAGTCGATTATAGAAATATCAAAGTAGTTTTCTCATCTGAGCTTCAGAAAAAAGACTCACTAAAGATGACAAATGGCCTTAACTTCAAAAAGTCTTTTTACGGAACCGTAAGCTACATGCCTGCGCTTTTTGGGTTAATGGGAGCTGCGGAAATTATTCGATACTTGAGTGAACGAAAAGAGGTCAGCTAAAATTTGGATTAATTAATGACTATTCTTTCAAGTAAAGACTTGTTACCAAGATCAACTTTTAAAAGATAAATTCCACTTTGCAGCTTTTCCTCAAAATTAATTTGGAACAGCCCTTCATTGTTCAATTCAGCTTTTAAATTCCCGGCCTGCACTAGCTGCGCATTCATATTCAAAACTTGATAGTTTAAATCTTTTTCTGTACCCCCATTTAATTCGATGTGAACTACATTTCCATTGCTAGGATTTGGATAAACCAGCATTTCTGTTTCAGATTCAAGGTAAATTGATTTCTTGTCCGAATAGGTGTAGTTTCCATCATAGTCAGTTTGTTTCAATCGATAATAGGAAATTCCGGCAAGTGGAAACTCATCTATGAAACGATACTCGATTTCATTCGTTGAATTCCCAGCTCCTTCAACAACAGCGATCACTTCATATGCAACGCCATCCTTCGACCTTTCTAGTGTAAAATAATCATTGTTTATTTCTGTCGCTGTTTCCCATTTAATCAATGCAACTTCTCCTTCTCGTTCAGCTGTAAAATCTACCAATTCAATTGGCAATGGATTAAAGCTTCCCGTTTTATTTGCAATTGTAAATCTGCTAAATGAATTAAAAGCCGTTGGAGTAGATGTTGATGTTATACTGCCACTTCCCGAAGCCGTACCTACCCCACCAATGTCTACCCATGAAGTTGGTACAAGATTGGTGTTCTTGCATATAGATATACCACTTGGATCGATCACCCCATCATTTGGACCATAGAAAAATTGAACGGATTGATTCCCACTTAACAGTGTTGAAGGAACTTCAGTTGCTTGATTGGTCGTCAAGTACCTTTTGATGTCCCAGTAATGCGCTAAAGAAACCGTACTTACCGTTGCTGGTTTTGACCATGACAAAGCTTCTGCTGACGTATTAAAAAGCTCACCAACATAGCTGTATGAAGTGGCACCAGAATGTTTAATATACAGAATGAACGGTCTACAATCTGAGCCTTTACCTATAGGGAAATTAAGTGTTTGATTTGTTGTTGTTGACACATCATACCTCATTTTGCCATTGATGTAGCTTGTGGCTCCAGCATTCATAGTGGCATTAACAGTAACCGATTCATCCATTAAATAAAGTGTCGCGCTAGCTGCATTCACAACACCATTTGTCAAAGTAAGATTACCACCCGTTGGCATCGCAACACGGTTGTTTAGCGTGAACGTTGCTGCACCTGTCTTGTTAATAGTTAATCTTTTTATAGAACATCCTTTCGAACTTGCGTTAATTAAAGAAGTCGAACTTGAGCCATCAATTGTAACTCGGCCATTTGTAGAATTCGCGAAATCCAAGGAATCTGATGAACTAAATACAGTAATATTACCGGCATAAGTGCAATTGGTATTGTAGGCAGGACTTAAAAAGCCTGATCCAGACGCTCTACGATAAATAACATTTCCATTGTAATCATCTGCCACAAAATTGGCTAAACGCCAGTTTCCAGGACCATTGTTAAAAAAGGTTGAATTTGTACCGGAAGCAAATGTATTTCCACCATAACAGTTCTGACTGGCAGTTCCATTTGTTTGAAATGAATTGCTGGATCCATTGAAAGTACTTCCGCAAATGTTAATGTTTGGAGAGGTGATATTGACACTACCATTAAAAACACAAGGTGCAATGTTAGCAGCTGAAATAGTTGCGCCACATCCAATGACAAATGTACTTGAAGATGCGGCTGTGCTCGTGCAGGTTTGACTTAATGTTCCAACTTGTGTCACTTTATTCAAATAAACATTCGTAGCACCAGAAAGGGTGCCATCTATCAATTGTCCTGTAGTAGTAAAATTAATTGTTGACAACGGGGAATTCCCAATGTAAATATCACCAGTGGATGTTGGTGTAGAATTTAGTTGTAGAGTACTTTGGAAAGTAATGGTGCTTTGCGATGTGGCTGTACTTTCTCCAAAATAAGCATTACCAGTTCCAGCAACAGTAACCACAACTGGCCCGTGAAAAACAGCACTGCAATTCGAAGCAACATTGCCTCTACCAACAAAAAAACCTCCTTGAGATTCAGAATAAATAGTAGTTGTACCATAAAACTGATTTCCTAAAGATTGTCGCGCCACAGTAAAATTTGAACCATTCGCAGTGTAATGATTGAATGTTGCATTGTAATAAATATCGGGGTTTATATTACCAAGCATCCATTGTTGCGAGCTAGCTGTAGTGCTAAAAGTACAAGGACCATAAAAAGTACATCCTCCATTACTATAGTTTATTCCTGTTCCAGTTTTAGTGAAGTTTACTGTGCCATAAAATACGCCACCATGAAAGTAGGAATCATTGGTAACACAGGTAATTGGCACTCCATTAACATTGTCGCCAAAATTCGTCCCGCTAAAATAGATGCTTTTGAAATTGTTTACATCTGTTATGTTGATTGCACCACCAGCTACTGAATTTTTTATCGTTCCCGCCGTAAAATAGGATAATTGACTTGCTATAGGTGCCCCATTTAAATTCAGATTCTTTCCCTTCAAATCAATATTACCTGCTGTCAAATTTAAAACACCGGAAACATTAACATGATTTAAAAACTGTATACCATAAGTTGATGATGAAGTATTATTAATTGTAAGGTTATTAAATGTTTCACCAGAAGTCGCGGCACAAGCAATTTGCTGAGTTCCACTTGTTCCATTCAACGTAATTAATGTGGAGCCGCACAAAAATGGAACTGAAGCATTGCTCGTAGACAACCAACTTCCCGCTAATGTCAGTGTATTCGTCCCAACACTAGCATCAAGAATAGCAGCGCCTGGAATAACGACACTGCCAGTTATATTTAGTCTTATTCCTCCCAAAATTGCAGTTCCTGCGCTGGCCAATGAAAAATCGCCAGTTAAATTGATAATACCAACAACACCTCCTCCACCGATTGTAATATTACCAGATGTTAATAGGTTTGCACTTAATGTTAATGTCTCAGCAGCAGTAAATGAAAGTTGTCCACCATTATTAATGATAACATTCCCCATGAAAGTCTTGCCCCCTAAAGCACTAATGAATTTTGCATTTCCATTCACTTCAGTCGACCCTGAAACGTTGAGACTAACTCTCCCAATAGTCAACACATCGGTTGAAACTGAACCAATAATAACATTTCCTAAAACATTCAGCGTTCCGGTAGTAGAGCCAGAGTGAATTGTACCACCATTAAATAGTGTGAGATTCCTCCCAACATTCAAAACCCTGGAAGCATTCAAAAAATTGAGTGTACCTGTAACACTTACATCACGGCATACATCATTGGTTGTACTGCTTGTTACGGTAGCACCTGAGACAATTATTACGTCATCATTCGTTGTTGGAACAACTCCACCAATCCATGTGGTAGCCGAGGACCAATTACCCCCAATTGGAGTAGAAGTGATTGTTGCAGCAAAAAAATGTGTTGGAAAAAGACATGCAACAAAGCAGGCTAATAGAATTATTCGTAGTAGATAGGATAGTCCCATACTAATATTTTGGTTTCATGAGGGCGTAAATTTACAACAGAACTCAGAATTAAACAAGCTTCATCTCTATTTTCACAAAAACACCCCCCTCTTCTTGGAATTAAATAAAGTACTGGTTGTCAGAATCATCCTATATC
>JBKDKG010000348.1:0-31897 GCA_046345095.1 Flavobacteriia bacterium | reverse complement strand
ATTTTTTCTCTTCATACAGATCAGCTAATTTATCTTTTAAAGCATCTGCAGCTTCTTTCTTTTCAGCAGCTTCTTTCTCTTCTTTTTCAGCCTCTTTTAAATCTTTTTCAGCTTCTTTCTCTTCTTTTTCAGCCTCTTTTTTGGCATCTTCTTCTCTTTCGGCTTTACGTTCTTCATCTTCTTTAGCCTCTTTTTCTTTGTCTGCTTTATCTTTAGCGTCTTTTGCTTTTTCTTCTGCAGCTTCTTTTTCATCACGCGCTTTTTTCTCTTGCTCATCAGCACGCTTTTCAGCTTCGTTCTTTTCTTTTTCTTGATCTTTTTGTTTTTCTTGAGCTTCTTTTTTAGCTCGCTCTTCACTTTCTTTGGCGCTTTCTAGTTTTGCAGCCGCCAATACTTTTGAGCGCTCTTCCTCGTCTTCTTGTCGCTGCTTTATTTCCGCCTCTCTTTTTCTTGATTCTTCATTTAAACGATCTGTTTCAGCAGCTTTAACTCTTTCCGCCTCCTCTTTCGTTTTTTCAGCGTCTGATTTTTGTTTATCAGCAGCAGACTGCTTTTCCGAAGCGGATTTCTCCGTTTCTTCTCTTTCCTTCCTCAGTTGCTCATTTGAAGCCGCGGCCCTTTCCTTTTCTGCTGCATATTTTTCTGCATCGTTGCGGTATTGGCTTTCTTTTTCTTCGTTTTTAACAGTTTTTTCTTCTAATTTATTTACCTTTTCTGATGATTCAGCGGTAACTTCGTCTGCCGATTCTGTTCTACTTTTGAGCTGAATGCCATACGTTTTGCCATTTTCTAAAGCAATATCATCCAACCTGTTTTCACGAAACATGCTGTGTGAAACTTGAATACTAATGAGTTGTTTGTTATATGTTGGAATGGCTACTATTGCTTTACCGCCCTCATCCGTTGTTCCAGCACCAATTGTAATGTTGCCGACAAGGGATACAACTTTAACTAAAGCCCCCTTTACCGGTTTTCCCGCAGAAAGCACCTGAACAGTCACAGTAACAGCTTCTTTTTTAAAATTAGTTGTAATGGATGATTTATCCCCCGCAAATACAACAGAAGATTGTCCACAAACAAGCAATCCGCAAACAAGTATTATTTTCTTCATGGTTTTAAATAGAAATTAGATGTGTTAAAGATAATAGAAAAGTTTTTGGAGACTTCAAAATCAAATACAATTCCAAAATCATGTAACTTTAAGGCGTGCAATTCAAAGATGTTACAGGACTGCAAGAGCAGAAAGATCAACTCATACGGGAAGCCCGGCAGGGCACTGTGAGTCATGCTAAATTATTTCATGGAAAAGCTGGTTTTGGTGGCCTCCCGCTGGCGTTGGCGTTTGTTCAGTATTTGTTCTGCGAGCATCGCCAAGAGCTTGATAGCTGTGGAGCATGCCCCTCCTGTAAAAAAGTGATTGCGTTGCAACATCCAGATCTTCATTTTTCTTTTCCTGTTGTTCAATCTTTAGGAAAGACTTCTGATCAGTTCATTCATGAATGGCGAAAGCAGGTAATAGAAAACCCTTATTTTTCTTTAAAAGAGTGGCTTTCCAGAATTGATGAAAAAGAGCGTCGGCCAATCATTGGAACAGAGGAGAGTCAGGATATTTTAAGGAAATTGAGCCTTAAGTCTTTTGAGGGCGGATATAAAATCATGATAATTTGGATGTCCGAAGAAATGAATACGCATTGTTCGAATAAATTGTTGAAAATGTTGGAAGAGCCGCCAAAAGACACAGTTTTTATTCTTCTGGCTGAGCAGTCAGAACAACTTTTACCCACAATCGTTTCAAGGACCCAAACATTGAGAATTCCACGACTACATTCTGAGGATTTGAGGATTTTCTTGCAACACAAAGGTGTTCGTTCAGCGGAAGTGGAGGGCCTTGTGGCCCGATCAGAAGGAGATCTTGTTTTGGCAGCGGAACTTATTGATCATCAGTCGGATCAAAATGAATTGCGCGAAAGGTTTATTCAATTAATGCGGGTGTGTTACAAAAAAGATGTAATTCCAATGCTTGATTGGGCCGAAACAACCGCTATGTTAACCAAGGAAAGACAAAAGATTTTTTTAGAGTATAGCTTACACATGTTTCGTCAAAGTATTTTAAAGAATTATACGGACGATCAACTGACAAGAGTTTCTGCGGACGAAGAGCTTTTTTTAAAGAACTTTTCGAAATTTATTACAGGAAAAAATTTAGCAGACTTTATGAAAACCTTTAATGATGCGCACTATCACCTTGAGCGCAACGCAAATGCCAAGATATTATTTATGAGCTTGTGTTTTAAAGTAATGCGCTATATTCATTTTGCTTAAAGACATATAACAGTTCTTGGTAGTTTCGGCACGGAATAATTTTATATTTTTACGAAAATAATTTCAGAATAAATGGGCTGTTCAAATTGCAGTAGTGGTGGAGGAACGCCACGTGGATGTAAAAACAACGGCACTTGTAGTTCTGGTGGTTGCAACAAACTCGAGGTGTATGACTGGTTGGCAAACATTGCTTTACCAGGAGGACAAACACCCTATGATATAGTAGAAATCCGATTTAAAAATAGTCGGAAGAACTTTTACAGAAATTCGAAAGGATTGACGCTTCATGTTGGAGACGTTGTAGTGGTAGAAACCAGTCCTGGATATGATGTTGGAGTCGTTTCTGTAGTTGGAGAACATTCCAGAATTAAAGTGAAGAAAAAAGCTCCCGGATTTAAACCCATGGAAGCTAAAAAGATACTCCGAATAGCGAATCAGGAAGATATTGATAAATGGTCGCAAGCAAGAGACCTTGAAAAAGAGGCGATGTACAAATCGCGCACGCTTGCCGTTAATCTGCATCTAGAAATGAAAATTTCTGATGTCGAATACCAAGGAGACCTTAGCAAAGCAACATTTTATTACACTGCGGAAGGTCGTGTAGATTTTCGTCAATTGATCAAGGATATGGCCGATCAATTCAAGATACGTGTGGAAATGAGGCAAATAGGTTCTCGTCAAGAGGCTTCGAGATTGGGTGGTATTGGTTCTTGCGGAAGAGAGCTCTGTTGCTCCACTTGGTTGACCGATTTTCGCTCTGTTTCAACATCAGCAGCGAGATATCAGCAGTTATCACTTAATCCTCAAAAATTGGCTGGGCAATGTGGTAAATTGAAGTGTTGTTTGAATTATGAGCTCGACATGTACCTTGATGCGATCAAATCCTTCCCGAAATCAGATACACGCTTACAAACGGAAAAGGGATCTGCGTTTCACATTAAAACGGATGTTTTTAAAAGACAAATGTGGTACGCATACGAAGGTGATGCAGCGATAGGTTCTGGATTAATTCCTCTTGATCCTGAAAGGGTTAGAGAAATAATAAGACTCAATAAAGATGGGAAAAAACCAAAAGAATTGAGCGAATACAAGGAGGAAGTAGTGGTTAAAGAACCGGATTATTCCAATGTAGTGGGTCAGGATAGTTTAAACAGGTTTGAACATGCATTTAAGGCTAAAAAGAAAAAGAAAAAACCTCAGGCAAGACGTGAGGGCGTTGAAAATCAAGCTGTCATAGCTCAGCCAACCAACTCGTCATCGCAGCAGGCAGAGGGTACAAGACCACCATCAAATAAACGCAGAAATAACCGTAATAAGAATCGTAAACCGGGCAGCGGAAACAATCCTAACGCGAACAATGAAAACAACAGTTAAAATAGTTTCTTTAATACTATTCTTGGTTGTGTTGGTAAGCTGCTCATCTACACCAACGTATGAAAAATCGTATGGGTTTAACGGTAATGAGTGGCCTCAAAATGTTAAACCATCATTTACAGTAGAAATTAAAGATACAACGAAAGAATACAATTTTGTTTTAACTCTCAGAACCACTACGGAGTACAAATATTCGAATTTGTGGATTTATATGAGTACTACGACTCCGGATGGTCAAAAAGCACGTGAGCCCTTTGAAATAAAAATAACAAATCCAGATGGGACATGGGCCGGAAAGAAAACAGGAACTATCGTTGAAAACAGCATTTATTTCCGAAAGAGAAAACTTCCTGAGCCGGGTAAATATGTTTTTCAACTCGAGCAAGGCATAACAAACTCGCTTGTGGATGAGGTGTTAGATGTTGGACTACTCGTTGAAGAGGTCGTTGCCCCCTGATTTTTTCTCTGTTTTATCGTCTTTTCTTTTTATCGCGCTTAGATTGTATGAGTAGGAGATGCTTAATATGTGTTTTGTATCAGGATTAGGGGTGTTTATTTCACGATCTAACATATACCCAAACGCAAGTTCATGTGGACCATTAAGTTCCAATTGTGTGCCAATGAACAGTCTATATTTCGTGAATCTTTGACCTAATTCAGAATAGGTAGGGTTGTAGAAATACTCAATACTGCAAAGAGGTCCGAAACCACTTTTTTTAATATCATAAGCAACGTGAGGTTTAATACGAATTGCTTGGTCAAACTCAGCATCGTATTTTTTGGAACCCTGCAACGATTGAAAGGAATACTGATACCGCAGTCGCGCGCCCAATGAAAATCGTTTTACTTGCTTTTTAAAGTCGGCATTTACATTCAGACGATGGGATAGAGTGTAATTCTTGTATTTATCCTTGTCTAAAATGGAGCGGTAATCTAGTGACGGGCGAATCCATTTTTTCAATTTATATTTTAAGGATGCTTGTGTGAAAAAGGTTTCTAAACCATCAGATCCGAACCGATTAGTAACATCAATAGACCAATCCAATTTCGGAGAAACGGCTCCTTTGACACCAATCTGCGTCCATACCCTACCAGATTGGCGCTGTGAAAAAATAGCGGTAGAAGCAAGAGTGATTAATAAAAGACTTATCCAACGCATTATTTGATGAGCGTTATAGTACCTAAATCGCTCGAAGAATTTTTGGTCAACTCAACGGTTTGTTTAACAACTTCATTGGTATAATAATCATCGTCGTTGTTGGTTAAGTTAGGACCAGTATGAAAAACTTCACTGTAGGCAAAAATTGTATAAGTACCAGGTTGTAAATAATCAAATTTGAATGTTCCATCATAATTACATTCTGTCTTATCGTCGTAAACAAGATCCTCATCACCATAAACAATGTAAACATCTTCTTTTGCACCGCTAAGGTTAACGCTTTGAGTTAAAACACCATTTACGTATAATTTTTGGGTAATATTTATTTTACCTGTAATGGACCCCTTTCCTCCCGTTCCTTCGTATTTAGAACAGGACACAAAAACAACTAAAAAAATGAAAAAGCTAAAGTTTTGAATGAGTCGAATCATATAGACAAGGTTAAAGAATTAATATAAACAACCATTTTATTAGAATAAACGTCTGTAAAGGTAGAATTCATTTAATAATTTATTAATATTAGACGACTTTAAATGAAAAAGGGTTTGTACCTAAGCGCAAAACTATGAAGCCAATTATACTAACAACATTTTTTCTCCTCCTGTTTTCTTCTTCTTTTTCGCAGATTGTAATCAACGAATATTCTTGTTCCAATGTGAATGGAATAACAGATGCCTTTGGAGAGCGTGAAGATTGGGTAGAATTATACAATTCAGGAACCGCCCCCATAGACTTAACTGGCTACTATCTTTCTGATAAGGCCAATAATTTAATGAAGTGGCAAATACCAAGTGGATCAATTGCCGCAAACGGGTTCAAAATGATTTATTGCTCAAAAAGAAATTTGGTGAGCGGAACACAGTATCACCCGAACTTTAATTTAAAACAAACTTCTAACGAATGGATAATTCTTACTAATCCATCAGGTGTAGTTGTTGACTCTTTAAAAATGATACACATGACAAAGGCTGACCATTCGATAGGCCGCGCCTCAAATGGAGCGAGTGAATGGAAACTTTTTACAACACCAACACCTGCCGCAAACAACACCGGCGGACAAAACTTTTATATCCCTACTCCTGTAATGAGTTTGTCGCCAGGATTTTATACGGGAGCTCAAACTGTTGCAATAACTTGTTCTGACCCAACGGCAACAATCAGATACACGACAAATGGAACAAATCCAACCTCAACTTCAACAGTGTATTCGGGGCCTATTTCAATTACATCAACAACGGTTCTTAGGGCCGCTGCATTTGGAACAGATCAACCTTCTTTTATTGAAACAAATACTTATTTCATAGGGGTAACGCACACCGTTCCTGTTGTTTCCGTTTGCAGTCAACAAGTATTTGATCTAGTTGCAAACGGCAATCAAGCTGGTAGTTTAAAGGTTGGTGCCTTTGAATTGTTTGAGGAAAACGGGTTGTTTATTGATGAGGGTCAGGGCGAATTTAATAAACATGGCAACGATTCTTGGGCATATGATCAGCGAGGGTTTGATTACATAACACGTGATGAGTTTGGATATGCGGCAGAGCTTGAGCATCAGATTTTTCCTGATAAAACACGAGACAATTTTCAACGGGTTATTTTAAAGCCTGCGGCAAGTGATAATTATCCTTTTGAAAATGGCGCCCACATTCGCGACGCCTTTATACACACACTTTCTATTCGAGCCGACATGAAACTGGATGAACGCACCTATAGGCCTTGTGTGGTTTATTTGAATGGGCAATATTGGGGAGTGTACGAAATTCGAGAAAAAGCAGACGATCACGATTACACGGATTATTATTTCAATCAGGATAAATTTAATCTTCAATATCTGAAAACATGGGGGGGTACATGGGAAGAATATGGCGCGCCCAACGCTCAACCATCATGGGATAATTTGGTTGCTTATATCGCCTCAAACAACATGGGCAACGCTACAAATTTTGCATACGTAGATAGTTTGCTAAATTGGGAATCGCTGTGTGATTATTTTATGTTTAATTCCTATGTTGTCAGCCAAGACTGGTTAAATTGGAATACCGCATGGTGGAGGGGGATGGATCCTCTTGGTGATAAAAAGAAATGGAGATATGTGCTCTGGGACATGGATGCTTCTTTTGGTCATTATTATAATTACACCGGAATCCCCGATCCAAGTGCCAATGCAGACCCTTGTAATGTTGAAAACTTACCCAATCCTGGTGGACAAGGACACACAGAAATCATTCAAAAATTAATAAATGAAAACCCACAAGTCGAGCAATATTATATCACACGATACGTCGATTTAGTAAATACTTATTTTTCGTGTGACTATATGCATCAATTGCTGGATAGTATGGTGAATGAAATATCTCCTGAAATGGGTGCTCAGGTTGCAAAGTGGGGTGGTACATTTTCGGGCTGGCAATCTAGGGTGCAACAGCTAAAAACGTTTATAGACAATAGATGTGCGGCACTTGAGCAAGGTTTAATAGACTGCTATAGTCTAACTGGTCCGTACACAGTTACCTTTAATGTCTCTCCCGTGAATTCCGGTGAGATCAAGGTGAATTCTATATGGGCACCGAGTTATCCATGGTCGACTCAGTATTTTGGTGGTATAGCAACAAACCTTGTGGCAAGACCTCTACCCGGATACGTATTTGATCATTGGGAGTACACGACGGGCCCATTGGATAGCCCAATAACGTCAGATTCAAACAGCTTGAATATAAATGGCGCGGAAAACATAGTGGCATTCTTTATTCCTGAAACACCAGATCTGGATGGCGACGGTTGTTTAAACACAGACGAAGTGCTTGCTGGCACCAATCCAAACAATCCCGATACGGATGGTGATGGAGAGAACGATTGCGCAGAAATAGGAGCAAATCCATCTACTCCTTTGGATACAGATGGTGATGGAATAATAGATGCTTTGGAAGCTTCTATTCTTGATGCCGACGGAGATGAGGTAAGTGATGAATTAGATCCAGCAAACGCAGATCCATGTATACCTAACCCAAATGCTGGTCTTTGTGATCAAGATGGTGATGGTCTAACAAATGCTGAAGAAAATACCGCAGGTACAGACCCAATAAATCCAAACACAGATGGGGATGCTATAAACGATGGGCAAGAGATTTCGGGCGGATCTAATCCACTTGACCCTTGCGACCCAGACGACACACTGCCTGGTTGTCAAACTGACACAGATGGCGACGGTGTGACAGATGCAGCAGAAGCAACAAGTGGTACAATTCCGAACGACCCTTGTTCTTATGACACACTGCTTATTTCACAGCCAATATTATCTGGTGCTGATTGCGACGGTGATGGTGTTTTAGATGTTACCGAGGTTGCAGATGGTTCAAATCCTTTTGATCCATGTGATCCAATTCCAGCAGGAGCAGGATGTATAGAAGGAATTTTCGTTCCAACGGGGTTCTCACCAAACGGTCAAGGAGATGGAGAAAACGAAACACTTACACTCATAGTTGGGAAGAATGTTGTACGATTTACTTTATCAATCTATGATCGTTGGGGAAATAAAATATTGAGTACAAGTGATAAAAGCTTTGCTTGGGATGGCTCGTTTAACGGTCAGCCATGCAATGCAGGTGTGTATGCTTATGTTTTAGAGGTGCGTTTAGATGACGGTAAAGATGAAACTCGTTCTGGTAATATTACGCTAATCCGATGAGTATGAAAAAAGGATTTTTAAACGCTGTTTTTCTCATTGCAACTAGCACTTTGTTTGCACAAGATATTCATTTTTCTCAAACAGCACAGACTCCACTTCTCATAAATCCAGCTTGCGCCGGTGTTTATGATGGCTGGGAGCGAATCACAATAAATCATAGAAACCAGTGGCTGGGAGCGGGAACTCAATTTATGACCTCTTCGGTTGCTGCAGATATAAACCTTGGAAAAGACAGTTATCGCGATAAAGCCCATGTTGGACTCGGAGCCCTGTTTTATAATGATATTGGTGGAGACTCAAAGTTTGGCACACAATCAGGTTCACTAACAGTTAGCGGAATATTGCCGGTGGGTGGAGGACACACGTTTTCAGCTGGAATCCAAGGAGGTTTTACAAGTAGAAAAGCAGATTATACTGCGCTAACTTTTTCATCTCAATGGAATGGCAGTGAGTATGACCAATCAGTACTTTCTGGCGAGTCAAATGGTTTAAGTGGTTATCGCCATATTGATGCTTCAGCAGGACTCTTGTATGTATACGATGCAAGTAAAAATTCATTTCAGAGAAAGGATAATTTTAAAGTTCAATTCGGATTAGGTGGTTACCACTTAAACAGACCTATGATGCAATTTAATTCCTTAGATGGAGGAAGGCTCTATCGAAAGTTTGTAATACATACATCTATCAACTCAGATATTGCGATGTCAGACTGGTCAATTGACGCGAGTGCGGTTCAATTTATTCAAGGACCACACTTCGAAACAATTTTCGGTACAGTTTTAAAATATCGTTTGAAGGATGGCACAAAAATTACAGGGTATAATCAGGATGCGTACTTTGCTTTTGGAATGTTTTATCGTTTGAAGGATGCCTTATGTCCGACGGTGCTAATTGATTGGCGAGGCTTTAAATTAGGGGTTTCTTATGACGCAACAGTCTCTTCAATGCGAAAAGCATATACAGGAGGATCTATAGAATTTTCTTTATCCTATACTAATTTAAGTCATGCGTTGTTTAAGACACGCAATCAGAGCCGGTTCTAATTATTTTTTTGCGAAACCCCTGAACAAAGAAATTATTTTCTTTCGAAACAGGAACATCAATAGTAAATAAGGGATGGCCATTAAGTAAAGAATCCCTGAATTAATGTTAGTTCCAAATGAGTTTTCATCCAATTCTCTTCCTTGCTCTGTCATCAGTCTACATTGCGAGCATCCTTGTGAGAAAAGTTGTTCTGCAACAAAAATGAAAATCGCAACGAGTAAAAATGATATGAAATTTCTTTTCATGTTACAAAGGTATAATAAATCACACAAAGATTAACTATTGAATGATTGATGATGGAAGGACTATTATCAAAGCAATTCAATTAAATTTGTTGTTCGAATAAGAAGGTTCATGAAATACATTTTCCCAGTTTTTTTCCTATTTCTTTTGTGTTCATGTGGTGACAACAAAAAACCGTCGATAGGAGCCGTTGACATAGACAGCCTTTTGGTGTTGTATCCGGACAGTGTAGGTCTTTTGGTAGAGCGGGGAAACACATATTTAAAAAAGGGCGAATTCGACAAGGCGACAGCTGATGGGGCGAAAGCATTTAGAATAGATAGTAATAATATCGAGGCACGATTATTATTTGCCGATATTTTAAATAATAAACCAGACAGAAGTATAACAACAGATGTTTCCGCCGCTCAAAGGCACTATAAGTTTGCCCTTAAAAAAAGACCCAAAGACCCAAAAGTATTGGTTTCCCTAGCATCAACATATAGTCAACAAATGGATTTTGAGGAATCATTTAAGTTGATAAATAAAGCTTTAAGAATAGATAAACGCTACAGAGATGCATATGTCTTAAAAGGCTCTAACTATTTGTTTTTAGATAAGCGAGAGTTAGCAAAATCTTCTTATGAAACGGCTGTTCAACAAGATCCTAAATTTTTTGAAGCGTACCTCATGTTGGGATCGCTATATCAATCCGAAAACAATGAAATTTGTTTAGAATATTACCGCACTGCGGTTAGTTTGCAACCGAAAAACCCTGACGTTTTATTTTCACTTGCCTTTGCCTATCAATTGTTTAATCAGCCGGTAAAAGCGCTCGCTCTGTATAGAAAAATGATTCAATTAGATACGGCGTATTATCAAGCCCTGAATCAAATTGGTGTGATAAAGCAATACAACTATAAAGAAATAGACAGCGCAATCTATTATTATAAGTCTGCCTTACAGACTGAGCCCCGTTTCGTGCAGGCATGGCACAACCTAGGGATGTGCTATGAAGAGAGTGGAGACGTTTCTCAGGCGCTACAATCCTATGGTAAGGCGTTGAAATATGACCCAAATTTTGAAATGTCGAGAGAACGAGCGGATAAACTAAAAAATGCGCGTTAATCAAAAATATGTGCAGTCGTTCGGCGATGCATTAATCCCTCTATTGGGCTATTTTTTTTGGAATTGGAATTTATATTTCATAGTACTGTTTTATTTGTTAGATCTTATTGCTTCAGAAGTGTTTATGTATTTTAAAAGCAAAAAAATACTTCAAGTACAAGGCGGAAAATGGCAAGAAAATGTAGTCTATCCTTTCTTGAGCCTAATTTTTATGGCGACAGCAGTTTTATTAGTGCACTTAAGCGTAAAATTGATTGAACATGGAATTTCATTTTCAAAAGAAATAGTTGCTTTCTGGTCGTACAAAGACCTTGGAATAGAACAAGGATACCTGCTAGTTCCATTACTTTTTATGGTCGGTTTTCAGCGGTTCAAATTGGAGTTTATTGCTCAAAAACAGCATGAAAAAGTGTCGATGAGCAGGCTGTGGAACGTACACTTTAAAGAAAACATCATACTTCTTGCGCTAATAGGGATGGTTTACGGTATAACGTTTTTTTGGGTTTTTCCTGAGATCGTATATTTAATAGGGTTAATTCTATGCACTACAGCGTACCGCATTTTTAAAAATGAATTGCTACAATTTCTTTCTTAACCAACGAGGAAGAATAATTGCCCCAATAATGAGGTAAGAATAGTATGATAGTATCCGCCAGAGAAATGCTAGTCCTAAAATGACGAATGCTGATTTTCCAAATGGCGCCATCAACTCACCAAAGGCATATTCGGCTAAACCGCTTCCCCCAGGAGTTGGACTCATTCGCATAAACAACCAGAGAATGAATTGTTTTGCAAAAACTAACAGATGCTCTTTAAAATAAATTGGCACAAAAGCAGCCAATAAAAAATTAATTACAAAAAACCGTGAAATCCAACTTGCGAATGTCGATCCAATGATTTTCAACCATTTGAGAGATCTAAAACCCTTCATTTCCACAGAAGAGAGTTGAATTTCTTCTGCGGTTTTTAATGCACCAACTTTCCATCGATTAAATAAAGGAATTGAAAAAATGAATTGAAACACCACCTTAATAAATCTTGGATAAATGAAAAGAGTAATAAAGAAAAACAAAAACAACAATGTGATAATTGAAAAACCGCCCCAGAAAATCCAATAAGCACTGCTTAGGCCAATATTCCCAGATGGAAACAGAAGTTCTCCACCAAAAAGAAAAAACACCACAGGAATGAGCAAAATGAAAAATAAGTTGTCAAGTATGGCTGTTACCATGACGGCTGCGGTAGCTTTGCCTAGCGGGATTCTTTCTTTTTTAAGAATAAACATTGCAACAGCTGCACCGCTCATTACTCCTGGAGAAAGGGCCGATGCAAATTCCCACAGCATGATAACATGAAATGAAGCCCCCCAAGTAAGAGAATGACCGGTTAATGTGCGAATACGGATCATATAAAACACATCTCGTAGCGCCATAAAAAGAAATGCTAAACTTAACCATATCAGTGATTGAACAGACCAGTTTATTTGTTTTAAAACATCTGCAAACACCTCTTTTCTGTAATTTCCAGAAGCGGAAACAGTAAAATCACTTTCTAATCCAAAGTCTACTTTTCCGTTGTGATTAGCGTCAATCCATTCGTGCGTCCCACTCCCAGTTGGGGCTAAAATGAATCTCGGACTATTTAGATAGTGAAGAAAAAGAAAGATAACAACTAGTAATCCAATCAAAACACCAGCCCATATTTTCCAGCTTTGGAGAAACGGAACAGATGTGTTGTCATTATTCATAATTGCCTGATGGATTAATTTTTAGATTGTATTCCCAGTTTGGTCGAACCTTGGTTGGTTTTGAAAACAGCAAAACCCTTTCAGGTTGAAGCCCTAAAGTTTCATTTCCGCTATCCCATCTTCCGTTTCCGTTTGCATCTTCAGTCACTCTTAATAGGTATTCGCCAGGCAAAAGCTTTTCAAATGTTGTTTGTTCCCCACTTAATAATTGCTTTTGTGCAACTGCGTCTTTTTCTTTTATTAACTCCAAAATAAGCTTCTCAGAAAATCCACTAATTGAAACATGAATAACGCCTAATTCTTCCTCCGATTTAAAGCGGAACGTTTTTGAGTAGCCCTCAGACAACTGACCTCCCTCAGCCGTCAAGGCACCGGGCAGCAATTTAACGATGAAAGTACCGCTTAATACTTCCGCGGGTAGCAATTGAAGTACATCTTGCGTAAATTTAAAAGTGTAATTTATGCGATTAATACTGTCCTTTTCATTGTAAATGGAGATTTTGGATGTGTCAACAATTTTCAAAAGCCCATTTACGGACAATGATATTGTTTCCTCTGGCACGATAAATTCATCCCCTGAGGCTGAAGTTATTTTTAGAGGCAGTAGCAATTCTTTTTCACTTGTACGAAGATTGGAAGAGTCTTGATTTCCCTTTTCATCAATTAGCACTTTATAATCACCAGCACCAAGTTGAACTGGAAATAATTTAAAATGTGTTTCGTCAATTTTTCGAACACGATTATTGTCTAGCACGCTGTTATTGATGGAAAAAATGGGATCAATAGCAACATTCGAGGTACTAATTAAAAAAGCACCGGGACTTTGTAATTCAAAACTTACGATACTCTGATTTACTTCCGGAGGAAACATTTGAATCGTTAAAGTGTCATATTTGTCCGCTTGAATTTTAACTAAATCATTCCTGAATCCCACTAGTTCATTTTTGTCGGCGATAAGATTTTTGTTTTCATCTTTGAACGCTCTTAGGTAATATTCGCCTTGTTTCAGGTACTTTAGAGAAGCACGGCCCATCGCATCAGTGCTGGAAAAGTAGAGTGGTTTTATGCTGTCTTTGGCATTAAAAAAACCAACGGTTGCACCATATATAGCTTGACCATTTAAGGCATCCAATAGAAGAACTTCTTGCTGTAATGTATCGATTTGTCCGCCAGTTGAAAACACATATGAAAAGAGCGAAGCGTTTTTTTCAGTTACATCTTTTACTGCCGCATTAAAGTAGATTACATATGTCGTATTGGATTTAAGTGTTTCGTTCCAAGATAGAACGAGTTCTTTTTTGTGTAAAGCAGCATTTAATTTAGCATCATTGGGAACAATAATAATATTTTGTTGTGGGTTGTTCAGTTCAACAAACTCATCAAAAATTAATTTTATTGATTGCGCATTAAAAAACAAAGTTTTGCTTTCAGGGACCGTCTTTACTGGTTCAGGTGCTACAAGATCTTCTTCTCCACCGGAAATTTGTCCTACCTGTGCACAGGATAAGGCTAGCAAAAACGGAAGCAATTTTAAAGCAAACCTGAAATCCATTGGCAAAGTTTTTCGAGGTGTTTCTTGTCTATTTGATCAAAGGCGTCTAATTCATCACTATCTACATCTAGTACGCCCACAACCCTTCCATTTTTTAACAAAGGAACAACAATTTCACTTTTAGAAAGGGAGCTGCATGCGATATGGCCGGCAAATAAATCAACATTTGGAACCAGGACAGTTTGCTCTTGTTCCCATGCGGCTCCGCAAACACCCTTGCCTTTTTGAATCCTTGTGCAAGCGATGGGGCCCTGAAATGGACCAAGCACTAATTCGTCGTTTTTTACGAGGTAGAAGCCAATCCATAAAAATCCAAAAGCTTCTTTTAGCGCTGCACAAACATTTCCCAAGTTGGCGACAACATCTCTTTCGCTGCCAATCAAAGCAACGATTTGAGGAAAAAGCCCCTCGTAAATATCATCTTTTGTTCCTGAAATACGGACAAGGTCCTCAGCCATGTTGAATAGTATTTATGCTTCAGCAAAATTGGATTAATTATCCGTATTCTGCAATTTTTTGCTTATCTTCAGTATAGAAAGATCATATTATGTTAGAAAAAGTACAATTAGAAAAGATTTTGTTTTTGGATATTGAGACAGTACCTCAAGTATACCAATACAAAGATGTAGAGGAGGATGCAAAAAAACTATTTGAAGCAAAAACAAGAAGTCTTGTAAAAGAAGACAAAACATTTGATGATGCCTACAACGAGCGCGCGGGCATCTTGTCTGAATTTGGAAAAATCATTTGTATATCTGTCGGTTTTGTAAATGAAACTAGAACAGGCAGACAAATGCGCATCAAATCATTTTACCACGATGATGAAGAAACACTGTTAAGGCAATTTAAACAATTGTTGGATGATCATGGCATGACAAAATATTTTGCCCTTTGTGGTCACAACGCTAAAGAGTTTGATTTTCCTTACATCTGCCGCCGCATGCTAATTAACGGTATGCAGTTGCCGTCTCTTTTGGACATTGCCGGCAAAAAACCATGGGAAATTTCCCATTTTGATACAATGGAGCTTTGGAAATTTGGCGACTATAAAGCCTACACATCATTGGCTTTGTTGTGTCATGTGTTTAAAATTCCGACGCCGAAAGATGATATTTCTGGTGCTGATGTTGCACGCGTTTATTATGAAGACGGGGATTTGGAAAGAATAAAAGTCTATTGCGAAAAAGATGTCATTGCCTTAATTCAGCTCTTTCTTCGAATGAAAGGAGAGCCACTGGTAGACGAAGCAGAAATTGTCCATATATGAAAAACGCCGCTTATAGCGGCGTTTTTTTATAATCTATAAATCGTTTTATTGAATGAAAACGGTTTCTTCTGAAGTAGTTTCTTCTTCAACTTTAATAATCCCTTCGCCAATAGCCGCATTCAAGGTTGCTTCTATGTTTAAAATAGCAACACCCGCCTGACCTAATTGGTATACATCGTTGAAATTAAAAACGGCTTTTCCGTCAGAGTTTGTTAGCGTCGTATCATACAACACTACGTTAGCAGGTTGATTGGTGGTTGATTTGCCGTATAGTACTACTTGTGCTCCAGACACAGGCTGGTTGGCTACATTCATCACATTAATGATTGCAATGGTATCGGCCTTTTTTCTGCAGCCAGAAGAAAGAGCAATTCCGAGTCCTGCGATGAAAATAAAAAGTAATGATTTTTTCATAGTGGTATTCATAATATAAAAGCTTAATTCAATAAAAATATAGTTTCAACGGTAGTCAAATGCGCCCGACAGCGAACATAACCGCTTCCGCTTTTGGTATTTTTTTTAGCGATGACGTCAAAGTAACCAGTTGAGTTGGATTCGCCAGCGGCATCAAAATAGTTATTCATTTTAAATTCAACGAAACCCGACGAATTAGTTATTAGGGTGTCTACAAAAACATTCGTTGGCGGATTGGATTGTAAATCACCCACCACAACTACCTGAGCCCCCTCTAACAATTCATTGCTTGCTGATCGCACGAAAATTTTCAACACAGACGGGTCCGTGTTTTTACAAGATGCTGTAACCATCATTGTGGAAATGATGATAGACAGAGCAGTGATTAATTTGAACATCCTATTCATTAGGCGATGAATTCATGCAGTCCAAAGATAAACTTATTTTGAAATACTCTAACAACATTGTATGTCAATTTCTTACCTTCGCAACTGTATTTGCGGTATTTGTTGAGCTCTTTAACAATTTAGATAGCTAAAAAGTTACAGCTCAGATGAAACGTCAGCATGAGATTAATTGAAAGATGAAGCTTGAAATAGAAAAAGTTGTCAGTGAAATAGAGCAATTTGTAATTGCAAATCCCTCAGAACTTGAGGCTTTTCGTATTCGATTTTTGGGTTCTAAAGGTCTTGTGAAAGACCTTTATGGGTTGTTGAAATCAGTTCCCAACGAAGAAAAAAGAGAAGCTGGTCAGCAAGTGAATGACTTACGCTCTAAAGCAGAAGAGAAATACGCTCAATTTAAAGAGCAATTGGAATCGTCGAATCATACCAATGATGGGTTAGATTTAAGTAGACCAGGAGAACCGTCAACCATTGGTGCTCGCCATCCACTTTCATTGGTGAGAAGTGAAATAATAGAAATCTTTAACCGCATTGGCTATACAGTTTCTGAAGGGCCTGAAATAGAAGACGACTGGCATAATTTTTCTGCGTTAAATTTTCCACCAGAACACCCAGCTAGGGATATGCAGGATACTTTTTTTATCGAAAAGGGCGAGCAGGAAATGGCATTGAGAACCCACACGAGTTCTGTTCAAGTGCGTGTTATGGAAAACGCCAAACCTCCGATACGAACGATTTCCCCGGGAAGAGTTTACAGAAACGAAGCAATATCAGCACGAGCTCATTGTTTCTTTCACCAGGTGGAGGGGCTTTATATTGACAAAGATGTTTCGTTTGCAGATTTAAAACAAACCTTACTCTATTTTGCTAAGGAAATGTTTGGTGAAAAAGCCAAAATAAGAATGCGCCCATCCTATTTTCCATTTACCGAACCAAGTGCTGAAGTAGATGTTTCATGCAGTATTTGTAATGCGGAAGGATGCAATGTTTGTAAACACACAGGTTGGCTTGAAATATTAGGGTGTGGAATGGTTGATCCGAATGTTCTTGAAGCTTGCGGCATTGACTCAAAAACATACAGTGGTTTTGCTTTTGGAATGGGTATAGAGCGCATCACACAATTGAAATACCGTGTAAATGATCTGCGCTTATATTCTGAAAACGACATTCGATTTTTAAAACAATTTACAGGCGGGATTTAAAATGGGACTTTTTTCAACAGCACAAACAGATTTAAAAAGATGGCGCCTCATTGAAAGTTTGAGTGACCTTGTAAAGGCGATTGAATTATCAGAAGAAACACCAGTGCTTTTATTTAAACACAGCACGAGGTGCTCAATCTCTTCAATGGCTCTTTCCACATTTAATAGAGAATGGCAGCTTTCTGAAGAACAATGTCCAATTTATTATATTGATCTCTTGAAATACCGTGAGGTTTCAAACGAAGTTGCACGGTTAACTGGCGTGGTACATCAGTCTCCACAGGCTATTGTAATGAAGGGAGGGAGCGTAATTTATTTCGCTTCACATGGTGCTATCGATGCTGAAAGTGTAGAGAATTTAGTTGTATGAAGAACATGAAAAGATACCTGATAATTGGGGCTGTATTGGCGCTTATTCTTGCTATGGTGTTGTCGCCGTTTTTACAAGGTAACCAAAATACGAGCGCTGAAGATGCGCCCATGCCTGCTACCTTTTCTTTCAAAGATAATCTTGCTACCAAATGGGACGAAACAATAGATTTGGAAATTTTGATAAATCAAGAGGACATTGAGAAGCTCGAATTAGTCTATAACGACAGCACCTTTCAAACCTGGTCAAAACCGAGCAAAAATATCAAGTATAAATTCAAGGCCGGTTTTTATGGATTGGGAACACGAAGTATAAGACTTCTTTCAACAATGAAAGACGGAAGTACATTTCTTGATGAACGAATGGTCCGCGTTTTATCAGATGTTGTTCCTGAAATTTGGATTGTTGAATCGTTAAAAGCATACCCGCATAGTCCAACAAGTTTTACACAAGGATTAGAGTTTGATGGAAATCAATTGTATGAAGGGACCGGTCAAAGAGGATCTAGCATGGTAGCACAAGTGGATTTGGCAAGTGGAGAGGTAATTAAAAAAATGGGGCTTGATGGAACTTATTTTGGAGAAGGAATTACCATTTTCGGTGATGAAGTTTTTCAGTTAACATGGCAGGAAGAGAAGTGCTTTGTTTATAACAAAAAGACGCTTGAATTGAAGAAAGACCTCCCATATGTTGGAGAGGGTTGGGGCTTGTGTAATGATGGCACCTCATTGATAATGTCTGATGGTTCGGAAAGAATTACGTTCAGGGATCCAAAAACATTTGAGATTCAGCGAACAATTGAAGTATACTCTCACCAAGGACCAGTCACGTACCTGAATGAATTAGAATACATCGACGATCTGATTTATGCCAACGTTTGGATGACGAATAAAATAGCAGTGATAGATCCGCGAAATGGAAAAGTATTAGCTGAAATCGATGCAACAGCCTTGGTAAAAGAAGGGAAGGGTAAAGGTGATGTACTAAATGGGATTGCTGCCAACGATGGAAAAATATACCTAACAGGAAAAAACTGGATTAAACTGTTTGAAGTGAAATTCAGGAAACCAGCGGATGTTTAAAAGCACCGTTTAAAGGGAGTCGATAAGCTTTCCCGCTTCAACTTTTACAACTTTTCCCGGGAACCTTTCTACCATGCGCATATCATGTGTAGCCATCAGTACCGCTGTTTTTTCTTCCTTGGTAACAGCAAGAAACAGGCGCATTATTTCTTCCGATGTTTCAGGATCAAGATTGCCGGTTGGCTCATCTGCAAGGATTAATTCTGGTTTATTGAGCAATGCCCTAGCAATGGAAACGCGTTGTTGTTCTCCTCCTGAAAGTGTGTGCGGCATTGCGTTCGATTTTGATTCAACACCTACTAATTGAAGCACATCTGTAGCTCGTTTTTCCATGAGAGAGCGATCTTTCCATCCCGTCGCACCTAGCACAAACAAAAGGTTTTCTAGCACAGTACGATCCATCAAAAGTTGAAAATCCTGAAAAACAATGCCGATTTTACGTCGCAACATCGGAACATCTTTTTTTCGCAGTTTTTTTAAATCAAAACCAGCAATTGTTCCTTCCCCCTCGACCAAAGGAATTTCTCCGTAAATAGTTTTTAAAAGACTTGACTTTCCACTTCCTGTTCGTCCGATGAGGTAGACAAAATCTGTTGCATTGAGTTCAAAATGAACGTCTTCGAGTACTAATGCTTTTTGTTGGAATACTTTTCCGTTTTTGATGTCAATGACTTTGCTCACAAGTAATATTTTACCTTGTAAAGGTCTTAAAATCCATAGGAGATGAGCGCTTTGCGTAAGAAATAATCTTAACAGATTCTCGTTTAAAACTTTTAGAAGTACCTTCTTATAAGGTTATCTATGCCCTTAATTTTACTTGTTTAAAAGAAGTATACTATGAAGAGATGGTTGGTCGTCCTCATGATCTTTAGTGTTTACCAGGCAGTTGCTCAGGTTTCTGAAAAATACAGCAGTGAATACGCAAATTTCTACCGAGCAGAAGAGTTGTTTCAAAAACAGCAATTTGCAGCAGCACGAATTGAGTTCAGGAATTTTCTCAACGAATGGCAGAAGCCGAACGACCCCTTTTACGTCAAAGCAAGGTATTACGAAGGAATTTCTGCGCTTGAATTATTCAATAACGACGCGGTGCAGCTGTTGACGGATTTCAACAAGAATTATCCAGAGAGTATTTATAAGCATGAGATTTCCTTCAGGCTAGGTAAATATTTTTACCAAAAGAAAGATTATAAGGAAGCCCTAGTTTGGTTGAATTTGTTGCGCGTGCAAGATGTCGAATCAGAGAATAAGGAAGAATATTTATTCAAATTGGGGTATGCCAACTTTCAAGAGCAACATTTTGTAGAGGCAAGGAGTGCTTTTCATGACGTGAAGGATGGCGTTTCTCAATATGCAACGCCAGGACTCTATTATTTCAGCCACATCAATTACATGGACAAGTCCTATCAAATTGCCTTGGATGGATTTTTGAAACTTCAGTTAACGGAGAGTTTTGCCAAGGTTTCACCCTACTATATTGCTCAAATCTATTATTTGCAAGGGAAATACAAAGAGGTAACCGAATATGCCCCAACCATCTTGGATACAACGAATATTTTTAATAAAAACGACATGAATCACCTGATTGGTGATGCGTTTTACCGTGTTGGAAAATTCGACGAGGCAGTACCGTATTTGCAGGAATATTATGAAAAATCAAACACTACTAGAAATGATGACTATGCTTTAGGGTATTCATATTACAAAAGTGGTCAGTATGAGAAGGCAGTCAAATTGTTTGATAAAGTAACGAGGGAAAAGGACAGCCTTGCCCAAGCGTCGTATTACCATATAGGTGAATGTTATTTAAAGCTGAACAAACTTGTGTATGCGCGTTCTGCATTTGAAGCTGCTGCCAAAACAGAGGGTGATCCCATGTTGCAGGAGGATGCCTTGTATAATTACGCTGTACTTTCTTATAAATTGGACATTAACCCTTATGATGAGGCCGTTCTCGCATTGGAGGAGTACTTAAAGAAATATCCTAATTCTTCCCGTAAAAGTGATGTAAATCAATACCTAGTCAATGTTTATACTTCGACAAATAACTATGAAAAAGCCTTAGCTTCGTTGGATAAAATAAGCAATAAGGACACAAAACTTAAAAATGCGTATCAATTGGTTGCTTTTAACCAAGGTGTTCAATTTTTTCAAAGAGCTGATTTCCAAAAAGCAATCAAATCATTTGAACTTTCTGAAAAATATCCAGTTGAACCGGCAATTACAGTAAAAAGTAAATTTTGGATTGCTGATGCGAATTTCAGACTGAACAATACGGATCAAGCGATTAAATTATTTCGTGAAGTCGTTGCGTTGCCTTCTGCTGGAGAATTAAAGTCTGATGCCTATTACAATTTAGGCTATGCCTATTTGAAAAAGCAGGACATTGAATTATCAATCGAAGCGTTTCGCATGTACTGCCAGTCGCCGGTGTCAAACAAAAACAAATTAGCTGACGGTTTCATGCGCGCTGCCGATGGATACTATATGACCAAGCAGAATGAAAATGCAATCCGCTATTATCAATCTGCGCTAGACCTCCACGCTGGATTTGAAGATCAAGCACTCTACTATATGGCTAAAACGTATGGTTTTTCAGATAACATAGGAGATAAAATCAAGCACCTACTTGACATAATCAATAATTATAAAAACTCAAAATATATTTTACAGTCTGTCTATGAAGTGGCGCTAAGTTACAAGGCAATTGCAGATCTTGACAAAGCAAAACGCTACTTCGAACAAGTAATTGCTGATTATCCAAATTCTGATTTAGTGGTAAATTCTAGAATAGAAATAGCGGACATTTATTATAAAAAATGGGAATATGCGAAAGCAGAAGCAGATTACAAGCAGATACTTGAAGCACATGGAGAAGATAGGGGTGTTTGTGAGAAAGCAGTTAGAGGTTTAGTGGATGTTTACGCGGCTTTAAAGCAACCTGAAAAAGCAACTGATCTTGCAGGACAATATGCGTGTGCAAACATTAGCAAAGAAGAACAAGAAGGATTGTTTTATTCGCCGGCAATTGAGGCGTACAGAGACAGTTCGTATGCTACGGCAATTCCTCTACTCGAGAAATACCTTGAAAAGTTCCCGGCTGGAAAATACAATGTTGATGCGCACTATTATTTAGCATTCTCATACGAGTCAACGGGCAACAAAGAGAAAGCTATTGAGATGTATAAAAAACTACTTGAATTACCAAATAACTCGTACACTGAAATAGCGTCTTCGAAAGTTTCACAGCATTACTACAACAATGGCGATTTTGAAGCTGCAATCCCTTATTATGAGCGTTTGGAAAAGACAAGTTCAAAGCCAGCCGTGCTGTTCAATGCTAAATTAGGTTTGATGCGCTGTAATTATCAAATTGAAAATTGGACGAATGCAGCAGTGTATGCAAAGGCGGTGCTCCAAAGCAGTCAAGTAACCAACTCTATAAAGTTAGAGGCAGAGTACGCGAATGGAATGTCTAATTATTACCTCAACAATTTTGATTTAGCATTGCCTTCTTTGGAATGGATAACTAAAAACACAACAACTGTTTGGGCGGCAGAAGCAAAATTTTCAATGGCAGAAATGGCCTTCAAACAACAAAATTATACAAAGTCAGATGCTGAAATCCGATCGCTTTTAAAGATGAAGCCAACGTATAATTATTGGGTGGCAAAAGGGCTGGTTCTGCAAACAAGAGTGCTTATGGCGCAAGACGATCTTTTCCAAGCTGAACAGACGTTAAAGTCCGTTATTGACCATTATCCGGATCAGGAAGACGGCGTGTTGGCCGAGGCAAATGAGTTGTGGGATGAGCTGATGCAGCTTAAAAATCCACCTAAAGCGGTTGAGAAGGAACAGGAAACAGTCATTGAAGTTAAAGAAGGAGAAAATTGATCATGAAAAGGTATATTTCAATTCTCGGGTGTTTATTCGTTGGCGTAGCGATGGCACAAAATGGTCAGGATGTAATCCAGTTGCCTGGTATTGGGAACAGAACAATTGAACCTGCCTACAGGATGATTGAGAGTCCAAAAATAATCGACACCACGATTACGACAAATGTTGTTGAATACCCCTTGTTAGTGGTGCAGCGCGAAACAAAGATTGAGGTAGAAAATATTCCTCCAGCCACCATAAAAACAGATGCGTTACTCGATCAATTTTACAATACATATGTGAAATTAGGAATCGGCTCTGAGCTTATGCCATTGGGTGAAATATATTTCGATTCAAAGCGCTCAAGAAAATTTGTGTATGGTGCGCATGTTAAGCATTTGAGTTCTTTTGGAAACTTTGAAAACTATGCACCATCAACTTTCGACAGAACGAAGTTAGGGCTTTATGGAAGTTTAAATGAAAGCAAGTACACGTTAAGCAGTCAACTTCATTATAACAATCAAGGATTACATTATTACGGATTGCAGGTTCCAACAGAGTCCGTTAGTCGAGATTCAATTGCACAGCGTTATCAAGATGTAGGCGGGACATTTAATTTCATTTATCACAAAAAGGACAGCGCAGTGTTTAACTATCGAATTGGAGTTGATTACAATAATTTTTCTTCCAAAAAGCCGTCTATTGATTCATTAGCCGATTGGCGCGCAATGGAAAATTATTTTGCATTTAGATCGGGATTAACTTATAAAGGTGGTAAAGAGATCTATGATGTCGACCTTAATGTGCGTTACAATGCCTATAAATATGGTGTCTTCGGTGACAGTAGCCTTTCGTCAATAGACACTGGTATTGTTCGAAACAATACGATAATTAACCTTAAACCAACCATTTCAACCTTTTCAAAAGACAATCGTTTTCGTGCCCGTATTGGTGTTGATCTTACAGTTGACGCAGCTGACAGCGCAAGGGTTTACATTTATCCTGTTGCAGAGCTAAAGTATTCGTTATTCAATGATATTTTCATTCCTTACCTCGGGATAAAGGGAGGATTAAAACAACAGTCAGTAAAAAGCCTAACCACCGACAATGAATTCATGTTGCCCAACGTCATAATGCGCAATGAAAATACAGTGATCGATCTTTACGGCGGAATAAAAGGAACCTTGAGCAAACGCATGAGTTTTAATTTAGGCGCAAGCTTCTCAAAAATAAATGACAAAGTCTTTTTTGTGACGGATACGCTTTATGCTGCTGGCAATAAATTCAATTTGATTTATGATTCGTTGAATTTGGCAACAATCGAAGGATCTTTATCCTATCAGTTGATGGAAAAACTCAAAATAGATGCTACTGGTAAATTCTTCTCATATGATTTGAACAACATACCATATGCATGGAATTTACCGCAATGGCAAGCAATTGTGCGCGGAAGCTACAACCTGTTTGACAAGTTTCTTGTAAATCTAGACGCAAACATCGAAGGAGGAAGAAATGCCTTGGTGTATAAAATGGAAGACGGAGTAAAAGAAGAAGATCAGCTTTACATAAAACCATTGGGAACAATTATCGATCTAAATCTTGGATTGGAGTACCGCTACAATAAAAGAATATCAGCTTTTGTTCAATTGAACAATTTGGCTTCACAACGTTATATGCGCTGGTATAATTATCCGGTACAAATCTTCCAAGTAATGGGAGGTGTAACGGCGAGATTTTAATACCCTGAGTTCAATTATGGTATCGAACTCAGATTAAGCTAAATTTATTCTTCTTTCTCTGCGTCTCCTTTTTCTTTTGGGATATAGCTGCGCTGAAGAATAAAAACCATAATTACCCCGACAGAGATTGAGGCATCGGCCAAGTTCCAAATAGCAGGAAAAACTTCTTTTCCGCCCAACCATGGCAACCATTCTGGCCAAAAGGCTTGAAATTTAAACATGTCAACAACATTCCCAAGAAGAAAACCCGTATGACGTGTTTCAATCTCACCAAAGATCCCACAATCTGTTACAACACCCGACCCTTCAAGATGATTAAATCCCATGCACGGGTCATATGGAAAAACAAAATCATAAAACATGGAATCAATAAGATTTCCTGTTGCGCCAGCTACGATAAGACCAATTACAATCAACAGCTCTCTTTTAGCACCTTGTTTTGCTTGTTTGATGAGGTAAAAGGTCATCCCGGTGATCGCTACAATTCTAAAGATGCTCAAGGCTAATTTGTGCCAAATTTTATTTCCGAAGGTGGTACCGAAAGCCATGCCTTGGTTTTCGAGGTACTCTAAAATGAACCAATCTCCAAAAATAGAAACGCTTTCGCCAGGTGCGAAATGAGATTTGATATAAACCTTTATAAATTGGTCCAAAAATAAAATGAGGGCCACAACGGCCCCCACTATTACTAAATTTTTCTTCACAGAATTATTTGTTTTGTGCATTCTTTGCATCAATACTCATGGTAGCGTGCGGAACAAGCTTCAAACGTTCTTTTGGAATAAGTTTACCCGTTACACGGCAAATCCCATACGTTTTATTCTCAATACGAATCAAGGCAGCTTGTAAACTTTGAATAAACTTCTCTTGACGAGCCGCTAACTGAGCCACCTCTTCACGCGACAAAGTTTCGCTTCCATCTTCCATCATATTGAAGGTGCGACCTGTATCATCTGTTCCATGATCGTCGTTGTGAGACAAAGACCCTACAAGCAGCGTGTAATCTTCCTGAGCCTCTTTTAATTTTAATTGAATTAACTCCTTGAAATCAGCTAGTTCTGGGTCAGAATATCTTGTTTTTTCTTGTGACATTGTAATATAGTATTGTTGTTTGTTTGACTTTTAATTCGCGCAAATATAATTGAAAATAGATAAGTTGATGTTAAATTTTCAAGGGGTGTTCATGAAATTTCAAGCAGATTTTATGAACAACTGCAATTGCACCACTTTTACTTATCTTCGCAGTATGGTAAAGTTGTTTTCAGGGAATAGAGCAGGCGTACTTTTGCTGCTACCACTGTTTATCGTGTTTTACTATTTTCTGAATAATTACTCAGGTAATCATTATGATCCGGGTGTTGTTAATTTAGGTTTTTGGGGTGATAGTTCTTCGCTATTTTCAAATGCAACACAACTTTTAGCGGGTGCAATTATTTGTTTTAATGCCATTGGCATCAACTTGATTTATAACGCTAACGAATTCTTGGAACGTAACAATTACATGTCGTCGCTACTATATGTGGTATTCATGAGCTTTTACCATTCCTTTTATAGTTTAGATGGCTTATTATTGGCCCATAGCTCAATCATTTTAATGATCCATCAATTTTTTCAGTTAAGACAAAATGCCGATGGTCGCGCAAATGTCTTTAATGGCGCATTGTTTGCCGGTTTGGCTGCAAGTTTTCACCCACCAATGGTGGGAATGATTCCATTTGTTTTAATCATGGTTTGGAACATTCGACCATTTAACTTTCGAGAAACACTTCTCACATTAGTTGGGTTTTCAATACCCCTGCTTTATGCAGGAACGTATTACTGGTATTCAGGACATAAAATAGAATTGAACTTTTTACAACAGGCGAGTGATTATTACAAAGAGCAAACGGACTTTTTTGTTACTGCCGCATTGTTTACATTATTGCTTTTATTAAGTCTAGTTAGTATAAGGGCGCGTATGTTAAAATCATCAATTCGCCTAAAGAAAATGGTGAACATGTTGTGGTGGTTGTTGGGTGCGGGGCTGATTTATGGTTTGATTGATTTTATCTTTTTTGATCAGATCGAGCGGTTTAGCTTTTTAATGGTACCGCTTTCCTTCTTTCTTACATTTTCATTTTCGCACAAAACCTTTGGAGGAGTAGCATCCGTACTTTTCTATCTCACATTCCTTTATTCGTTGATTAATTTTTTCCTTTGATCAAGTCTATTAGCGGTTTATTGTCTAATTTTGATCCGTATTTTCAAGTGCCCTCGGGCGATCAAATAAGAAGTAAATGAAATTTGGAGTTGTAACGTTTCCCGGTTCAAATTGTGATGAGGACATGGTGTATGTTCTACAAGACATTCTTGGACAAAAAGTAGAACGCCTTTGGCACAAAGACACTGACCTTAAAGGGGTTGATTTTGTTGTTCTCCCAGGAGGTTTTTCTTATGGGGATTACTTGCGCTCAGGTGCGATTGCAAAATTGTCACCAATCATGGGAGAAGTGATAAACCACGCTACAAAGGGCGGTTATGTTCTGGGTGTATGCAATGGTTTTCAAATTTTGACAGAATCAGGACTACTAGAAGGAGCACTTTTGCATAACAACCAACAAAAATTCATTTGTAAAAATGTGTTTTTAAAGCCGGTTTCTCAATCTGCAGCCATTACGAAAGGACTTTCAGAAGAGCGAACGTATAAAATTCCAATTGCTCATGGTGAAGGAAGGTTTTTCGCATCAGATGATACAATGAAAAGCATTCAGGACAACGATCAGATTATTTTCCAATATTGCTCTGAAAATGGATTAGTTGGTGATGCAGACAATCCAAACGGAGCCTTGTTAAACATTGCAGGAATAACAAACCGTTCTAAAAATGTTTTCGGTATGATGCCTCACCCAGAGCGTGCTGCTGATCGTAATTTGGCCAATGAAGACGGAAGATTGATTTTTGAATCACTTTTAAAATATTGTTAATTCTTCAACATGAGAGTATTACTTTTAGGATCGGGCGGTAGAGAGCATGCATTTGCTTGGAAAATGGCCCAAAGCTCAATGTTAGAGGAATTGTTTATTGCACCCGGAAATGCCGGAACAAAAAATCATGGAAAAAACGTAAATATTAATCCAACGGATTTCAAAGCAGTAAAAGAGTTTGTGTTAAACAACGACATCAATATGGTTGTTGTTGGACCAGAAGAACCCTTGGTAAATGGAATCCACGATTTTTTCCTTGCAGATAAAGACTTAAAGAACGTTCCTGTAATTGGTCCTCAAAAGGAAGCCGCACAATTAGAAGGAAGTAAAGATTTTGCAAAGCAATTCATGTTTCGACATGCAATTCCTACTGCTAAATACGCCACTTTTACGAAAGACACACTTGAGCAAGGTTATACGTTTCTTGAAAACATGAAGCCACCATATGTGCTGAAAGCTGATGGATTGGCTGCAGGCAAAGGCGTGTTGATTCTGGAAGACCTGGTTGAAGCGAAAAAAGAACTGAAAAGCATGCTTGCAGATGCAAAATTTGGAGATGCAAGTTCAAGGGTTGTTATCGAGCAATTTTTAAAGGGAATAGAACTTTCTGTTTTTGTCATAACGGATGGCGAGTCATACAAACGATTGCCAGAAGCGAAAGATTATAAAAGAATAGGTGAAGGAGATACAGGATTGAACACAGGAGGTATGGGAGCCATTTCACCAGTGCCCTTTGCAGATGCAACCTTCATGGATAAAATAGAAAATCAAATCATTATCCCAACTGTTAAGGGTTTGAGAAACGATAAAATCCCATACAAAGGGTTTATCTTCTTTGGATTAATCAATGTGAAAGGTGAACCATACGTAATTGAATACAATTGTCGCATGGGTGATCCTGAAACAGAAGTTGTGATTCCCCGTCTAAAGTCTGATCTATTGGATTTATTCGAGGGAGTTGCGAGCAATACCTTGTCTGAACGCGATGTTCAATTCGTTGAAAAATGTGCCTCTACGGTAATGATGGTTTCAGGAGGTTATCCAGAAGATTATCAGAAAGGAAAGCAAATATATGGGTTGAACAGTGTAACAGAAAGCATCGTGTTTCATGCTGGAACAACTTCCGATGGTCCAGCTGTGCTAACAGCTGGAGGCAGAGTGTTGGCGCTTACTTCCTATGGTAAAAATCTAGAAGCAGCATTGGCCCGTTCGTATGATTCGGCTGAAAAAATAGAATTTGAAGGGGCATATTACAGAAGAGACATTGGTTTTGATGTTGTATAATGTTGAAAGTTAGTATCTTGTTGCCATAATTCTATAGATGGACCCATCCGCCTCATTCATTGTCATTTTTGTTTCCCTTATTTTCTGCGCATTTTTTTCAGGCATGGAAATCGCCTATTTATCTTCCAACCGACTTCGTGTTGAATTGGAAAGAAACAAAGGAACATGGAAAGGTAAAGTAGTTGATGTCTTTTATCGGAACGACGCTTTTTTTATAGCCCTTTTGTTATTGGGAAACAATGTAGCACTTGTTTTATTTGGTATTTGTTCTGCGGACCTCTTATCTCCAATAATTCTTGGTTGGGGCATTAACAGTGAGTTTTTAATCCTTTTGATCCAAACAATACTGTCTACACTCCTCGTTCTTTCTGTTGCTGAATTTCTTCCAAAAGCCCTGGTACAAATCAATCCAAATGGATTTTTAAAGCTTGCAACTGTTCCAATGCTGATTATCTATGCGATATTGTATATTCCGACACAGATTATCATGCTCTTTAGTAGTTTGTTTTTAAAACTTTTAAAGTCTACAGGGGACAAATCTGCAAAGGTCTTTACCAAGGTCGATCTTGAACATTTTGTGCATGATCTTTCCAACCGCCTGAACGAAGAAGAAGATTTCGGAAATGAAATGCAAATTCTCCGCAATGCACTTGATTTTTCGAATATCAAAGCACGCGATTGCATGGTTCCGCGCCCAGAACTAATTGCAATTGATGTGGAAGAGAACATCGAGGAATTAAACAAATTGTTCATTGAAACAGGTTTATCAAAGATTCTTGTTTACAGAGAAAATATTGATAATATCATTGGGTATGTGCATTCTTTTGAAATGTTTAAAAACCCCCCGTCAATTAAACAAATTTTATTGCCGATTGCCTTTGTGCCGTCTGCGATTGCTGGTAAGGAACTGCTCGAACTCTTTAACAAACAATCAGGCAATATAGCAGTTGTTGTTGACGAATATGGAGGCACGGCTGGCGTAGTTACTATTGAGGATGTAATGGAAGAGATTTTCGGTGATATTGAAGACGAGCACGATGTAGAAGATCTCAAGGAAGAACAATTGAGCGAGAATGAATACCGCTTCTCTGCAAGAATGGACATCGACTATCTAAATGAAAAGTACAACCTTAAACTTCCGGAATCGGATGATTATGATACGCTTGGAGGCTTGATTATTCACGAATTGGAAACTATACCTGAATCTGGTGAATCATTGGATCTTGGCATGCAAATGTTGATTATTGAGGAGGTTACAGATCGTCGCATAGAAACAGTGCGCATAATTCTATATTAATGCAGAATGCGGCTTAGGACACTTTGCTTTCTGCTTTTTATCAATTCAATTTCCTGCTTTTCTCAGCGAATAGTTCAACGCATTCGTCTTGACAAATCATTGAATGAAATCAGCGGCTTAGAACGTTTAAATGATTCTGTATTAATCGCAATAAACGATAGTGGCAACACGCCCCATATTTTCTTTCTAACTACTAGTGGACAAGTGTTAAGAAAGACCTTGGTAACCAATGCAAAAAACAATGATTGGGAGGATCTTGCTTCAGATGATGCGGGAAATTTGTATATCGCAGATGCCGGAAACAATTCCAATGACAGGAAAGACCTTTGTGTTTTAAAAGTCAATGCACAAACCGCATTCCTTTCTGATTCGATTGCTGCAGAACGAATAAATTTTACATACGGCCAACAAATGGCGTTTCCACCTCCATTGAGCGAGCAGCGTTTTGATTGTGAGGCGATTTATTGGAGAAAGGATTCTATTCATTTGATAACAAAGAACAAGGCGAAGATTATTGGTCGTGAAAATAGACAGCCAGAGGATTATGTTATCCCTGATATTTCAGGCAATTTCGTTGCACATAAAAGTTCTGATTCCTTGAATTACTTGGTTCATGTTGGTAAAAAAGGCATACAAGACTTAGTGACATCTGTTGACTGTAAAAATGGAAAGATGGCTGTTTTAACGTATTCATCGTTACTAATTTATTTGCTAGAAACAAGCAGCAATGAAAGCAGTTTTGCTGATAAACATCAAAAATTGAGATTTAAGAGGCTGACCCAGAAAGAGGCCGTTTTATTGTTTTCGGATAAAACGGTTTTTGTTGCAGCTGAAAAACACAACTATTTAGGGGGGCCATACCTGTACACAATTGCACTGCCATGAAACTAGACTTACAACATTTTGATGCCGTTATTTTTGACATGGATGGCGTTTTGATTGATTCAGAACCGCTGTGGAAAATAGCGATGGAAGAAGTTTTTCATTCCGTTGGGTCGTTTTTAACGAAAGAGGATTTTCAAAAAACTGTTGGATTGCGCATTGATGAGGTGGTTCGTTTTTGGCACCAACATGAGGGCTGGGAAAATGTTTCTGCTGAAGATGTCGAACAAAAAATTGTGCTGAAAATGAAAACACTAATTACTGAGCACGGCGAACCACTCCAGGGGGTTAGGGAAATGCTTTTGTATTTGAAACAACAAAATAAAAAGGTGGGATTGGCGACGTCTTCCTATGAATTATTGATAGAAACAGTACTTCGTGTTTTGCAAATAGAAGAATATTTTGATCACACTCATTCTGCTGAGCGCGAGGACTTTGGCAAACCACATCCTGCTGTTTATCTTTCAGTAGCGGAGACATTAAATGTTCATGCATCTCGCTGTTTGGTAATCGAAGATTCATTGAACGGAATCATATCTGCCAAAGCTGCACGTATGAAAGTTGTTTGTATTCCAGAAAAAACGCACCACCCTGAACCCAAATTAATAATTGCAGATCATCAATACGACTCAATGAGTCAATTGTTGGAGGTCTTGAAAGTGATCAATTAAGACAAGGCGCCTTCAACCCATGAGCGACCCCATTCGTCCTTTTCTTGATCCGACCAAAGCTCAGGATAAAAAATACGCTTTTGGAATCTTGGAGGAAGGTATTTTTGCCAGTTTGTTCCACCGGTAGCAGCAACATCATCGTTGCCCTTGTTTAAGTAACGAACCGCAGATTTATAATGTACCAATGGCCAATTTACGTTTACATTGGTGTCATTC
>JBKDKG010000347.1:0-5014 GCA_046345095.1 Flavobacteriia bacterium | reverse complement strand
GAATAATACATGTTGACCAACTAGATGAAGAGGGAAAATCACTCAAAGTTGAAACCACAGTGTTAGAACTAATTCATCATGAGTTAGACAAAGACGAACTAACTTTTTCCAACCTGCTCTATGGTAAAATTTATTCCCTTTTAATTGAGGGCTTAAGTAAAAATGAACTTTACTCACCATCGTACCTCAAACGTTTAGAGGATCAATCGATTGTTGCATTTGTATCCGATATTGAAAGCCAGGACCAAGAATTGAGTGCAAAATGGTTCAGTAAATACAACATTGTCACGCGTTCAGAGGGCGATAGAATGAATGAACTTGTAATGAATGCTATTTATAGTTTCAAATCATCAAAAATTGAAGAAAAAATTATATTCATTCGAAAAAAGCTTGAAAAGGCGGATGAATTGGATGATGCAGAATTGATGGACCTTTTGGCAGAACAAATAGCTTATGAAAAGATAAAAATCATTTTTGCTGAAAAACTTGGACGTATTATTTTGAGATAAAATTATGTTGAGTTACACACTTTTTAAACTCGGACCCTACAACGTATGTCTTTGGAATATTTTAATTCTAGGCATTATCTTTTTTATAGCGATGATCTTGCGACGAGTCATTCATCGTTCGCTAAAACTTTACCTAAAAAATGCAAACATCTCCGTTGAAGGAAGGAGAGTTACTTGGCTAAGGCTTCTAAGTCAAAGTGTTTATCTGATCGCTACGTATATCGCTGTCCTCAGCTTTAACATTAATAATGAAAAGGTCACTTTTGGCGATTTCTTGAATTTCAATCTTATAGAATCCAAGAATTTCACCCTAAGCTTCTATCATATTTTGGTTGTTGTTGCTATCCTCTTCGGTGCAAGAATGTCCTTGAACTTTGTTAAACTTTATATCAGTCGAAAATTTCGTTCACGACCAGATTTCGATACGGGAACAGAATACATATATGTTCAATTTGCCCGCTACATCATCAATGTCTTCGCAATCGTAACCAGCTTAAAAGCACTTGAAGTCGACTTAACAATCTTCCTTACAGGTTCCGCAGCCCTCTTGGTCGGAATTGGGCTAGGACTTCAAGATGTGTTTAAGGATATCATATCAGGTATTGTTCTTTTAGCGGAAGGCAATATTCGAATTGGAGATATTGTAGAAATTTCAAATGGTGGAAAAACAGAAGGCATCATCGCTAAAATATTGAAAATCAATATACGAACCACCCAAATTGAAACACGCGAAGGAAATGTCTTGATTATACCAAACACCAAGTTGACACAAGATTATGTCGAAAACTGGAACCATGGATCAGAACTAACACGGTTCAGAATCATGGTTACTGTTGATTATGGCTCTGATACTACATTCGTAACAAAATTACTTAAACAAGCCGCCTTAGGGCATCCAAAAGTTCGCAAGACGCACCCTGTAGATGTTCGATTAGCTCATTTTGGGAACAGTGGACTTGAGTTAGAATTGATCTTTTGGGCTGATCAAAATTGGGATATCAACAACTACAAATCTGACATTCGTTTCGAGATTGACCGCCTATTTCGGGAATATAAAATTAAGATCCCCTATCCTCAAACGACAATTCATCTTCCAAAGATGGATGATTTACCTCAATAAATGTTTGTACCGCTGAATAGTATTTTCCAATCCTAAATAAAGCGCATCAGAAATTAAGGCATGTCCAATTGAAACTTCCAATAAAAATGGTATTTGTTCTTTAAAAAAGCGAAGATTATCCAGACTCAAATCATGCCCCGCATTGATACCTAATCCTAATTCATTTGCGGCATTAGCCGCTGCTACATAGCTAGCAACTGCCTTAGATGGCTTTGCAGGAAAATCTTCAGCATATGGCCCAGTGTACAACTCTATGCGATCAACCCCTATTAGAGCAGCATATTCAATGTTTTGCAAATTGGTGTCAACAAAAATGGAACTCCTAACTCCCATTTCACGAAATTGTTCAATAAGATCCTTCAGAAAATCTTTGTGTTTTTTAGTATCCCATCCAGCATTTGAAGTCAAAACATTTGGAGGGTCTGGCACAAGAGTAGCCTGAGCTGGTCGTATTTCTTGAATGATTTTTAGATAACGATCATCAGGATAACCTTCTATATTAAATTCGGTTTTAACAACTTCTTGTAAATCGTAAACATCCCGAAGCGTAATATGTCTCTCGTCCGGACGAGGGTGAACAGTTACACCCTCAGCACCAAATCGTTCACAATCAATTGCAACTTGAACAACACTTGGTACATTGCCTCCTCGTGCATTCCTAATTGTGGCAATCTTATTGATGTTTACACTTAATTTGGTCATATTGCGGTATAATTTTTGACATCCCAAAAGTACAAAGTTCACGAGTAAATTACTACATTGGCAGTAAAATGAGAGCACTAGAGCTTATAACAGACGAAATACCACCCCTGAAACACACAGATTCCGGGGAAAAAGCGTTGCGTTGGATGGATGAATTCAAAGTTTCACATTTGCCTGTCCTTAAAAACGGAAATTTTGTCGGTATGCTGTCAGAATCTGATATTCTTGACAGAATGGACATGGTTGAGACACTTGACGTTCTTTTTGACCACCTGCCACGTCCATATGTTTTGGAAAATGCACACATATACGAAGTACTAGCCATGATCTCCGAAAACAAGATCAGTGTGTTGCCTATTCTCGATGAAAAAGAAAAGTACCTCGGCTGCACAACAGTGTACCATCTTTTGACTGTGATTGCCAATACGGGAAGCATCAAAGAAAGCGGCGGAATCATTGTTTTGGAAATGAATATGGTCGATTATTCCATGGCACAAATTGCACAGATCGTAGAAAGCAATAATGGAAAAATATTAAGCTCCTATATCATGTCCACTCCCGACTCTACAAAATTAGAGGTGACATTGAAAATCAATGAAACAGAACTCACAAGGATCATGCGCACTTTTGAGCGATATGACTATGTCATTAAAGCATCTTTTCAGGCAAGTGCAGATGACGATGATATTCAAGACAGGTACGAGGCGTTAATGAACTTTTTGAAATTCTAAGCATGAACGTAGCAATCTACGGACGAAAAATAACCAAGCAAAGTCTCCCTCACTTTAAGGAGATTATTGATACAATTGATTCTTTTGGTTGGAACCTCATTCTAGAAAAAGAATTGAAAAATCAACTCGTAGACAAACTAGGAGTTTCTCCCAAGATTGATGAATTCGAATCCTATAGAGATTTTTACAAAGGAATTGATCTTACCCTCAGTATAGGTGGTGATGGTACGTTTATTAAGACTGTGAGTTTTATACGTGATTCAGGTGTGCCTATTTTAGGTATCAACACAGGTCGTTTAGGATTCTTAGCAAATATTTCCAAAGACCAGATTCAATACACGATGAGTCAGGTAAAACAGAAAAAGTACGACTTTCAGAAACGTTCCCTTTTAAGAATTCAAACCGAAGAAGAACTTTTTGGTGAAGATAATTTTGCACTGAATGAAGTCACTTTCCACAAAAAAGATACGGCATCAATGATCACCGTTCATGCATCATTGGATGATAAATATTTGAATTCGTATTGGGCGGATGGCTTAATCGTCGCTACACCAACGGGTTCAACGGCTTATAGCTTAAGTTGCGGTGGACCAATTATAACACCAGGATGCCAAGTTCACATACTGACACCGATTGCTCCGCACAATTTAAATGTTCGACCGATGGTGGTGCCTGATCACCTTCCAATTAAACTGAGCATTGAAGGAAGAGATCGACGATATCTCATTAGTCGTGATGGAAATTCCAAAAGTATTCGCCAAGGAGAAGAAGTTATGATCTCAAAAGCTGAATTTATGATCAATGTTGTAAAGTTTGAAGATAACAACTTCCTTGACACCATTCGAAACAAGATGCTTTGGGGAATTGATAGAAGAAATTAATTTTGGCCGGAAATTTGAAAGCACGAATTAACAATAAGTAAAAACATAAAACAAAAAAAATGAAAACACTTTTAATGGCAGTTCTTACACTTTTTGCTTCGAATGCAATCCTAGCAGGTGAAAAAGAAAAAACAGATCTTGAACCGGGAATTTATGCTGAATTCAATACTTCGAGAGGAGTTATTCTTTGCGTACTTGAATACCAAAAAACACCTATGACAGTTGGGAATTTCGTTGGATTGGCAGAAGGAAACTTACATATAATAGACACGTTGAATTACGATAAACAATTTTACAATGGATTGAAATTTCATCGTGTTATTAAAGATTTCATGATTCAAGGTGGCGATCCAGATGGAAATGGCAGCGGTGGACCAAAACATCGTTTTTATGATGAAATTCATCCAGACTTAAAACACACTGGGCCTGGTATTCTTTCAATGGCAAATGCTGGTCCGGCAACAAATGGCAGTCAATTTTTCATCACGCACAAAGAGACACCATGGCTTGATGGTAAGCATACTGTCTTTGGCCATGTTATTCAAGGATTAGACATTGTAAATGCAATACAACAAGGTGACGAAATGACGACAGTTAAGATTATCCGAGTTGGGAAAGAAGCAAAAAGTTGGGATGCTTCAAAAGCATTTATGGAAGTCTATGGCAAAATTAAAGCGGAAGAAAAGATAAAAGAAGAAGCATTTGCTAAAATTGCAAATATGTCTGAGGAAGAATATAAAAATTTTATGTTCAATGAAGTAAAACTTAAATATCCAAATGCACAATTAAGCGCCTCAGGCCTTGTATACATAATTGAGAATGCTGGAGAGGCTGAAAAACCTACTGAAGGAATGAAGATGACCGTTCATTACCGCGGTACATTCCGCGCAGATGGCAAACAATTTGATGCTTCATACGATCGCGGGCAACCAATGGATTTCAATTACAAAGTAAACCGCATGATTCCGGGATTTGAAGAAGGGTTAGGATTAATTGGAAAAGGCGGAAAGGCGAAATTAATTATACCTTACTACCAAGCGTATGGTAAAAATGGTCGTCCAGGTGCAATCC
>JBKDKG010000346.1:0-5834 GCA_046345095.1 Flavobacteriia bacterium | reverse complement strand
GTATTCTTGGAGTCCAACGGGTGCTGTCACGAATACCACTATGCAAACCACAAGTGCTGAAATTAATGAAACCACCTTATTTCAATTGACAGTGTCGGATGGTGTTTGTGTCAAATCAGATACCGTTTTGGTCAAGGCATTTACTTTTATCTGTGGCGAACCTTTTATATTTATTCCAAATGCCTTTTCCCCTAATGGAGACAATGAAAATGATGTCTTGTTTGTGCGTGGACAATTGATTGAAGGAATGCTTTTCAGAATTTTCGATAGATGGGGAGAGATGGTGTTTGAATCAACTGATCGAACAATTGGTTGGGATGGTACATTTAGAGGAAAACAACTCGATCCAGATGTTTATGATTATTACTTGAAGGCAGTGTGTGTTGATGGTGCAGAATCCATAATAAAAGGAAATATTACATTGATGCGATGATGAATTTAGCTCATTAAAAATTTAAGAAGAACAAAATGAAAAAGGTAATTACTAGCAAGTCAGAAAAGTTTTTAGAAGCATACCTTAACAATCCAAGTCCAACGGGATTTGAATCAGATGGGCAAAAATTATGGTTAGAATACTTGACACCCTATATAGATGAATATTTTACTGATAATTACGGGTCAGTGGTTGGTGTTATCAACCCTGAAGCGGATTATAAGGTGGTAATTGAGGCGCATGCTGATGAAATTTCATGGTTTGTTCATTATATTACAAAAGACGGATTTATTTATTTACGCAGGAACGGTGGTTCGGACCATATGATTGCACCTTCAAAACGCGTAAATATTCATACCGAAAAAGGAATTGTGAAGGCGGTTTTTGGATGGCCTGCAATTCACATGCGTCAACAAAAAGAAGAAACACCAAGTCTTAAAAATATTTTTCTGGATTGTGGATGTGACACAAAGGAAGATGTTGAGAAGTTAGGTATTCATGTTGGTTGTGTGGTGACATTCGAAGATGAATTCATGATTTTGAATAAAAACCGTTATGTGGGTAGAGCTTTAGATAATCGAGTTGGCGGTTTTATGATTGCTGAGGTTGCCAAGATGCTAAAGGAAAATAAGGTGAAATTACCCTTCGGTTTGTACATCGTAAATTCAGTGCAAGAGGAAGTTGGTTTGCGAGGTGCAGAAATGATTGCACGACGGATAAAACCAGATGTAGCCATAATTACGGATGTGTGCCATGATACTGCTACACCTATGGTGGATAAAATTGAAAACGGCGATCAAAAATCCGGTGATGGACCTGTTCTGACGTATGGTCCTGCAGTTCAAAACAACCTTTTAAAACACATCCTTGATACAGCTAAGAAACAAAAGATTCCGTTTCAGAGAGCAGCCGCATCAAGAGCAACTGGAACAGATACAGATGCATTTGCCTATTCAAATGAAGGAGTAACGAGTGCATTGATTTCGTTGCCATTGCGTTACATGCATACAACTGTTGAAACTGTTCGCAAGGAAGATGTTGAAAATACCATTCGTTTGATTTATGAAACTGTCATTGGTTTGAAGAAAGGACAAGATTTTAGATATTTTAAATGATTTAAGACTTCTATTCAGCTGCATCTTTAACTGAGTAGCTTGCTCGACCAAAAGCAACAGTGTAAGTTTATGCAAACCCAGTTAATGATTTATACGACGTTTCGGGTAAGACTCTTGCACTTAAAAATTATACTTCAATGTCAGGAATGATGAACATTGATTTAAATACTTCTACATTGCAGTCAGGAGTTTATATTGTTGAATTAACTGTAGAAAACGAGAAACTTGTGAAGCGTTTAGTAGTGGAATAAATTTCAAAGGGAATTCAATGAAGAGGTGGCTTCGAGCACCTTTTTTTGTGCGCATTTATTTCTAAATAATAGGTAATTTCGCGCCATGAAATGGATCGGGCAGCGCATCAGTTTTATTGATGATAAACAACGAACTACAATTGTTATATATCCTCAAGAGGCGACTTGGATAAAGGGCTTAATGGGTGCGTGGTTCGCAATGTGGATGGTTATTGGTGCTACAATAATTTGGTCATATTTAACTTTTGAACTTTCAGACAAGGAAAATGTCATTTTGTTTGTTTTTATGTGTTTTTGGGTTTATTATGCATTTAAAGTGGCGAGAGCATTCTTTTGGCTTTTGTGGGGTAAAGAATTGATAAAAATTGATGAGGCTGCTTTGCACTACAAAAAATCAATTCGGAATTATGGTCGGTCAATCCCATACTATTTTGAGAATATAAAGAAAATGGCTCTTTATCAGCCGAAGGAAAAGTCTTTTCAATCAGTTTGGGAAGCATCGCCATGGGTGAGGGGAGGTGAACGAATCGATTTTGAATACCAAGGTAAACTCGTTCGATTTGGAAGAAAATTAGAGGAGAAGGATGCGAAACTTCTCTTTCAGCTTATTACGAAAAAAATAGAGGAACGTTTAAAGTCCAAAAAAAATTAGTTGTAGTTTTTCTGAGGCAATTTTACAAGTATTGTATTGTACGAATTCTTTAGAATGAAATAGACTCAAAAATTTAATTAGCGATTATTTCACTTTCAATCTAGCTGAGGACTTGCTCAAGCCGGTATAAAAGGATTTCCTTTATCAATGATTTTGGAAGAGCTTGGTTTAATGGAAATTGAATTGCTCCTTTTGATGATTTATAACCGTTTAATTTTTCTTGAAAATACTGAATCGGTTGAGCTGTCGGGTAGAAACCAATGTGATTTTTATAGCCTGCAAAATAGACAAGAAATTTCCCCTGTTTGTAGGCTGGCATCTTGTAACTTATAAGTTCGTTAGCAAGAGGAATTGTTTCACGAATAATGGCGCGTAGTTCGTTGAGTGAAGCCTGAGTTTCTTCGGGAAATAGGGCAATATAAGTTGTTATTTCATCTGAGAACTCCATTGGTTACAATTCTTTTTCCATCAAAAAATGCTGTAAAACATCAAAAAGCTTATACGAGGGTTCAATCAGTCTATAATTCAGTTTTAAGTAAAAATCAACAGCATAATCTCGCGCATGTAGAATCATTTTAAAGTTTCCTCCTGCTTTTGATTGATCTTCAGTTGCCTGCATAATTAATCGACCATAGCCTTTTCCTTGCTGATTGTCTTCTACTGCAACAAACCGAACCTGTGTAATTTTATCCCCAGATTGATCCAGTCGAGCGATCGCCTTTAAAAGTTTACCATCGTATAAAGCAAAGTGAATTCCTGCGGCATCCCCTTCATTGCGCTCGCTTCCGCGTTCTTTGCCCAAAGGTTCTCGCAAAATTCGGTAGCGAAGATCGTAATAGTCTTGCCATTCTGATTGCGTTTGAGGTGCTCGAATTTCTATTCCCATTTGAATGCGATGGAGGTTACTCTTTTACTCGAAACATGCTCAATTTGCTCTTCACGAATCAATGATTTAGCTTCCGATTGCTCAAAAACCTGTTTTAAATCGTTTACTTTTCCTGCTGGAACGTGCTGACCTAAAAGATTTTCAAGTAATTCGTTTGTGGCTCTTTCATTGATTTTTTCCTGCAAAAGTTCTTTTAAAATGTCTCTGTGTTGAACACGCTGCTGATTAGAAGAAAATCTTTCATCATCTATAAGTTGTGGCAGAATTAATTCCAAACATAGTTTTTTAAAGTGTACATCACTGCCGATGGCAAATGTTATCAATTGCTGGTCTTTCGTTAAAAATAATTCGCCGTACGGCGCAATATTTGGGTGTAAACTTCCTTGGCGTTTTGGAACATGGTTGGCCATCAAATAATTGGAGGCTTGATTCATTAAGCTGCAAACTGCTGCATCGTAAAGTGAGACAGTCACAGTTTTCGCTGACCTCGATTTCTCTCGCTCCATGATTGCCAAAAGCAAACCTTCCTTCAAATGATGACCAGCTAAAACATCAATCATAGCAACAGGCATTTTCACCGGACCACTTTCAACTGTTCCATTCATCGACATAAATCCTGTTTCTGCCTGAAGAATCAAATCATAAGCAACGCGATCGCTTTCTGAACCAAAGCCATTTATTTTTCCAATAATTAGTGCTGGATTGAAACTTCGAAGGATTGAATCTGTCACTTTCAATTTTTCCTCGTCACCAAACTTAAAATTGGATAGTAGTACATCGGATTTCTTGATTAAATCTATAAAATGCTGATAGTCCAACTCATTTTTTAAATCCAAGGAGATGTACTCTTTTTTGTAATTGACCGAGGAAAAATAGGCTGAAACTGTTGCGTTTTGATCTTCAGAAGGAAGTTTCCACGAGCGTGTAACATCCGGATTTTGCTTATTCTCTACCTTGATCACTCTTGCGCCTAATTCGGCAAAAAAAGTTCCTACTGAAGGACCAGCTAAAACAGTTGAAGCATCAAGTATGGTGAGATTTGAAAACATATTCAAAAATAGGGAAAAGGTTCAAGAATAGCCATGCTAAACGGTTCAAATGTGCAAGAAGTTCAATGCGTTCAACGAAAGGTTCAAGAGTTCAAGAAGTTCAAATGTTCAATGCGTTCAACGAACGGTTCAAGTCTTTCATCTAAAATCTTTTGTCTTGATAGTTCAAGAGTTCAAGAGTTGAAGTGATGAAATAAAAAATTTTACCACAAGGGCGTAAGGTTAATTGTGATTCTCAAGATGTTGAAGGCACAAATTTAGAAAAAGCCGATGGCTTTTGGAGCTAATAATGCATGATTTTGATAATGTAAAAGAGCCTTCTTTGTGTCTTAACAAAGGGATTTTAATTTTCAATAAACTAGTGTCTTTGTGGTGCAAAGCAGTTCAAAGAGTTCAAATGAACGTTCAAGTCTTTTGTCTTTCATCTAAAAATCTTTTGTCTTGATAGTTCAAGAGTTCAAGAAGTTCAAAGGTTCAAGAAGTTCAAACGGCATTGCCAATTGCAAAAGTTCCCGTCATTATACGAAGGAAAGTATTTCGTCTCAAATTACTATTGTTGCAACTTCCAATTTACATATGCCATGATTTTACTCTCCTGTATATTGTCAAGTTTAGCTTCTCTTGCCATGGATGGAACAATTTTTTGCCATTTTTCTTTTGAATAGTAGGGGATTTCAGGCAATTCATGGCATTTCGCACAATTGTTGGTGTAAAGTGAACTCCCCTCCGCAATTTCTCCATTAGGAAAAGCTACCATTGGGCGGCTATCCATTTTTTCTTGTTCAACTACTTTAGGCTCCTGCTGAGGTTTAGAAGAAATCTCTGCTGATTTTGTTCCACAGGCTGTGCTTAAACCAATTAAGCTGATGTAAATTATTTTTTTCATTTTGTTTTATATTCTATTGATACTGAAGTAATCCCATCTTTCACGAAATTCAATCTTTTTGCTGCTTTTAAAGTCAAATCGATAAGGTGACTGGATTTTTGACTCAATCGGTCGTTGATTCTCACAACAATTGTAGAATCATTTTTTAAATTTCGAACGAGTACTTTCGTTCCAAAAGGCAATTTTTTATGCGCTGCTGTTAAACTGTCTTGACGGAATATTTCTCCAGATGAGGTTTTTTTACCTTCAAATTTTGAAGAATAGTAGCTCGCTTTTCCTTTTTCAACAATACTTGTTTGCAACATAAAACTGCAGAAAAACAAGGCAATTGTGGACCAAAAAAAATATTTCATCGCGTAATTTAGAATGTGCAAATTAATGAAATGGGTTCAGTCAGCCAAATATTGAGCAATTAATACTGAATGTTCACCCTCACCTTTCATGGAAAATTCAGTTCAAATTGCGAGATTTAGACCTTTAAAAATTGAATCAATGAAGCAAGAAGAATTTGTTCAATCCAATTCCGGATTATTGCAAAAAGCAATAAATAATACACTGAAAT
>JBKDKG010000345.1:0-24798 GCA_046345095.1 Flavobacteriia bacterium | reverse complement strand
CCTTATTTTCTCAGATTGCATCCTATCCGACGCAGGAAAAAAGTTTTCCTAAAGAGCTTTTAGCCTACTTTGAGGAAGATTCACTTATCAATTTAGAACACCTAAGATCTACTTGTAATTTACTTACAAACCCCAATATACGATTTAAAGATGGCTATTTATTGCCTGCTAGAAAAAAGGCATTCATCCGATACGTGAAAACCGTCAGTGAGCAATTAGAGTTAGGGTATTTACTGAAGAAAAAAAGGGATAGCACAACATTGGATTTGGTCTACCAACTGGAATGGATGCGTTTATCATTCTTGCAAAAAGCAGAAAGTAATTCAACCAATAAAATTTCATTTCATAAAAAGAAACAATTATTTTTCAATACCCTAAAAAGCAAAAATTCTCTTCGTATTCGAATTCCAAAGTCAGCCTTTTCTGGAGAATACGAGTCGATTGTTTCACCTTTCTACAAAGAGTTAATTTATATTGTATGTCTCGAAAATCGATTTGATATACTTGCTAAGAAGAAAAAGATCAATGCGCAAAACCAAATGGTTGTTTTGGCGGATCAACTCAGTAAAGGAGGGTCAGCACCTAAATTTGAAGTACTTGATTTAGATTTTGAAAATAAATGGATTATTAAATGGGGAGATGAGGTGCATACCGACATATTCTGTTCTAGAATGTTTGCTGCGATCGGCTATGATGTTGATCACCCCTATTTTTACACTGAAAATCTAATCCTTGTTTTCGATGGTGTTTCGAATATGAAATCATCTATCGAATTGATTGATAGTCTCAAAATTCAATATGGTATTGACATTAAAAACTATTTAAATAAAACAGGAAAAATAACTGATGAGATGGCAAAATCTCTTCCATCTTTGACCCCATTTATTGGAAAATCCTATGCTCAATTTAAAGAGTGCTCGTTAGAAGCTCGGCCAGATCGAGTAAAGAGACTTGGATCCTTTATGCCTTATGCTTTAGAAAATGCTTCACGCCGAGAATTAAAGGGCTCTCTTTTGGCTCACATCTACATCGATAACTGGGACATAAAACAAGAGAACACGGCATTAACCCTTGTAAATAAAGGAAATAAAAACTATCGTTTGTCAGCCATTTATTCAGATCTAGGAACAAGTATGGGTGTGCATATTTCTTGGATAAATCAAGATTTTAAGGTCGGATTAGTCAATGAACTTCCTTGGGAGGCCGTTAAAATAAAAGGCCGAAAAGTAGTGTTTACAAGTCGCATAAATTCACTTGTCGATCTATATAAAAAAACGGATTACGAAGATCTGCGTTGGATGGCATTCAAAATAGCTGCCATTGATTCGGTTGGACTGCGATCAATGATCGAAGCAGCGCATTGGCCACCAGCAATTAGTGAGCTATATTTTCATAAAATGGCAGCACGAAGAGCATCGATTGTGAAAGCCTTTGATATTTTAGACCCTCATCCGATAGGATATACAAAACAATTAACCATATATGAAAACGGAAAATGTTTAGTGAAAAAAGGCAAACTACTTAAGGCTGCTGATTTGGCAGCTTATCCCATTAGTTATATTAATTTCAAAGGAAGAATGCGCAATTATGGCCAGTAAAACATACTTCATCTTAAGCTTTCTGTTTCTTATCAAGTTAACTTTTTCTCATTCCCAAGGGATTGAAGATCAGCGTAAATATGGTGTTAAGAATATCGATTCATTTGAAGTTTCACTGATGAAAAACCCTACCATTGGTGGCATAACTCTTTTGCATCATAGCGATGATTTTTACTATGATTTGTACCTTGATTCCCCTGACTTTATATTAAACCGCAATGGTTTCTCACTGCGCTTTAGAAAACGCATTTCGAATGAAAATGGCATTAGCTATAGTTTTCAATTAAAAAGCGAAATGCTTCAAGTTAATGGTATACGAATGGAAGTAGAAGAATCAGATTTGTATTTCTATAAACTCCTTCAAGACACATCGGTTGTTAATCTCACTGAACTCATCGATCCGTTATTTGATTTTTCAGAAACGAAAACGCTAACAGTAGAAATTCAGAAAAGCTTGGAGACATTGAAACAATGGTTGATTTTCAAGTCAAATGCACCGATACTTCCATTCCAACAATTGAAATTCTTGAATGATGCACTTTTTAATGATGCAACGATTGGTTCTTTCATACCCGTTTTAATTGGAAAATCAAAGAGAAGTAGATTTCACGGAGTGATCGATCCGGAACATAGCGATTCGCTTCACAAAGCAACAATCAGAAATCAAATTGCATTCAACGAATTGCCAATAAAATTGCAGGAGAACATTAGATTAAATTGGATTTTTGAAGCTTCGCTCGACAAAAGTCAATTTTTTCCAATTGAGCAAAATCCCCGCACAATTGAACTGCTCGAATTTGAAGTCGAAAACAAATTTTTCATTTCTGAACGCGGAGCTGAGCTAATTGACAAGTTTCAAAAGGAAGCTGAAATAAACTACAATCTCACTCCTGTTACTAAATCAAAATATGCACAAGCAATTGAAATATTGCACAACTGACTTACAAAGGGATATTTCCGTGCTTTTTGTACGGTAATGTTTCAGCCTTGTTTTCCAACATTTTGAATGCTGCAATTAATTTCTCCCTCGTCTCTTCAGGTAAGATGACATCATCCACAATTCCTCTTTCCGCAGCACGGTATGGATTGGCAAAAAGATCCGCATATTCTGCTTCTTTTTCTTTCCATTTTTCCTCCGGATTTGCAGCTTCAGCTATTTCGCGTTTGAAAATAATTTCAGCAGCGCCCTTTGCACCCATTACAGCAATTTCAGCTGTTGGCCATGCGTAATTCATGTCAGCCCCAATGTTTTTAGAATTCATAACGTCGAAAGCACCCCCGTATGCTTTACGCGTAATCACTGTAATTCGAGGTACGGTTGCTTCCGAAAAAGCATACAATAATTTTGCGCCATGCGTAATGATTCCTCGCCATTCCTGATCTGTTCCAGGTAAGAATCCAGGCACATCCTCAAAAACCAATAACGGAATATTAAATGAATCGCAGAAACGAACAAATCGGGCCCCCTTGCGAGATGCATCTATATCCAATACACCCGCCAAAGCAGCTGGTTGATTCGCTACAATACCAATAGATCTCCCTTCTAAACGCGCAAATCCTACAACAATATTTTTTGCAAAATCTTCTTGAACTTCTCTAAAACTATTGTCATCGATAACGCATTCTACTACTTTTCGAATGTCATACGGTACATTCACATTTTCAGGCAACACTGAACGAATGGCTTCTTTTTTTGAAGGATTGAAACTAAATTGGTTCGGTTGAGGTGCCATTTCACTGGCATTCTGAGGAAAATAAGTAACGAGATCACGTACCTTTTTCAAACATTCTACATCATTTGTAGCGGTAAAATGATTTACTCCCGATTTCTCAGCATGTGCTTTAGCACCTCCAAGCTCTTCCGAACTGACTTCTTCGTGTGTAACTGTTTTAACCACGTTTGGTCCTGTGACGAACATGTAAGAGGTTTCCTCCACCATGAAAATAAAATCTGTCAATGCAGGTGAATAAACTGCTCCCCCAGCACATGGTCCCATGATCACTGAAATCTGCGGTATCACACCAGACGCTCTTGTGTTGCGATAAAAAATATCCGCATAACCAGCCAAAGAAACAACACCTTCCTGTATTCTTGCTCCACCTGAATCATTTAATCCAATTACTGGAGCACCATTTTTCATCGCTAAATCCATAATGCGGCAGATCTTTGCAGCATGCGTTTCAGACAATGAGCCACCTAAAACAGTAAAATCTTGCGAAAAAACATAAATCAATCTTCCGTGAATCGTCCCAAATCCCGTCACAACTCCATCCCCAGCAAAGTGCTGCTTTTCGAGTCCAAATGTGGTTGCTCTGTGCTCAACGAATTGTCCAATTTCCTGAAAAGTACCTTCATCCAGAAGCAAAGTAATCCGCTCCCGTGCTGTCAATTTTCCTTGCTGATGTTGTTTATCAATGCGAGGCTGACCGCCGCCAAGCTTAGAGGCTTCTCGTTTTTCGATTAAGACTTTATCTCTACTCATTTTCTCAAGGTTCAACTATTCGAGCCAAATATACTTTTAAAAACAACTAATTCATCTGCCAATAATATGGATTAATGACTTTTTCGTTTAAATTTGTCCAAACTTAAAAAATCTATAAAATGAAAAAAATGATTAACCGTAGCCTGTTTCTACTTGCTGGATTGACTTTTGTTTTTGCTTCTTGTGGAAAATATGAAGATGGTCCAGGACTTTCTTTGCTAACTAAAAAGGCACGTCTTTCAGGAACTTGGGATCCAGTAGAATATGTTGATGGAACTGATGGTCAAGTAACAGCTGATTCTGACACTGACACATTCACACTAGACAAAGATGGAACGTATACTTATAATGACGGTTCAACAACGTATACTGGAACATGGCAGTTTGCAAATGACAAAGAGCAATTGCAGGCAACTGTCACTTATTCTTTGTTTGGACAAACTCAATCGATTACAACTACATCCATCATTACGCGCCTTACAAGCAAAGAACTTTGGATGAAAGATCCTGACACTGGAGATGTTTCTAAATGTGAGAAGAAATAATTTTACTTTTTCTTTTGTGAAGGCCGTCTAATTTAGATGGCCTTTTTTTATATCGCACCTTTCGCTTTTAACTCAATGTATTTATTGATTGTTTTAACACTCAATTCTGCAGGGGTGGTTAAAACAGTTTGAATACCATTTCTATTTAATTCCAGCGCAATGCGTTGTTGGATCGTCGACATGCGCTCTGCAACGACAGATTGAAACAATTCTTCTGTTGTTGCTATTGGCTTATTTGCCATTTCTTTCAAATCACTATTTTCAAAAAAGACAACTAGCAACAAATGTTGTTCATTCAATCGCCGAAGCATTGGCATATTTCGTCGCATCGCAACTTCTGTTTCAAACTGGGTAAAAAGTACCAACAGCGACCTAGTTTTAACAGTTCGACGTATTGTTTGAAAAAGCAACTCATAATTTGGCTCAAGGAAATGTGTCCGCTGATTGTAAAGTTCTTTCATTATTCTTCGCAATTGCCCAGCTTTTCTATCTGCAAGCAATTGTGAGCCAATCTTATCGGCAAAAGTCAACAACCCAGCTTTGTCTCCTTTTCTTAAGGCAATATTTGAAAAGACAAGTGTTGAATTGACAGCATAATCCAGAAGAGACATTTCCTCAAATCGGTTTTGCATACTGCGACTTTTATCAATAATACAAACGATATGTTGCGACTTTTCTTCTTGGTATTGATTTGTCATCAATTCGTTTTTTCGACTCGTTGCCTTCCAGTTGATACGTTTTATGTCATCCCCTTGGACATATGATTTTATTTGCTCGAACTCATTGGTATTGCCTAATCTCCTAATTTTTTTAATTCCAGTATTCAGCTTTTGTTGCTGAAAAACCAATAGCTCGTATTTACGCATTTGCAAAACGGATGGATACACCTCAACTCTGTGCTTTGCTTGAAAAATTATTCTTCTTTCAGTCAAACCCAATAAAGAGGACATCATCAAATATGCTTTGCCAAAATGATAATCACCTCGTTGCTTGGGGCAGAATGAATAGGTATAGCTGATTTCTTGAGAAGCAGAAATAAGTCCAGAAAACTGGATAGAACGGTCAGCTATTTCTGGCGGAAACGACTCATACAATTTCACAAAAACAGGCTGCTTTAAATCATTCTTTACAACCAAGTCAACTTGGTTCTGATCACCCAAATTCATACGAGCGGTTATTTTTCGCTCAAATCTCAAAGGTTTCTTGTGAAGAAAAAGTAAGAAGGCATCAATGATTGTCAAGCCTATTAGAACAAAAAGGGCTGTAAAAGCCAACAACCTCATCCACGGGAAAACATATGCAGTCACAAACAGCATAATGACTGTTGCGTATACCCAAAAGAATATTCGGCTTAAAAATATGGGCCCAATGAATCGCATTAACGCGGCACCTCTATCGACTGTATAATTTCTGAAACGATCTGTTCTGGCGTTGCGCCCTCCATCTCTGCCTCAGGTGTTAAGATAATTCTATGATTAAGAACAGGAGTTGCAACAAACTGAATGTCTTCGGGGGTAACAAAATCTCTTCCCTTTATAGCTGCTATCGCTTTTGAGGATTTAAGCATTGACAATGAGGCGCGCGGTGAACCACCCAAGTAGATCTTCCCATGATTCCTGGTTTTCAGCGTAATGGCTGCAATGTATTTCACCAAATTATCCTCAATTACAACATCCTCAACAGTTTTTTGTGCTCGGCGAATTTCTTCTGCATTCAACACTGCTTTAATTTGTGTTAGGTCCGGTGAGGAAAGATTGTTTTTATAGCGTTGCATAATTTCTTCCTCTTCATTAAGTTCAGGATAATGCACTTTTACTTTGAATAAAAAGCGATCAAGCTGTGCTTCCGGAAGGTTGTAGGTTCCTTCTTGCTCAATTGGATTCTGAGTAGCAACAACCAAAAATGGAAATTCCATATTGTAATGAACGCCATCGTATGTTATTTGTCGCTCCTCCATTACTTCAAAAAGGGCTGCCTGTGTTTTTGCAGGTGCACGATTGATTTCATCAATTAATACGATGTTTGAAAATACCGGACCCTTTTTAAAATTGAAGGTTGCTTCTTTCATGTTAAAAACACTCGTTCCAATAACATCCGAAGGCATAAGATCTGGAGTAAACTGAATTCTGCTGAAATCAATGCTGAGGGCTTTTGCCAATACTTTAGCTGAAAGTGTTTTAGCAACACCTGGAACACCCTCTAACAACAAGTGTCCATTCGAAAAAATGCCGGCAAGCATCAATTCTATCGCTTCATGTTGACCAATAACATATTGCGCCAACAGAGACCTTACTTCACTCACTTTGGTTGTCAACCAAATTTGTTCCGCTTTTGATCTTTCGAAACCAAATCCTTCCTGACCTGTATTGTTTAATTCATTAGACATATCCTTGGATTGGTTATCATTTATTTCTTCTGACATTATTTGTTGTATTTAAGGTAATTATTCACAAATCTCTCGAAATGAACTTGATCAAATCTACTGATTTCGCTCCATTTTATTTTCAATTTTTGGCCCTCTTTAAAATAGAATTGGAGGCTATTTTGATCATTTTCCACATTCAATAAATCCTTCCATAAATATTCTCTTTTATTCGCAAAAAGCGGATAATAAATGAGCGCTTTCGCCTGATACTGAAGGACAGGAAGGGAAAAACGGCGAATTGCTACAAAAATGATAACTGTCGCTATTGGCAGGCAAACAGCGCCCGTTCCGACACCTTTAGTCAACAACCAAAATCCAAAAAGAAAAACTAAAAGGCCACTGATCAATGCAATACTCGAAACCAACAATTCTCGTTTTATCGTACCTTCAAACTTGTTTATTCCATGTGAAAGTGTTCCTTGCTGAATACCCGCTGATGCTATGAATAATTTTATACGCCTGTTAACCTCAAATAGATAAGGCTCATCCACATTGATTTTCACGTTTGTTTCAAGCAATTGTAATAATTTATGAATTTCATGCGCAGGCACGTTGGCTTTTTTTGAAAGTGATTCAATTGCGCGCTCTCGATTGTTATCTTTCAAATTCAAATCGATGAAAAAATAACGCGTAATTAGGTCATAAAAATTCTTTTTTTGCAATTGAAGCAGGCCATGCGGGTTTTGTCTACTCATGAAAATTGAAGCAACTGTTCGAGAAAACTCAACAGAGGTGTTTCGTCTTTTCATTTTTAGTGGAATAATAGGACGCTGACGTTTAAACCTGAAAACAAAAAACAAAATACATCCAAAGAACGCAAGCAACATGGCTGTACGCAAGTTTGCATTACTAAACAAAAACTGCAAATAACTTTCATCTCTTACCTTGTCATCATCACTAAAATGATCATAATTTGGTTCTTCTTTTAAATGTGTAAGCTGTGCAAAATCAAGCCAATATGCATTTTTACATTTTGGAAATGCTTTTAATACGAATTTAGCATGTTGTGCACCATCCCACTTCAAAAGCTGATAATTCAGCAGTGTTTCGGGCATAGTGTGCAAGTAAATTTTTCCCTTTCCACGCTTAATAGCAATAAAATTAGGGTACTCACCTTCTTTTCCAATGGCTGAAAGCAGATTTAGTTTCTCCCCTATAATGGTAATTTCATCAAAAACGGGCCATTCACGTGTTATCGTATCGTTTTGAAAAACAGCATTGAAACTAAAGAATTTTTGTTTGTTATTTCGAAATGGAGCTATTTCATCCAACACATGTACGGTTGACTTTGATTCATATTCGTAAGTCATGGTAAAATATTCAAAGAACATATCAATGACATTTTGCGACATATGTTCACAACTCAAAAACAAGGTGTTTCCCAATTCAACCTTTTCGATCATATTCTGCAATTCTCTATCCTTAAGCGCAAAATTTTCACCAATAAAAAAGAATGTCGCATCCGAGTCAACAACTGAATCAATGGTTTGAGCATTAGTTATCGGATAAATCGCGCTTCGATCTGTTAATCGCTCACTCAAAAATTTACTAAACAAGAAAAGTCCTTTCGGCTCCAAATCCTTTAGCCCATATTTTTTTGACCAATCCGCAGAAACATAGGTGGGTTCAGCGGTTCGATTGTCAATACCAACATTTGTGAACAGCATAAGTAAAGCAACAAATGCTGCTAAACCACCAACAAGCAGAAGTTTGTACTTATTCGACATTTAACTTCGTTAATTGCTGGTAAAAAAAATGTAATGTTGGCTTTAATTCGCTGAAAACAGCCTGATTGATCTCATATTTTCCATACCAAACCAATTCATAGACACTAACACAGTTTGAAAAACTTTCAGACACGCTTTTCCCTGCCAATTCAAGCTGATAGTGATGGTTGGTTTTTTCTTTTTTCCAACGAATTAAATTCAAACGTATCAATTCTTTCAATATCGCAGTGAAATAAATACGGATTGCCTCACGGTATCGTTCTTCATCCATGGCTTTCTCTAACAAACGATCCAATTCACTTTGCGTAACTAATTCAGGATTCCACTCCAATTCTTCTGAAGTTAGGGGAGGATTTGTTCGCGACGATCTGTTCTTTAACCAAAAATAGAGAGCTGCAATAATAGCTGCAAACAAAAATATAAACAGCACTGTTTTCCAAAAATTTGGAGAGCTGTCAGACAAATCAACATCAGGCAACAAATCAGGCCCTTCATAGTCAGGCGCTTCAATATCTGGTAATTCTAAAGGCTCTGGTTTTTTAACCTGCGGGCCTTTGTCCAAGTCACCCGAACCAGTATGACCGTATCTTTTTAATCTATCCCGTTCGATCAAGGCATCATTGGTAGTGATTCCTGCACCCCCCTGATCTGTTGATCCCTCATAGGTGTTGTCGTACCATCTTATTGCGGCTGGACCATAATTTTCCCATTCTTGGGGTCCTTTGTACGTTTTGTCTTTGCGGTATTCAATAATTTCTTTTGCCACAGAGGATTCCTGAGCAAGTGAAAGACAGCTCAAAAGAAGGAAAAAACCTATTTGTAAATGTTTATTCAAAATCTTCCTTTGACTCTTTGTAAGGGTTTGTTTTACCAAATTTTAGAAATGCCTGTTTCAAAGATCTCGCTTCCTTTTTTTCTACTTCAGAAAAGTAACAAACCCCTGTAAGAACGGCAAAAAACGGTACCAAAAGGAATAGGAATGTCAGGTAAAAAATTTGTCTTATTATGTTGCCGTATACAACTGCATAATCAGAATATATTTCAATAAAACGCCTTGAATTTTCCACAAACATATCAAGTAAATCCTTCATTGCTGGTTTGTTCGTGTACTCATTGTGAATACTAAAAACCAAGGCAAATGGCTGTAATAACAAGCAAATAAAAAGTAAGGAGACCAATAGAGAAATGAACATGTTTCCGAAACTTCCTCTTCCAAAATGAAAGCCCTTTGATAGTTTATCCTTTACTGTTCCCGCTTCATAAAAAACAATTGTTGGACCAAGTAAACTGATCAGCGGAACAATCAAAAGTGCACCTAAGAGAAGATACCATGGTAAGCAAAAAACAACTATGTAGAGCAATAAATTAGACAACCAAACTAGTACAATTTTTTTTCTCGCAAAGAGAATAAAATCCAAATTTTTGGTCTCCCTATCTGAGGACAAAAATGTCCAAAATACAGAGAGAAAAACGAATGAGAAGACAAAAGTCCAAGATAAAGCAATTATAACATCGCGTATTGAAGCAAAATCAAACCCCAAGATCACTGTTAGTTGTCCCATCCAATCAAACCAATGCTCAATTTCCAAATCATCGATTCGGGAATAATCCTGAATTGCGACCAAAATCAACACGAATGGTAAAACAAAATAAATAATTGGTCGCATGAATTTTCCAAAATTCATACGATAGAATTGAAAGGAATCAAAAAGTATATCGCTTGTATTTCTCATTTTATAAAGTACCCACTCTTTCTTTTCCTTTCTGGTGAAAAGCTCTTCATCTTCTATCAAATGTGGGTATTTACGTGCAACCATAATTGGATAAATCACATAGACAAATAAGATCATCCCGAAAGAAAACGCAATGACAAGCCATTTCGACCAGTCCGGAAGCACATCATAGTTGTGAGTCACAAAACTTTCAAGGAAACCAGCTGCAATTATAAAAGGAACAAGACTCAACATGATTTTAAGTCCTCGTTTGGCTGATAATTGAAGCGCTTGTAACCTGCTGTAAGAGCCAGGAAACAGCAATCCGCTTCCAACTGTTATGCCGGCACCTCCAGCCAAGACAATAGAAGAGATTTCAAAAGCACCATGAATCCAAATCCCCAAAAAGCTAGTTAGTAAAAGCCCTTTTGTATAAAAGTAACTTTGAAAGGATCCCAACATGACACCATTAGAGAACAAAAGTAGATGCGTGCCGATTGTGAAAAAAAATCCGGCAAAAAATGTCAAAAAAGCAACTTTTAAATTGTTAGTCGTAATCATTATGAACATAGCTGTTTGATCATCAGATTCATACACTGCCAATGGATTTCCCTTTGTTATATTTTCAAGGGTCATCTCCACATATCCATCGCCTAAAACAATTCGAGGAAAGTCTGGATTAACAGAGGTGGTAACGGCACCAAGAATGGCATAACCCAAAAAAGCAATTAATGCAAAGAGTAGATTTTTCCTTGATCGGTAAATTTCGAGTGGAAGAGAAATTTGCCAAACTTGCAACAGATTTTTCAAGGGTTCGCCTTTCTGCTTATGTACGCCTGAAAAAACCTTTTGTGCTAACTGATTCAAATACACTTTTACCGTTCTTCTTTTGTAAAATGTTTGTGCATAACCTAAATCATTAGTGATATCCATATAGAGATCACTCAACTCCTCGGGATCTTCAGATTTTGAAGCATATAACTTCTCAAAGCGTTCCCACTTTTTCTGATTTTGTTCAATGAATTTGGTTTCTTTCATGCAGCGCTAGGTAAAAGTAACGAATACATTGAAAGGCAATAAAAAGACAGATAGAAATTATTTTCCAGCTTCTTTTTTTTGTGAAAACGGCTTCTTGCGGAAAGATTTCTTTTTTTGTTTGGGTGCAATTTTGAATTCTGGTCCGCTACCTAATACTTCAGGTAGATCTAGCCTTGGAATTTCTGCTTCTATCAATCGCTCAATCTGCACTAATTTCCGCATGTCTTTTTCATTTACTAAGGTAATGGCTTCACCTTTCGTGTTTGCTCGGGCCGTTCTACCAACCCTGTGCACATAGTCTTCTGCATCAAATGGAGTGTCAAAATTTATAACCAGGTTTATCTCTTTAATATCAATCCCTCTAGCCATCACATCCGTTGCTACCACAATGCGAATTCGTTTTGATCTAAAACCACGCAAAATTTCTTCACGTTGATCTTGCTGTAAATTGGAAGATACGCCATACGCTTTAAAGCCACTTTTCTTCAAAGAATAGACTATTTCATTCACCTTACTTTTGGATGACGTGAAAACAATAATGCTATTGTATTCTGTTCGTTCAGCGAGAAGCTCAGCAATTAAAGGCACCTTTTGATTGTCAAATGCAAAATACACTGATTGTTTAACTCCTGCTGCTGGCTTAGACACTTCCAATGTAATTTCCTCCGGATTTGTTAGGATTTTTTTTGCGAGATCACGAATTTTTTGAGGCATTGTAGCACTAAACATCAAGGTTTGTCTCTCTTTAGGCAATTTTGCGATAATTCGAAGAATGTCATCCATGAATCCCATATCTAGCATTTTATCTGCCTCATCCAGTACCAAGTGCTTCAATTTTGAGAAATCAACATAGCCTTGCGCAATGTGTGAAAGCAGTTTTCCCGGTGTGGCAACAACGATATCCATTCCTTCCTTCAACATGGATTTTTGTTCATCCCAATCCTTTCCCGAACCACCACCATACAATGCCATAGATCCTACAGAAACAAAATAGGATAACCCTTGTATTTCCTGATCAATTTGTGTAGCAAGTTCTCTTGTGGGGACAAGAACCAGCGTATTTATTGAAGTATCCTCCTTACCTGTAAGTTTGTGAAGTATTGGCAAAATAAAAGCGGCGGTTTTTCCAGTGCCTGTTTGTGCACATGCAATTAAATCGCGGTTTTCTAAAATACGTGGAATTGCTCTTTCTTGTATCGGTGTAGCTGTATGGAATCCCATGTGTTCAATTGCTTCTAGCAAGGATGGGTTCAGCCCTAATTCGTTAAATTTCATCTCACGCAAAGATACAGAGAAAAAGGATGGATAAAAAAATGTTCACCACAAGCGAACCTTGTCTGAGCATTACGATCAAATATTTTAAGCAATTTTGCAATGAAATGGAAATTTGGAAAACACTTATCGAGGGTTTGCGCGCAACCGACTTTTTAGAAGGCTTAGCTGTTTTCACGGCAGTTTTATACATCGTATTAATTTCTTTTAAGAAAACAATTGGTTGGTTGTTTGGAGCTATTAGCTCATTACTCTACATTTTCATTTGTTACATCAGCCAACTTTACATTGAAACTGGACTCCAACTGTTTTATTTGGTAATGGCTTTTTATGGCTGGTATATGTGGACTGAGGACTCCAAAGACAATGATTCTCCAATTATTAAATGGCCTCTGAAAAATCATCTTTTAAACATTCTTTTTAGCACCGCTCTCTTTCTTTTACTCGGTTTTATTTTTGACAACTATACCAACCAAGCCAGTCCTTACGCTGATGCATTTGCAACGTCTTTCAGTTTGACAACAACCTATCTTGTAACGATCAAAGTTTTGGAAAACTGGATCTACTGGGTTATTGTGAATATTGTGGCAATGTATTTGTTTTGGAATAATTCATTAAGCCTCACTTCAATCATGTATTTTTCTTACACCATTGCGTCCATTTATGGCTATTTTAAGTGGCGTAAAATACTGAGAACCCAATGATTCGTATCGCTTTTACCGGACCAGAATCAAGCGGAAAAACCACCATTAGTAAATTAGTCGCTAATCAGTTGAAAGCAACTTGGATTGAAGAATATGCTCGTGAATACCTAATTCAAAATAACGGCAAATACAACATAGAAGATCTCGATAAAATTGCTGTCGGACAAACTAATAAATGGAAGGATCAGAACTGTGATTTATTGATTTGCGATACAGAAATGACCGTTTTAAAAATTTGGTCAGAAGTGAAATACCAACATGTGAGCAATGCTATTTTGAAATGTTATGATGAACAACAATTCGATTATTATTTCTTGTGCAGACCCGACATTCCTTGGGAAGAAGATGATCTTAGAGAAAACCCACACGATCGTCATGAATTATTCGTGCGATATAGAAATGAACTCGAAATGAGAAATCGAAATTTTTCGATTCTTGAAGGAAGTGTAAAAAGCCGGGTGGATTTTTGCTCACAAAAAATAAATCAACTTATCAACGCATCAATTTAAATTATTCTGCAGTATTTTTGTGCTGTCTCTAAGGGGTGCCTCGATTTTTCCGAGGCTGAGATTATACCCATTGAACCTGTCAGGATAATGCCTGCGAAGGGAAGATGATACAAATGCTAATTATTCACAATCAGAGAATTAGCCCCTTGTTCTTGTTAAATTTCAATGAAAATGAAAACAAGAATTTCAGTACTAAGTGTTTTGTTAATCGCGGCGGGATCGTTGTATGCACAGCATTCCGTTCGAGGGAAGGTGGTTTCCTCTGATGGAAGTCCGCTGTCAGACGTGAGTGTGAGTATTTCCGAAACCTATTACAAAACCAACAGCAATTCATCAGGTGAATTTGTCTTCAATAAACTCACCAACGGATCCTACAGGTTACAATTCAATCGACCAGGATTTGAAGAACATCTTGAAAATGTAATTGTAGCGGATAAGGATGTTAAACTGACCATTTTGATCAGTCGTTCGGCCGTAACCATGGAAGAGGTGCAGGTTTCAGCCGTTCGAGCATCAGATAAAACCCCGACGACCTATACGAATCTAAACGCCAAAGAGATCCGTCAACTGAATTTTGGTCAGGATTTGCCCTTCCTTTTGGATGGAACGCCATCCACAGTAGTTACCTCAGATGCTGGCGCAGGAATAGGGTATACAGGCATTCGTATTCGAGGCGTTGATCCCACCCGAACGAACGTCACTGTGAATGGAATCCCATTGAATGACAGCGAGTCACATGGCGTATTTTGGGTCAATATGCCCGATTTTGCCTCTTCTGCTGAGAACATTCAGGTACAGCGCGGAGTTGGGACCTCATCCAATGGCGCAGCAGCATTTGGCTCGAGCATCAACATCAAAACAGATAATATTCGGAAAACTGCTTATGCAGAGCTCGATAATTCCTTTGGCTCCTTCAATACCTTTCGAAATACCGTCAAGGCAGGAACGGGATTGATCGATGGAAAATTTACGCTCGATGCACGGCTATCAAGAATCAATTCGGATGGATTTATAGACCGCGCGTCTTCAGATTTGAAATCCTTTTACCTTTCAGGAGCAATCATTGGTAAAAATGCCGTTTTGAAAGCCAATGTTTTCAGTGGTGTAGAGAAAACCTATCAGGCATGGTACGGTATTCCTGGAGCAAAACTTTCTGGCGACCAGGATAGCCTGCTTTCGCATTTTTACAACAACTATTATCCTGGCGGACTTTATGAAACGCCACAAGATTCAGCAAATCTCTTCTCGAGTAAACCAAACACCTATAATTATTACTCATATGAAAATGAAACTGACAATTATCAACAAGACCACTATCAATTGCACTACACACAGACGCTGCATCCCAAATTAACGATGAACCTTTCAGGCCATCTCACACGAGGACGAGGTTACTACGAGCAATACCGTCGCAACGAGGATTTTAGTTTTTATGGCCTCGACACACTATTTACAGATTCAGACACCATAAGTACTACAGATGTGATAAGAAGAAGGTGGCTTGACAACATCTTTTACGGCTCAGTACTAACCTTTGATTACAAGGGCGCGAAAGGTCTTACGCTACTAGCAGGAAGCGCCTGGAATTATTATGATGGTGACCACTTCGGTAAGGTGATCTGGGCACGTAATGCATCGCAAAGCGAACTAGGTGATCGTTATTACACGAATTCATCACAGAAATTAGAGGTAAATGGTTTTGTTAAAATGAATTACCAATACAAGGCACTAAATTTGTTTACTGATTTACAATTGCGTCAAATTAATTACACCTATGAATCAGCAGTTGAATTCTTTACCAACGGTACTGCTAAAAAGAATTCTGTGGATTTCACATTTTTCAATCCAAAGGCCGGATTAATGTATGACCTCAATAATAAAAACAATCTTTACGCATCAGTGAGTGTTGCACACAGAGAGCCCGTGCGCGACGACTTTGTTCAGAGCTCCCAAAACAGTAGGCCAAAACCTGAAAGACTTGTAAATGTCGAATCCGGTTACAGATACCGCGGCAAACGATTTTTTCTGAATGCCAATTATTATTTGATGGAATACAAGGATCAACTGATCCTCACGGGTGAGATCAATGATGTTGGAGCTTACATACGAACCAACGTAGAAAGTAGCTATCGCACCGGATTGGAATTTGAATCAGGTTACAAGATCACTGAAAAGTGGCAGTTGGCGGGTAATGTTTCAATAAGCAGAAATAAGATCCGAAGTTTTAGGGAATATATTGATAACTATGACAACTACGACGCTAATGGTAATATGATACAGACTGTAATCGTACACAACAATACAGACATCGCGTTTTCTCCCAATTTTATTGGTTCGCTAACGGTTTCTTACCGTCCCTTGAAAGATCTGGAAATTGCCCTTATCAATAAGTATGTAGGCAAACAGTATCTGGATAACACGACCTCTGAATCGCGCTCGATAGCCGCTTATCACGTGACTAATATCCGAATGGGATATACTATTCGAACCAAAGGGTCCTGTGTAATTGAACTTGGCCTACTCGCAAATAACCTTCTTAACCAATCCTTTCAAAACAATGGATATACCTGGGGGTACATTTCTGGAGGGCAGCGAATTACGGAGAACTTTTATTATCCTCAGGCGGGAAGGAATTTCTTGCTTCGTTTAGCAATTCGGTTTTAATGGTTACAGGATATCTCAAAATAATAGTAAAGAAGAGTCGCGCAATGCGACTCTTTTTATTTACGGGATTGAATCCAATTTTCTGCGACCAAAGCTAACTCATTAACAAACTCCTCCCCAAACACCCTTTTAATGGGTTCTTGAAGAAATTTATACACTGGCGTGTCGATTTGCTCACCACAAGCACATGCAGGCGCACAAATTTCCCATTCTTCAAAAGTCAAGACTTTTTTATCGTGCAGTCTTTTTATTCGAATAGGATACAAATGACACGATTGCGGCTTATTAAAATCGATCTTACCGTCTCGGTATGCAGTTTCAATTGAGCATTTAGTAATCCCTTTCTCATCGAAATAAACAAAAGCACATTCAGCCCCATTGACCAACGTTGTTACGGGCTCATTTTCATCGTCCATATAGAAAACCCCAGATTCTTGAACAGCATTTTTACCCTCTTCCCGCATGAAGGGTTCAATTTTATCAAAATGATCTTCCAATAAATCAATTTCCTGCAATTGCAGTGGTGCTCCAGAATTACCTTCAATGCAACACGCTCCCTTACATGCATTTAAATCGCAAACAAATTTTCTTTCAAAAACCTGAGAGGAAACCAGTTGTTCACCCACTTCAATTAGCATCCATTTCGTTTTTTACAAAGTTGATAAAACGAGAGCTGAAATCAAAACGAAAGACTTAATTGAAAAATATTAGCCATATCAATCTATTGACGTTAGTCATCTTCTCTTTGGGTTCATAAAATCATAATCTTGGCTAAATCTTGCAAATTCAAAAAAGAGTTGTATATTTGTCACGTATTTGAGAAATAGCAAGAAAGAATGAGGGGACGAAAGTCCCCTCTTTTTATGACGCATGATTAGTAAGAAAAAGGTGTTGGAACTAGCGGATGAACGCATGAACGAGTTGAACAATGGCTTGTTTGTTGTTGATATCAGTATTTCTGCCTCAAATGTCATTCATTTGGAACTTGACAAATCGGATGGAAATGTTTCCATCAATGATTGCATGTCAGTTTCCAGGAATATCGAACATAATCTTGATCGTGAATCTGAAGATTTTGAATTGCACGTTTCATCAGCAGGATTGGATAAACCCTTCCGCGTTTTGGCACAATACATTAAAAACATCGGTCGTGAAGTGAAATTGGTCACAAACGACGGAAAGAAGCACGAAGGTCTTTTAACTGCCGCAACTGCGGAAGAGGTAACACTTGAAAAAAGTCGGATGGAAAAGATCGAGGGCAAAAAAAAGAAAGAACTTATTGTGGAGCAACTCGTGTTCCCGATGACGCAAATAAAAGAAACCAAAATTGTAATTTCATTTAAATAGGTAAACATGAATAGCCTTGAATTAGTTGATTCGTTTTCGGAATTCAAAGAATTGAAAAGCATCGACAAACAGACGATGCAACATGTGTTGGAAGATGTATTCCGTGCGATGTTGAAGAAAAAATTCAATACCGACGAGCACATTGACATCATTGTTAACATTGATAAAGGTGACGTTCAGATCTTCTTGAACAAAGAAATTGTGGACGACGGTGAAGTTGAAGATCCAAACACAGAAATCGCATACTCAGATGCAATCAAAATTGAACCTGATTTTGAAATTGGAGAAGAGGTAACAGAAGAGTTTAAGTTCGCTGATTTCGGTCGCCGTAACATTCTTTCTTTGCGTCAGAATTTGATTTCTCGCATCATGGAATTAGAGAAAGATCACTTGTATAAAAAATACAAGGAGCGTGTTGGTGAAATCGTTACTGGTGAGGTTTACCAAGTTTGGAAGAAAGAAATCATGGTGTTGGACGATGAAGGCAACGAGCTAATCTTGCCGAAATCGGAGCAAATTCCTTCTGATTACTTCAAGAAAGGTGAAGCAGTTCGAGCTGTCGTTGCAAAAGTTGACATGCGAAATAGCTCACCAGTAATTATCCTTTCTCGCACAGCGCCTGAATTCCTTGAGCGTTTGTTCGAATTAGAGGTTCCGGAAGTTTTCGATGGTCTAATTACGATTAAGCGCATTGTTCGTGAACCAGGAGAAAGAGCGAAAGTTGCGGTTGAATCATACGATGATAGGGTTGATCCAGTTGGAGCATGTGTTGGAATGAAAGGATCTCGTATTCATGGAATTGTACGTGAATTAAGAAACGAAAATATTGATGTTATTAACTATACAGGCAATTCTCAGTTGTTAATTCAGCGTGCTTTGTCTCCTGCGAAGATATCTTCTATTGAAATAAGCGAAGAAGATAAACGCGCAAAAGTTTTCTTAAAACCAGATCAAGTTTCACTTGCAATTGGTAAAGGTGGTCACAACATCAAATTGGCCGGAAAATTAAGCGGTTATGAATTGGATGTTTACCGAGAAGGTGAGGTAGATGTTGAAGATGTGGATCTTGAAGAATTTGCAGATGAAATCGATGGTTGGATCATCGACGAATTGAAAGCAATCGGATGTGACACGGCAAAATCTGTGCTTGAAATCAGTGTTGACGACCTTGTACAACGCACTGACCTTGAGCAAGAAACAATTGAAGAAGTATTCAGAATCCTGAGAGCAGAATTCGAATAAATAAAAGCACAAGATATCCTAAATTAAATAGAAGGAAGCGCAATAAATATGGCTGGAAAACCAATAAGATTAGGAAAAGCAGCTGGGGAGCTCAACGTTGGGATCTCCACGCTGATTGATTTCCTGCATTCTAAAGGCATCAAGATCGATACGAATCCCAACACAAAGTTGGAACCGGAGCATTATGATATTTTGCAAAAGGAATTCGCTGCAGATCAAAACTTAAAGGAACAGTCGAAATTTTCAACTGTAAAGAGAGAACGACGTGAGACTATCTCAATTCGCGATTCTAAAGGCGAAGTACCTGAGACTGCAGAAGAAGAGGAAGAAGACGTTGAACCAATCAACGTTGAAGAAATCAAGCGAATTGTTTCGGAAGAACCAAAAGCTGAGGAAACTCCAAAGGAACCAACGGTTGAAGAAGCTCCAAAAGAACCAGCGGTTGAAGAAGTAGTAGAAGAAAAGCCAAAACCTTCACGTGAGGGTGAAGTGCAGGTGCAAGTTGTCGGGAAAATTGATCTTGACAAACTAAACACAAAAACGAGACCCGATAAAAAAGTACCGGAACCGAAAGCTGAAAAAGTACCGGAACCGAAACAAGAGGTAAAGCCTGCTGAAAAACCTGAAGTGGTTGCTGAAAAACCAACTGAGCAAACACCTGAGCCTCCAAAAGAAATAGAAACAATTCGTGTTGAACGGAAAGTTTTGACAGGACCAACAGTTCTGGGAAGAATTGAACTACCAGTTGAAAAACCAAAAACATCAGGCGGCAAGCCAGGAGTTGATTCTAACGAGTCTAGAAAGAAACGTAAAAGAATTAAAAAAATTGATGTTAATACCACACCTAACACTGGAAACGATGCGGGTGGAGGAAATAAAAACTTCAAAAAAGGAGCTCCAAAAGTAGATAAACCTCAGGTTACTGAGCGAGATATACAAAAAGAGATCAAAGAAACACTTGCACGTTTATCAAATCAGGGTGGCAAGTCTAAAGCATCCAAAAACCGTCGTGCAAAACGAGATGACCGAGCGCACCGTCGTGAGCAAGAGCAGATGGCTGCTGAAATGGCAGAAGGTATTTTGAAGTTAACTGAGTTCGTAACAGTTTCAGAGTTGGCAGCAATGATGAATGTTTCGCCAACGCAAGTTATATCGGCATGTATGTCTTTAGGAATCTTTGCCTCTATTAACCAGCGTCTTGATGCAGAAACGATTCAGATTGTAGCAGATGAATTTGGCTTTGAAACCGAATTCGTTTCTGCAGAAGTGCAAGATGCAATTCCTGAAGTGGAAGACCGCGAAGAGGATTTGATTGCTCGTCCGCCAATTATCACGGTTATGGGACACGTTGATCATGGTAAGACATCCTTACTGGATAAAATAAGAAATGCGAATGTAACGGAGGGTGAAGCAGGAGGTATCACGCAGCACATTGGTGCCTATTCCGTGACATTGAAAGATGGACGTAAAATGACCTTCCTAGATACACCTGGTCACGAAGCCTTTACAGCGATGCGTGCTCGTGGTGCTCAAGTTACAGACGTAGCGATTATCATAGTCGCTGCTGATGATGATGTTATGCCTCAAACAAAAGAAGCAATTTCTCATGCACAGGCTGCAGGCGTACCAATGGTATTTGCAATCAACAAAATTGATAAACCGGGTGCAAATCCTGATAAGATCCGCGAACAACTCTCTGCTATGAACATTTTAGTAGAGGAGTGGGGTGGTAAATATCAATGTCAAGAAATTTCAGCAAAGAAAAACTTGAATATTGATGCCTTGTTGGATAAGGTATTACTAGAAGCAGAAATTTTAAATCTACGCGCAAATCCGAATAAAAATGCACACGGAAATGTAATCGAATCATCATTGGACAAAGGAAAAGGATATGTTACGAACATGTTGGTTACTGCGGGTACTATGCGTGTTGGAGATGTTGTCTTGGTTGGTCGAAATTATGGACGCGTGCGTGCCATGCATGATGAGCATGGTGTTTTGCTGAAAGAAGCTGGCCCATCACAACCAGTATCGGTATTGGGGATTAACGGCGCACCATCTGCAGGGGATACTTTCCATGTTATGGACGACGAAAAAGAGGCGAAAACAATATCGTCTAAAAGAGAACAATTATACCGTGAACAAGGTCTTAGAACTACCAAACATATTACATTGGATGAAATCGGTCGTCGTTTGGCGATTGGAGACTTTAAGGAATTAAATATCATTGTGAAAGGTGACGTGGACGGTTCAATCGAAGCATTATCCGATTCATTGTTGAGATTGTCAACTGAAGAGATTCAAATAAATATCGTACACAAAGGTGTAGGTGCAATCTCAGAGGCAGATGTAAACTTGGCATCAGCATCAGATGCAATCATTATAGGTTTCCAAGTTCGACCTTCTTTGGCCGCACGCAAGTTGGCGGAGAACGAACAAATTGATATCCGATTGTACTCTGTTATCTACAAAGCAATCGATGAGATTAAAGCTGCTATGGAAGGTATGTTGTCTCCAGATATTGAGGAAAAAGTTCTTGGTTCAGCTGAGGTACGCGAAACTTTCGATATAACGAAAGTAGGTACAATCGCTGGTTGTTTTGTATTGGATGGAATGATTAAACGTACTTCAAAGATACGTGTAATCCGAGATGGTATCGTAATCCACACAGGACTTCTTGGTTCTTTGAAACGCTTCAAAGACGATGTAAAAGAAGTTAAAAACAACTACGAATGTGGTTTAAACATTGATAAATTCAACGATATTAAAATTGGAGATATCATTGAGGCATTCGAAGAAGTTGAAGTAGCTAGAAAGCTCTAAATTTGTTTGATTTACTATTCAAAAAGCCCTCTTAGAGGGCTTTTTTGTTTAATTAACAGTTTAAGGCAGCATAAAATCAAAGGTTTCCTCAGATTTAGCTACCTTTGAAAAAAAAAATTCGGAAATGAATATGATGATTTTACAACTTCTTAGTGGAGGCCATATTATTTTGATCTTAGCAGTTGTGCTTTTATTGTTCGGTGGAAAGAAAATTCCTGAATTAATGAAAGGTCTGGGTCAGGGCGTTAAAGAATTCAAAGACGCTTCAAAATCTGATAAAGATCAAGCAACCGAACCAAAGCAAAATACTGAGGAGAAGAATTCTTAATTCCCATTTTCATGCATAAAACTTTTGCTGAAGTAAAATCTGCCCTTGCTTCAGGGTCTACGGTCGTAGATATTGTGAGGGGTTATCTGAATGCTATTCAGCAAACCAGTGATCTTAATGCTTTCTTGGAAGTTTTTGAAACTTCTGCCCTTGCTCAAGCTGAAATAGTTGATCAAAAAATTTCAGCCGGAACAGCCGGCCGTCTTGCAGGCATGGTAATAGGGATCAAAGACAACCTCTGTTATAAAAATCACAAAGTATCTGCTGCTTCTAAAATCCTTGAAGGATTTGAATCTTTGTATACAGCTACTGCGGTTCAAAGGCTCATCGATGAAGATGCCGTTATCATCGGGCGCTTAAATTGCGATGAATTCGCAATGGGAAGTAGCAATGAAAACTCTGCTTATGGTCCGGTTATAAATAATCTGAATAAATCGCTTGTACCGGGTGGTTCATCTGGTGGTTCTGCCGTAGCAGTTTCTGCGGGTCTGTGCACTGCGGCGTTAGGAAGTGACACGGGAGGTTCAATTCGCCAACCCGCTTCGTTTACGGGAACGTATGGCTTAAAGCCCACCTACGGAAGAATTAGTCGATATGGATTGATTGCATATGCTTCTTCTTTCGATCAAATCGGTCCTTTTACCAATAGCTTAAACGATTCAGCTTTATTGTTAGAAATAATGGCTGGTATTGATGAATTCGATTCTACAGCATCCTCACGACCAATTGAAACGTACACAGAGCGAAGCTCGGGTAAAACTTTGAAAATTGCTGTCCTTAAGGAAAGTTTAACTGCTGACGGTGTGGATGAGGAGGTGAAGACTGCTTTGAAAAACCAAATTTCCAAGTTAAAAGACGCAGGACATCAAGTGGAAGAAGTTTCATTTCCGTACCTTGATTACATGGTGCCGACCTATTATGTTTTGACCACAGCAGAAGCATCTTCTAACCTTTCGCGCTTTGATGGAGTGCATTACGGGTACCGTCATCCAGCAGCTCAGGGAGTTGATGACACCTATAAAAAATCGCGCTCTTTTGGTTTTGGGCCTGAAGTTCAGCGCAGAATAATGGCAGGCACTTTTGTTCTTTCTCACGGTTTCTATGATGCCTATTACACAAAAGGACAAAAAGTTCGACGTGTACTTCGGGATAAAACTGATGAGATTCTTAGTCAATACGAGGCCATAATTTTACCAACTACACCTTCAACTGCTTTTGCATTGGATTCAGTGAATGATCCAATTCAGATGTATTTACAAGATATATTTACGGTACATGCAAATCTTACCGGAAATCCGGCATTATCCTTACCTTTAGGTACACACTCGAATGGATTGCCTTTCGGTATTCAGCTTATGGGAAATCATTTTGCTGAGAAAGAACTTTTTGATATTGCGAGTATTTTGGTTAACAACTCCTTGGATTCATGAGAATTATCCTTTCGGTTTCACTTCTTTTCTGTTTTCTGACAGGGTTTTACTCGCAGAAAGCCGCTCATCTTGTGAAGCCAGGAGACACATTGAATAAAGATCCCTTTATCAATACTGTTGAACAAAGTCTTCATTTGTTTTTAACAGATTACGTCAACAAAAATGAGTATGATTCAATCATCAAAGCACTTAATTATGAGCCGGATCATATTCCTCAATTTACCGACGAACAATACTGTGAGCATATTAAAAAATTGAACGAAACGACACCGTTCAAATTTGAATGCAACCAAGCTACTTTATCAACCATTAAATTTTTTGTAAAAAGCAGGCGAAGTTTTGCGCGAATAATTCTTGGGCGTTCCAATCTCTATTTCGACATGTTTGAAGAAAAGCTATCTGAATATGGATTGCCATTAGAATTGAAGTTTCTTCCAGTAATTGAAAGTGGATTGAGACCTCAAGTTAAATCACACGCCGGCGCGCTCGGACTTTGGCAATTTATGTACAGAACTGGGCTTTATTTTGGTTTAAAAGAGAATTCATACCTTGATGAACGCATGGATCCCGTGTTAGCAACGGATGCCGCTTGCAGATATTTAAAGCAATTATATGGGATCTACGGAGAATGGAACCTTGCACTTGCTGCATACAATGCGGGGCCCGGAAACGTGAACCATGCAATTAGAAGATCAGGCAATAAAACTACTTACTGGGAAGTACGTCCCTATTTGCCATCTGAGACTCAAGCATATGTTCCTAATTTTTTAGCTGCCGCTTATTTGTTGACGTTCCATGCAGAGCACAACATTCTGCCAATTGAACCAAAAGTACATTATGCCCAACTGGATACTATGTGTCTTTCGTCAGGAATGCACATGGCAACTATCTCTAAACTTGTAAACTGGCCCGTTGATGATATTAAAAGCCTGAATCCCGTATATAAAAGCA
>JBKDKG010000344.1:0-5120 GCA_046345095.1 Flavobacteriia bacterium | reverse complement strand
GCACCGTTTGAAGCCGCTGTAGGAGCTGAGTTAGCTGCTTTATTCACCCAGGTATCATTACCATTTCTCCGAGTCGTATTAGCATCCAAGCCGCTTGCCCTCGCAGCAGCTACGCTGTAGTAGATTGTTTGGCCTGGAGTTACGGATATTGTTGATGAAACTTTGGATCCACCCGCACCGCCACCTGCACCGTTGGAGGAAACACAACCAGCAGCACCACCAGCACCTCCGCCACCCCAAGCATCTATTGTGATGGAATAAACATTGGCAGGAACAGTCCAACTGCCACTTCCACTGTTTGTGGCAGTTCCTGACGCAGGCATGACCTGCCCCAAAACCCTATTTCCTATCAAAATAACGAGAACAAAAGAGAGAATTTTGAACGAGCTGAATATAGATTTAAGTTTCATCGAAAAGAAACGCGTGGAAAGTTTCATGTTTTTGGTGTAGGTAGAATTTTTCATAACCTTGACTTTAGCATTAGTAGGCTGCTGAAACTGCATTTTACAGGAAGGATTGAAAGGCGAAACCGGTTTTGTTTGTTGGCTCTTTTGTAGTCTTTCACCCAAAACTGCATGCGCACATCTCAAGCATTGCGTAAAGTTCCGACTAGTTTAAAGAAGAGCCTATTTTTCAATATATACTTGAGATACATAGAATTGCTGAGTTGACTCCCATGTGGAATTTTTATTATATAAAAAAACTATACAGAATAAATTTCCTGTTGTAAAAACAAGGTTTGACAAATAGAAATTTAGTTGAATAAAAGATTGAAAAAGAGGAGTATTAAGAAGCTTTTGTGCCATGAAATTGTAGAGATAGGTGTTTTTGTACCATAAATTCGTATAAACGGTCATTGAAACACAAGAAAGATTGGCGTAACTTTCGTTAAGTAAATAAACCTAAACCAGAATGCTTTGATTAGTTCGTTGATCACTTTAACTACTTTTTTCGTATTAAATAATTGAAATATCTATGTTTTTTAGCTCTAAAAAGGAAACGAATAGTGAATCAATTGAGCAACTTAAGGCCGAGCTTGAGGACCTGCGTGAACAGGTAAGTTCGCACGATCGGCAGTTGACTATGACCTTCATGAAATTGATGGAAAAGGAGAAGTTGATCGATACGATTTTAGCAGAACTCCGCAAAATTCAGGACGATCCATCCATCGATCCACAAGCGGTTGTTCGTCGTTTAATAAATGAAATGACGATGTCTTTGAATTCCAACCGCTGGAAAGAGTTTGAATTCCGTTTTCACAAGGTTAACAAGGATTTTCTTCCAAAACTTTTAGCAGATTTCCCAGATCTAACCTTGAACGAGCGAAAGTTGAGTATTTTCCTCGCATTGGACATGTCAACAAAAGAAATTTCAGGAATTACAGGTCAATCCGTGCACACGCTCACAATTGCCAGAGGAAGAATACGCAAAAAATTCGGTCTCGCTCATACAGGAGGGGAGTTAAATTCGTTCTTACACAAGTACCTTAGTAAATAATTGGAGATTGTCTAATAACTAGGTCTTAAAAACAACATCTCCTTCAAGGGTCCATTTTTTAAGGAGAGCGGAAGTACCGTCAAATTCCATGAACGTGCAATAGTTGAGCCAGTCACCAAGATTGATGTAGCGTGATTGAGAACCAACTTCCATGTCGATTGGCAGGTGTCTATGTCCGAAAATGAAATAATCAAAATGGTCTTTTTGTAACACTTCTGTGCAGTAAATGTACAACCATTCGTTTTCTTTCCCGTGAAACACTTCATCCGCCATGCCAGTGGCCGCTCGACTTGTTTTGGATGAGTAATTTGCCAACCCAATTCCGAAGTTGGGATGCAAGCGTGCAAATGCCCATTGAGATAAACGATGTTGAAATACTTTTTTCAAAAATTTATAACCTCGGTCACCTGGCCCCAACCCATCACCGTGGCCAATTAGAAATTTTTTACCGTAAAATTCTCTTGTAACTGGTTCACGGTGCAATTGAACGCCCAATTCTTTCGGTAAATAATCAAAAATCCACATGTCATGGTTGCCTGTAAAAACATGTACAGGGATACCTTTGTCCGTCAATTCTGCGAGTTTTCCTTGCAAACGAACAAATCCTTTTGGAATAGCGTGTTTGTATTCAAACCAAAAGTCAAAGATGTCGCCCACCAGAAAAATTTCTTGTGCAGTAGTTTCAATGTGATTCAACCAAGCAACGATTTGCTTTTCTCTTTCCAAGCTTTTTTCATAGGTAGGAACGCCTAGATGAAAGTCGGAAGCGAAGTAGATATTTTTCTTTTGATCGCTCAAAATGATTAGAAACCGAAGATTTTTGCAAGCTCAGCTTCAAGCGCCTCGCCACGCAAGTTCGTTTTGATGATTTTGCCTTCTTTGTCGATAAGAACTGTGAACGGAATACCGCGCACCTGATAGATTTGTGGAACTTTACTTGCCCAATGTCCTAAGTCACTGACATGGTTTGGCCATGTTAAGTTGTCTTTTTCAATGGCTGCCTGCCATGACGCTCTATCGCGATCAAGCGAAACACTCATTACTGTAAATCCTTTGTTTTTGTATTTGTCATAAATTCGAACCACATTCGGGTTTTCCTTGCGACAAGGTCCGCACCAAGATGCCCAGAAATCAAGCAAAACAACTTGTCCTCGCAAATCAGATAATTTCATTTTTGTCTTTCCATCCAACTTTAATTCTTCAAAGTCAGGTGCTTCTTTTCCAGGTGCCAATAGATTCGCCAATTCTTTCTGTTTTTTGGCTGCAAGGTAGCCATTGTACACTTCTTTGATCGTGGGCGAATCACTGAAATTATTGTTCAATTGAGTGACAATGGATTCGTAGGTTGCAAAATCATTTTCTTTGTCGATTGTAGAAACAACGGGAAGCAATGCTGCTGAGTTTTGGTTGTTTGCAATAAACGACTGCATATTACTCTGGAAAGTGTAAAATGTGGATGTCATCGAATTGCTGATTTCCTCCTGTCTCGCTGGCTCTCGGTTAATAAGTGCCATTGCAGAATCACGTTTGAAATTCCACGCAGAAAGAATTTTTACAAAATCATTCATGTTCTTGCTTTCGTCCGATCCAACGATGTTGCAGAATGCATAGATATTGGAACCATCACCGTAAAGTTTGATGTCAGAACCTTCGCGCAGAATGACATTGATGTGAGAACCACCCACTTTTACCACATAATAATCGGGGTTGGGCAAAGTACCTTTCAACACAAAATCTCCTTTTTTCGAGAAAGTCGTTTTGAAATAATCTTTGTAATGTGTTCCGTAAAATTGTGACAGCGAAATAGTGTCCACTGATGCATTAAATATGTTTCCTGAGATCGTCACATTGATCGGTTTCTGCGAGAAAGCAACCAAAGTTGTCAGGAGAAATGAGATGCTAATTAGTTTTTTCAAAATGATATATTATTAGTTTGCGAAAAGTTCTTTCAATTTTTGTTCCAAAGATTCACCACGCAAACCAGTTGCAATGATTTTTCCTTGTTTATCAATTAATACAGTGTGAGGAATTCCACTGATGCCATATGTTTGCACCATAGGTGTTTCCCAGCCTTTTAAGTCGCTCACGTGGTTGGGCCAAATCAATCCATCTGCTGCAATGGCTTTTTTCCAAGCAGCAGCGTCATCGTCAAGAGAAACAGAAAACACGGTAAATCCTTTGTCTTTGTATTGTTTGTAAAGCTTTACAACATTTGGGCTTTCACGCCGACATGGACCGCACCACGAAGCCCAGAAATCAATCAACACAATTTTACCATGCAACGAAGAAAGTTTTAAAACTTTTCCATTGGGATCTTTCATCGAAATTTCTGGCGCGACAGGCCCTTGTGCTGGATTTGCTCCCGCATTTAAGAATTCGTTGTAAGCACTTTCAATTTGAAACACTTGATTTTCCATCGTTGCCGCCATTGGCGAATCTTTGTAGCGCTTTTTATAGGCTTCAGCAACTTTCTTTAATACATCTAAGTTCGTTGGGTCCCAGTCTTTGAATCCCATATTAGGAGTTGATGATGTGGAAAGGATGATATTGAATGGGTTGTCTGGATCCTTGTTCATTTGTTCCCTTGAAAAATCATCAAGTGGTTTTCGTATTTCAAGGTATTTGACCATCATCTCATCTTCAGAAAGTTGACCCTGAAGACTGTTCAATTGCATCTGCTGTCCCATGAATAATGCATATTTCTCCATGTACAGATTCATTGGTTTTGCCCATTCAGTGCCACTCACATTTGGACGCACAGCAAAATCATTAAAGGTCGTTTTCATCGTTACTTTGTCATTCGGAGAAAGCGTTAAAGGAACAACTTTGTCTTGAGATTCTCCCAGGCGAAGCTGGTAAATTCCCATTCCCGGTACATTTCCTTTGAGTTCAAAATGACCATTTGCATCGGTTGTTGCTTCGGCTACTTTGATCGACCCTTGTTGACTAAGGGCTTCCAGATAGATTGCCATGTTCGCGCCATCTTGCACGGAGCCATTGATAGAGATGTTGTCCTCCAAGGTGTCTTGTTTATCATTGTTCTCAGCATTTCCGCATGCAAACAGAATCAAAACAGAAAATAAATAAGCGAGTTTTTTCATGTTATCCTTCAAGCGTTTTACGCATTAGTTCATTTGCTGCTTTCGGGTCAGCCTTGCCTTTTGAAATCTTCATCAGTTGCCCCATAAAGAAACCTGTCAATTGTTTTTCACCATTGCGGTACCTTTCGACTTCATTCGGGTTTTCATCAATTACTGGTTGAATAAACGTCATGATCGCATCAGCACTTGAATCTTGCAATAGATTGAGCTGCTCAGACAATTGCGCTGGATCTGCAGTTGGTTCTTTCAATAAGGCCGGAAATAATTTTTGTGATGCTGCTGAGTGAGAAATTTTTCCACTATCGATAAGTTGAATCACACTTGCAATTTTCGATGGACTCAATGGAAAAGCTTCAATGTCAACACCGAATTCATTCAGATACGATTTTACTTCACCCATCATCCAGTTCGCTGCAGATTTGAAATTTGTTGTATGCTGAATAATTGCTTCGTAATAAAGCGCTATTCCTTTGTTGTCAGTCAAATTGTAAGCATCGTATTCTGAAAGACCGAGTTCTTTGG
>JBKDKG010000343.1:0-2178 GCA_046345095.1 Flavobacteriia bacterium | reverse complement strand
GCTGAAGGTCATGGTGAAAATCTTCGGAAGAAAGAACTTGCTGGAGCTCAGCTACATGCAAGTGGAAAAAGAAATTTAGTTGGTATATTAACCCGTAGGAGTAAGGAAAACGATCAAAGCTTCCCGTGATTACTTACGTTTGACTACATAATTCGAATACAAATGGCTAAAGAAGTAGCAGCGTTGATCAAATTACAGATCAAAGGTGGTGCAGCCAATCCAGCTCCTCCAGTTGGTCCCGCACTTGGTGCACAGGGGGATAACCTTATGGAGATTTGCAAGCAGTTTAATGCACGTACGCAAGACCGTCCTGGAAAGGTTACACCAGTAGTTATCACAGTTTATGGTGATAAATCATTTGATTTTGTATTAAAAACACCTCCAGCAGCAGTTCAGATTATTGAGCACACAAAAATCAAAAAAGGATCTTCCGAACCAAACAAATTAAAAGTTGGTTCAATCTCTTGGGATCAAGTGCGCACAATTGCTGAAGATAAGCTGCCGGATCTTAATTGCTTTACTATAGATGCTGCAATGAGCATGGTCGCAGGTACTGCAAGAAGCATGGGTGTTACTGTAAAGGGTGGTGAAGCACCAAAAACCAAATAATCATTAGTGTTATGGGAAGAGTATCTAAGAAAAGAAAAGAGGTCTTGGCTAAATTTGATTTAGAAAAGCCTTACTCCTTGACAGAAGCATGTGATTTGGTTAAAGGAGTTTCTACTACTAAATTCGATGCATCTGTTGACATCAGCGTACGTTTGGGTGTTGACCCACGTAAAGCAAATCAGATGGTAAGAGGAACTGTGGCTTTGCCTCATGGAACTGGAAAGGATGTAAAAGTACTTGTGCTTTGTACGCCTGACAAGGAAGCTGAAGCAAAAGCAGCGGGGGCTGACCATGTTGGGATGGATGACTACATTGAAAAAATCAAAGGTGGTTGGACCGATATCGACGTTATTATTACTATGCCTTCAGTTATGGGTAAAGTTGGTGCATTAGGACGTATTTTAGGTCCACGTGGACTAATGCCAAACCCAAAAACTGGGACAGTAACAATGGAAGTTGGTAAGGCTGTTGAAGAAGTGAAAGCTGGTAAAATCGATTTTAAAGTTGATAAATATGGTATTGTTCATTCTTCAGTCGGTAAGGTAAGTTTTGAAGGTGGAAAGATCCGAGAGAATGCTCACGAATTGATCCAAACTTTAATTAAAATGAAGCCTTCTGCAGCAAAAGGTACCTACATCAAGAGTATTTACTTGAGTTCTACAATGAGCCCTGGTATCCAAGTGGATACAAAGTCTGTTGTTGCTTAAAAACTTAAATCATTATGACAAGAGAAGAAAAAGCAAAGTATATTGATGATCTTGCAACTGAACTTTCGGGAGCGAGTATTTTTTATCTAGCAGACACAGCGGACTTAACAGTGGACGTAGTGAACAGTCTTCGCAGGAGATGTTTCCAATCTAACATTCGCATGCGCGTTGTTAAAAACACATTGCTTGAAAAGGCAATGGAGCGTGTCGAAGGAAAAGATTTCGGAACAATGAAGGATGCACTTGCTGGTGCAACTTCAATCATGTTCAGCGAAGTAGGGAATGCTCCTGCTAAATTAATTCAAGAATTCAGAAGAAAGAGCCCGAAACCTATTCTTAAAGCAGCTTATATTGACGAGGCTGTATTTATGGGGGATAATCAATTAGAGGCTTTAGTATCTTTGAAATCACGTGAAGAATTGATTGGAGACATTGTCGGATTGCTTCAGAGTCCTGCTAAAAACGTTGTTTCTGGACTTAAAGGTGCTGGTGGAAAAATCGCCGGTATTTTGAAAACGCTCGAAGAAAGAGCATAATTAAATTATTTTAAGAACCTTTTTAAATTAAATAAAATGGCTGATATCAAGCAAATCGCGGAAACGCTAGTAAACCTAACGGTTAAAGAAGTAAATGAGTTGGCAACAATCCTTAAGGATGAGTATGGCATTGAGCCAGCTGCTGCTGCTCCAGTAATGGTTGCAGGTGGTGCTGCTGCAGGTGGTGGCGAAGCTGCTGCTGAAAAAACAGAGTTTGATGTAATTTTGAAAGCAGGTGGTGCTAACAAACTTGCAGTTGTTAAACTTGTAAAAGAGTTGACTGGAAACGGTCTTAAAGAGTCTAAAGATTTAGTTGATGGAGCTCC
>JBKDKG010000342.1:0-5356 GCA_046345095.1 Flavobacteriia bacterium | reverse complement strand
GGATTGTTTGGATCTTTCGTACGCCGAGGCTACAGAGTGTCTGAAAGGTTTTAAGTCCAACCATAGGGATTTTTTGCACCGATAAGGGGCCAAGAAAGCCTTTTTCGGAGCCATAGTCGATGAGGAGTTGGTTGTTCGGTTTAGCTTCGCCTGTGGCTATTTTCGATACAGTTTTGTTTTGTGAGAGTCCGAAAGAGATTGGAAGACCTGTTTCCCGCATAATTTTTTGTCTTAATTCGGAAGCGTATTTCATGGTTCCGAAGAATTTGTCCATGCCGGACAGATCCAGGTAGAACTCATCGATCGACGATTTTTCATAGAGGGGTGCTTCCTCGCGAATGATGTCGGTCACCATTTTTGAATAATTGCTGTATGTCGCCGAATTCCCCTTGATGATGATTGCTTCCGGACAGCGTTCTTTCGCCATTTTCATAGGCATAGCAGAATGGATCCCGAATTTTCGGGCCTCATAACTGCATGATGCTACCACTCCGCGGTCACTCGTTCCGCCGATGAGAATTGGTTTGCCTGCCAGTCTGCTATCGAGCAGGCGTTCGCACGATACAAAAAATGTATCGAGGTCCATGTGTACTATTGAGCGCAAAACGGCCATAATGAATGTGTTTTAAATTCAATTTTGGCTGCATATCGTAAGTGTTGTGTTGCTGTTCTCGATAAACTCCTTTACTGACTGAGTATTCGCCGAAGGCGAAGTGTATCGAGGTGCAAAGGAATACTCGATCAGCTTTAATTTGCTATTCCAGCTGCGGTCTCGCTCCAATAGGTTTGAGTAAGGTCATTTGTTTGATGGCAATTTGGTTCAGTTTGATCAGTCGATTCGATTGTTTCATGTTTTCATTGATCAGCAGCGCGTTGATATTTTCGAGATTTGAAAGGCAGATCAGTTCGTTAAGATGTGCATGATCTCTTATGTTTCCTTTCGATTCAGGATACTCTTCTCGCCATTCTTTAGCAGTCTTACCAAATAAAGCAACATTTAATACATCTGCTTCGCTGGCATAAATGATTGAAGCCTGTTTTTTGCTGATTGATTTCGGGATGAGATGTTCTTTAATGGCATCTGTATGGATGAGGTAATTGATTTTAGCCAATTCGCGTTTAGCTGACCAGCCAAGTTTTTGGTGTTCTTTTTCTTTAAGTCGCTGGAATTCATTGATTAGATACAATTTGAATTGGACACTTATTGCAGATCCGAATTCAAATGCGATATCCTTGTGAGCATAGGTTCCGCCGTATTTTCCTTTTTTAACGATCAGACCTATTGCATTAGTTTTCCCGATCCATTCGGAGACACTCAAAACAAAACTAGGTAAACCTGCCTGCGTTTTAAAGTGGTCGAATTCGACCACTTTAAAACAGGGATTATTTATAATCTCCCATGTTCCGATAAATTCAAGAGTAAAGCGTGTTCTGATCCAGTTTTTGATAATATCTGCAGCTCTGCTTTCTCCATTCTTGGAATTAGCCATATCCGTTAATGAAATGTAATCTTCATTATTCTCCTTTAATATGGTTACTGAAGTGTTTTCTACATTTATTATTGCCATACATAGTGTGTATTAATCCATTTAAAGTTAAATCCGTTTGATACAAAAAGACAAATAAATAATCAATAAATGATTAAATTTTAATCAAAATTTTTCAACAAAGAAAAGCAGGGAAGTTCGTACGTTTTTTACGTGGTAGATTTAAGAATTTGAAGCTTTCACTAAACCTTCAATGTCAAACTTTTTCATTTGCATGAAAGCATACATCGTTTTTGGAGCTTTTACAGGATCACTCATTAAACTTCCAAGGATAGATGGGACTATTTGCCATGAAAATTCGAACTTATCTGTGATCCATCCACATCGGCCTTCTATACCGCCATCCGAAAAATTATTCCAGAAATGATCGATCTCTTGCTGTGTTTCACAGGTGATCACCATCGAGACAGATTTATTGAATTTACTCTGCGAATTTCCATTCAAACACATCATGCGCTGCTCATTTAACTTAAAAACAGTCGCCATTGGATTGGAAGAAAGTAGTTGTGAATTCGGAAATATGGAACAGTAGAATTCGGCAACTTCCTGTGCATTGTTGTCTACCCAAAGACACGGATGGATTGAAATGTTCATGCATTAAAGATAAGTAAGTTCTATATTCTTGAGAAACCGTCAACTTTTTTTGTAATTCCTTGTTTCTTTATTATGAAACAGCCCATCAGTATCGTATGGTTCAAAAGGGATTTGAGGTTCACAGATCACGAACCGCTTTTCCATGCGCAAAGACTTGGGTTACCTATACTGTTGATTTATTGTTTTGAACCATCAGTGATGGCATATGATGACAGCGATGTGCGTCATTGGCGTTTTGTACATGAGTCCCTTCAGGATATGCAACAACAACTGAATGGAATGGATGTACAATTGTATATTTTTCACCAGGAAGTAGAAATCGTTTTTCATGCCTTGAAAGAACACTTTGATGTGAAGTGCCTTTTTTCGCATCAGGAGATCGGAAATAAACTCACTTTTGACAGAGATTTAAGGGTTAAAGAATTTTGTCAACAATATAATTGGGCATGGAAGGAAAGCCAGACAAATGGAGTCATTCGTAAACTTCGAAGTCGTAAGGACTGGGATAAACGCTGGAAAGAAACAATGAATGCTTTCCCAAAAATGGTTGATGACGATTTTCGAAACTATTTAAAGTTGGATCCTGATTTTTATAAAAATGCAAAAGGACCTGAATTACCGCAGGAAATATCGACCAGAAATATGGATTTTCAGCAAGGAGGAGAAACACTTGCATGGCGCTACATAAAAAGCTTTCTGAAAGATCGTTATGCCAATTACAGCAAACATATTTCCAAGCCCGAACTGAGCAGAAAAGGTTGTAGTCGTTTGTCGCCGTACCTCGCTTACGGAAATATCTCCATGCGCATGGTCTATCGCTATACAATGCAACACTACGATCAGGCTAAAAACAAACGTGCGCTCTCCAATTTTATCTCGCGTTTGCATTGGCACTGTCACTTTATTCAGAAGTTCGAGGATGAATGCCGGATGGAGTTCGAAAACGTCAATCGTGCCTATGATCAATTGGTTAAAACGCGCAACGAGGAGTTTATTCGCGCGTGGCAGGAGGGTAGGACAGGAGTCCCAATCGTTGATGCGTGTATGCGCTGTGTGGTCCAAACGGGTTACCTCAACTTCAGAATGCGGGCAATGGTGGTATCATTTTTTGTATTTAATCTTTGGCAGGATTGGAGAGAATTACATTTTTTGGCGCGACAATTTCTGGATTACGAACCGGGAATCCATTATCCGCAGTTGCAAATGCAGTCGGGGGTAACACATCAATACGATTCGTATCTATAATCCCGTCAAGAATTCGGAAGACCACGATCCGCACGGTGTGTTTATTCGTAAATGGTTGCCCGAACTTACAGAAATACCCGATCATTTGATCCATGAACCCTGGAAGTTAAGTCCCATCGAACAAGAATTTTATAATTGCCACATTGGAATTGACTATCCTTCTCCAATCGTTGACTTAGAGGAATCTCGCAAGAAGGCCAGCGATTGGGTGTATGCTTTTCGCAAAGGAGCTTTCGTAAAGGAAGAAGGTCAACGGATTCTCGAGAAGCATGTGAGTAATCCGAATAAAAAAAGAACTGTGATGTAACTTTTGGTTAACCTTGAGCGTCATACGTATGGCTATGACCATTGAGGAGTACAACAATTCTGTTGATAAGTTTGCAGACGGATTATATCGTTTTGCTCTAAAATCTTTGGGTAATATTGAAGAGGCAGAAGATGCTGTTCAAGATGCCTTTGAAAAACTTTGGATCAAAAGAGAAGAGGCTTCTTTCGAAAAGGTTAAGTCCTATATGTATACCATAGTTTATCATTCAATCATTGACAGATCCAGAAAAATCAAACGATTTCATGATTTTCAAGAGCTGCCATTTGATGATGTACAACATACAACAGATAATTTTGATCTGAAAAGGCAGCTGGAAAGGGCACTTCAATTACTGCCGACTTATCAGAGGAATGTAGTTCTGCTAAGAGATTACGAAGGTTATACTTACCAGGAAATTGGAGAGATTACCAATCTGACTACGCAACAAGTAAAGGTGTATATTTTCAGAGCAAGGAAATCATTACGAACTTATTTGAACTGCTTGGAACAACACATATGAAGATCGATCATGAAAATATAGAAGCATATTTGCTTGATTATCTTACGGATCAATTAAGTTGGGAAGAATCTGTGGCTGTCCAAAAGTATTTGGAAGAACATCCAGATTTTGATCCCGGTCAGAAGGCATTGGTTTTTCTTCCTGATGAAGAGGTTGTTTTTCAAAAAAAAGAACTGTTAAAAAAGAATCTTAGGTTTGATATAGCCCCGGAATATTTGTCCGATGAAGAACGAAAAGAACGACTATTTTTTTTACTTTCTGAAGATCAGTTGCTTCCCGATGATGAAACGAATCTAAAAGAACTTTGTCTTCAAGATGAAAAATTCAAAAAGGAGGCTGAAATTGCCCTTTACACTCGATTTTATTCTGAAAAGAATATCATATTCTCGAACAAGCAAAACCTCAAGAAAAAGTCTCGGAATCGAAGGATAATACCATGGGCAAGTTTTGCTGCAGCGTCATTGCTTTTTACTTTTCTTAGCTACATTTTTCAAGAACGAAGTACTTCAAAAACATTTCAAAATGTGAACTGGAAGCGGAATGAGGTAAAATTATCCGGAAAGAAAAAAAATAAGCACAACACTTCTTTGCCTGACCAACCTAGATTAGAAGGAAATTCGCATCAACCAGAAGTAAATTCTTTCTATTTAGTGAAGACATCCGGCAAAAGTGAGCAGGAATGCACATATGTGAAATCATTAGCATTCAACAGTGAACTAAATTCTTTTTCAAAAGGTTCAGATCAGAAGGCGCAAGACAGTTCTTTGTCTTTGAGTAGGTCTCTCACAGCTGTTGATGATACTCTAAAAACTATCGATGATCAGTTAGCAATTCACGAAGCAAATTTTTCAGAAATGGACCATTTCAATTATTTGATGAAACCTCAAAAACAAAATATGGGAACTATAAGGAATAAGCTCGTATCAAAAGAAAAAGCAACCAAGAGTTTTCATATTCGAATAGGCAAGTTTTATTTTTTCTATTCAAAATCACTTTCCAAAAAGTAACTTTTGAAACTGCAAAGCGTCTCATGATAAACCATTGATATATGAAACAGCTAATTTTTATTCCTACTCTTTTATTTTCAGTTATTTCTTCAGCCCAGACCGAACAAAGAGACAGTTTAGGTCTACAGGAAATAGA
>JBKDKG010000341.1:0-1891 GCA_046345095.1 Flavobacteriia bacterium | reverse complement strand
TGTCTGCCTCGGCAGATGTATCCACCACTGCGGACAGGTCGAGGGCATGCTCTTAAAAATCACTCGATTGCCTTCAATGTCAGTCATTTTTCATCACATGATTGCTCTGAAAAATCACTCGATTGGCAGCTGACCGAGTGTCCGCCGAAGGAGGGAATGTCTGCCTCTGCAGATGTATCCACCACTGCAGACAGGTCGAGGACATGCTCTGAAAAATCACTCGATTGACGGAAGTGTTCAAAGGACTCATACCTTCAATATTTCAAAGAAGGTTCAATTGTTAACTTGATGATTTTAGTATCGGAAGTTGCAATGGCATCACGGCTGATCGAAAAACCAACACACCATATTACTTTTTCATTATCTACAACTACGAGTTGATCTTTTTTCATGTTGGCCGGAATCTTTGCATCCTTTAGGATATCAGAAATAAGTTTAGAGCCTTTCATTCCAATTGGCTTCATACGATCACCAATTTCCCAAGTTCTAATCATTAGTTCACCCTGGATTTTATCAGGATCAACAAATATGCAATTCAAATCAAAATGACTTGGCAGTTCCGCACATTCTTCCTTTACAATGAGAGGCTTTTGTGGAATAAAAACTTTGGAAAAACAAAATCCGTTTTCTTCTTTAAAAATAGCTTTGAACCTAGGATTTTTCAGATTTATTAATTTTCCTTTTTCAGACTTCCTGAGTTTTTTTAATTCTTTTCGTAATCCTGGTGACAAATGAAATTCGCGCATAAATTCCATCAACTGATGCTCGTCCCAATGATCATAAATAGAAAACGGCAACAATGATGTCGACTCAAATTCATCCAAGAAAGTTGCTAATTCGAATTGAATATGTCGAATACTTCGCTGAAATTGCTCAATTAAAAAAAGAGTGTCTCCACCAAGACTTGGATAAGAATTTGTAATTACAGGTAAAAAAACATTTCTAAGCTTGTTGCGCGCGTAATCTAATTTTTCATTGGAGCGATCTTCTCTCCATGAAATTCCATTTTGAGTTGCGTAATCAATTAGTTCTGTTTTTGAGAAAGGCAAAAGAGGCCGACATTTCCAATCGCTTGCAGGCAACATAGCGGAAAGTCCCATCATTCCACCTCCCCTGGCCAAATTGAGAAAAAAAGTTTCAATCTGGTCGTCGGCATGATGTGCGAATAAAACTTTGGCATTGTTTTCAATACAAGCTGTCTTCAAAAGTTGATACCGCATTTTTCGGGCTGTTTCTTGAAGATTGCCACCCTCCTGTTCTAACTTATCACGTAAATCAACTTTGTGAACCGAGTATTTAATGCCTCTTTTTTCAGCTTCTTGTTGTACAATTAACTGGTCTTTATCGGAATCATCACCACGTAGCTGATAATTGACATGTAGCACCTCTCTTTCAACCATGAATTTTGCAGCCAAATGCAAGAGAACCATTGAATCAACTCCACCGCTGCAAGCAACAATTCCATGTTTCAATTTGTGTTCCGCGAGAAACGATTTGAAATATACCTCGATTTTACTCATTCATACCGTCCATGATGCGTTTTACTTTCACCATACATTCCTCAAATTCCTGTTCAGGGTCAGAACCAATCGTAATTGCGCTTCCTACAGAACATGATAAGTACTTTTCATCGGCATTGTATAACAGCGTTCGGATCACAACATTAAAATCAAAATTGCCATTGGGCTGAATGTAACCAATTGAACCAGAATACACACCTCTTTTGAATGATTCATATTCTTCAATTAATTCCATCGCCCTCACTTTTGGTGCTCCAGTCATTGAACCCATTGGAAAAGTAGCTTTCAAAATATCCAGAAATTCTGTGTCTTCAGCTATTTCACATGAAACAGTAGAAATCATTTGATGCACTGTATCATAGGTGTAGATC
>JBKDKG010000340.1:0-30969 GCA_046345095.1 Flavobacteriia bacterium | reverse complement strand
TTTAAGTCCTCGTTTGGCTGATAATTGAAGCGCTTGTAACCTGCTGTAAGAGCCAGGAAACAGCATTTCGGATCCTTTTATTCATTTGAATGGCTTGTTTTAAACCAATGCGACATAAACGGATGCATTATACCCGATAATGCCCAGAGCAGTGTAGGAATGAATACAATCCTGATCGTAGCTTGTTCATTAAGTGTAAACGAAGTTAATATCAATGATTTCAGTCTTTTCCCGAATCCAGCGTCTGATATCCTAAACGTAAGTTTTGAAGCGGTAAACGCATCGTATTCAATTACAATAATGGATCTTCAAGGAAGGGTTGTTGCGACGCAAGAGTTGCAAGGTTTGAGCGGTGCTCAAAATGTAGCTATTCCAGTTGCAGAATTTGCAAAAGGAAGCTACCTTGTAAGTGTTACTTCTCAGGGAGTTACTAGATCTCAAAAGGTTGTAATTAAGTAATAGAAAATAAAACCAATCTATATTAAATCCCGGGTATTTCGCCCGGGATTTTTTTACACCCATAAGTTAAGTTTTACACCCTGTTTTGGAAGCATTTTAGTATATTTGGCGGCTTCAGAGAAACATATGGCAAAAATCAGAAAACAGGACGCATTGGATTACCATTCTTCAGGAAAACCTGGAAAAATTGAAGTAATACCAACAAAACCATATTCTTCGCAAAGAGACCTTTCCTTGGCATACTCTCCAGGTGTGGCTGAACCCTGCTTGAAAATAGCAGAAAATCCAGAAGATGCATACAAGTATACAAGTAAAGGGAATTTAGTAGCAGTAATTTCGAATGGAACAGCTGTTTTAGGTCTTGGAGATATTGGACCTCTTGCCTCAAAACCTGTTATGGAAGGAAAAGGCCTTCTATTCAAAATATTTGCGGATATTGATGTCTTCGATATTGAAGTAGACGCAAAGGATCCGGAAAAATTCATTCAAACGGTAAAAGCGATTGCTCCTACATTTGGAGGTATAAACCTTGAGGATATCAAGGCGCCAGAGGCATTTGAAATAGAAAGAAGGTTGAAAGATGAATTGGATATTCCAATCATGCACGACGATCAGCATGGAACTGCAATTATCTCTTCTGCCGCTCTTATCAATGCGTTAGAACTTGCTAAAAAGAAAATCGATAAAGTAAAAATTGTAGTTTCAGGCGCCGGTGCCTCTGCTCTTTCATGTGCGAAATTATACCATGCATTGGGGGCACGTTTGGAAAATATTTTCATGTTTGATTCCAAAGGATTGATTTGGACTGGTCGCGATGATCTAGACGACATGAAACAAATTTTTGCTGGACATAAAAAAGATATTGAATTTACAGAGGCCTTCAAGAAAGCCGATGTTTTTTTAGGATTATCAAGAGGTGGACTTGTAACCAAAGACATGATTTCTTTGATGGCAAAAGACCCAATTGTTTTTGCCTTGGCAAATCCTGAACCCGAAATATCCTACAAGGATGCCACTTCGGTTCGTAAGGATATCATCAGGGCGACAGGTCGTTCGGATCATCCTAATCAGGTAAATAATGTATTAGGGTTCCCTTTCATTTTTAGAGGTGCGTTGGATGTGAGAGCAACAACGATCAATGAAGAAATGAAATTGGCTGCAGTAAAGGCGATTGCAAGTTTGGCAAAAGAGTCAATTCCGGAAGAAGTTGTTGAGGCTTATGGTGAAAAAAGCATCACTTTTGGGCGTGAGCAAATTATCCCAAAACCACTTGATCCTCGTTTAATATACTATGTTGCTCCGGCAGTTGCAAAAGCAGCAATGGAATCTGGAGTTGCAAAAAGTCCCATTTCAGATTGGGATGCCTACGAAATGCATTTGAAAAACCGCTTAGGTTTGGATAATAAACTCATTAGAAACATTACTGAAAAGGCTCAAAATAATCCAAAAAGAGTTGTATTTGCAGAAGCAGATAATGTTAAAATATTAAAGGCCGCACAAACCGCTTTGGAGGAGGGTGTTGCTTTTCCAATTTTACTTGGAAAAAGAAAAAAGATTGAGGAACTCATAAAGGAATATAATATCGAATTTCACGATGTACAAATCATCGACCCTAAGTCGGAAGAGGAAGAAGACCGTCGCATTCAATATGGAAAATCTTTCTTTGAGCATCGAAAGCGCAAAGGATTTACAGAATATGAATCGATTCAAATCATGCGCGAGCGAAATCATTTCGGCGCAATGATGGTAGAAATGGGTGATGCTGATGCTATGGTTTCCGGTGTCACAAGAAATTACCGCGACGTTGTGCGGCCAGCTATCCAAGCAATAGGTTTGCAGAAAGACGTTAATACAGTTGCTGGGGTTTATATTTTGGTTACCAAAAGAGGTCCTTTGTTCATGGCCGATACCACCATCAATATGAATCCAACTGCGGAGGAAATAGCGGAGATTACAAACAATGTAGCCAAAACGATCCGTAAATTTAAGGTGACACCTCGAATTGCTCTATTGAGTTATTCCAATTTTGGTTCTTCAAAGGGTGAAGATGCAGTCAAAATGGCTAAAGCAGTGGAGATTTTGCACGAGAAATACCCAAATCTTGTAGTTGATGGCGAAGTGCAAGCAAATTTTGCTTTGAACAATGAGTTGATGATGGAGAAGTTTGCCTTTTCGCATTTAGCAAACAAGCAAGTAAATACCTTGATTTTCCCCAATCTTTCCTCTGGTAATATCGCATACAAACTACTACAAGAAATGACCGAGGGAGAGGCAATTGGACCAGTGTTGGTTGGACTTAAAAAATCAGTACATGTGCTGCAATTAGGGTCTTCTGTTCGTGAAATAATAAACATGGTGAAGGTAGCTGTAGTTGATGCTCAAAATAAATAGGAAATGATTGGACATTTAAACGGCAGATTGATCGAAAAGAACCCTACTGAGTTAATTATTGAATGCAGTGGTGTTGGTTATGAAGTGAAAATTTCATTGCATACTTTTTCGGCTATTGGTTCAGAAGAATCAGTCAAGGTTTTTACCAAACTTATTGTTCGTGAAGATGCGCATGTTCTATATGGATTTGCCACAAAAGAAGAGCGAGAAATGTTCAATCACTTAATTTCCGTCTCAGGCATAGGACCTAATACAGCGATGATAATGCTTTCTTCTCTTGTTCCAGATGAAATAGCGCATGCCATTCAATCTGAAGATGTGAGAACAATTCAAAGTATCAAGGGAATTGGTGCTAAAACTGCTCAACGAGTTATCATTGACCTCAAAGATAAGATGGTGAAAATGGTATTCAGTTCAGAAAATATTTTTTCTCAAAACAATACCAACAAGTTTGATGCGTTAACTGCATTGGTTTCATTGGGTTTTGACAAGAAAAATGCTGAGAAAGCCATTGATAAAATTTCTACTGGTGAGGAAACTGTGGAACAATTAATTAAAGAAGCGCTGAAAATATTATAATTCGTTGAGAACTAAATTACTACTGAAAAATGTCTTACGAGCAACTTTTTTGTTGCTTGCTTTCACATGCTTCAATGTAATTCCCAGCTGGTCGCAAGACACACTCATATACCCAATAGAAAATGCGCAAGATCCAACATTGACGCAACCTCAAAGTTTTGACCTTGGAGATCCCACATCTGTTGAGCAAACCATCGTTTATGATCCAACAACAGGTACTTATGTTTTCAAGGAAACTTTAGGAAACGGATTAAATTATCGAAATCCTTCCATGATGACTTTGGAAGAGTACCTTGAATACGAAAGAAAGAAATCTCAAAACCAAAACTGGAAGGATAAAATAGATGAGCAAACAGCATCAAGTCAACCGATGGAGTTTCCAATAAAAATTGGTAGTAAAGCGTTTGAAAACTTTTTTGGATCCGATCAAATTACCATTCGACCACAAGGTTCAGTTGAATTATCTTTTGGGGTAAATTCATCGCGGTACGATAATCCTATATTACCCGTAAAACAGCGAAAGATTACACGATTTGATTTTCAACAACAAATTCAGCTCAATCTCGTTGGACAAATTGGTACAAAATTAAAAGTAGGAACGAGCTATAATACGCAAGCAGCTTTTGATTTTGACAATATTTCAAAATTGGAATATACCGGTGATGAGGATCAAATCATGCAGAAAATTGAATTGGGAAATGTTGCCATGCAACTACCTACCTCATTGATTCAAGGTTCTCAAACTTTATTTGGTGCGAAAACGCAATTGAAATTTGGTCGGGCCACAGTTGATTTGATAGCTGCATCGTCAAAAGGAAAGCGTCAGGAAATAAATATTTCGGGCAAAGCGCAAGTTCAGAAATTCGAGCTATCCGCGGATAATTACGAGGCCAATAGGCATTATTTCGTCAACTTGTACCATCACGATCATTATGATCAAGCCATGTCTACCGTGCCGATTGTTAGTTCCTCGGCATACATTACTAGAATGGAGGTTTGGTTGACGAACAGAACGAACAGCACTGAAAACACCAGAAATATTATCGCGTTTTCTGACCTTGGTGAATCTAAACAGACAAATTGTCAAGGTAATCCGGGTAATTATTCGCCTTTTGAATTGCCTGATAATGAACACAATGGTTTGTATGAGTGGGCATCTAATCAACCTTTGGTAAGAGGTTTTGCGAATGCTGTATCTGCTTTGAGTAATCAAGTTTCTTCACCAGGACCTTTTGAGCAAGCGGTGCATTATGAAAAAGTGGAAAATGCAAGAAAACTTACTGAACAAGAGTTTTCTTACAATGCCCTTTTAGGATATATCTCCTTAAATCTCCCATTGAACAACGATGAGGTCTTAGCAGTCGCTTATGAATATACCTATCAAGGTGAAACATATCAGATTGGAGAGTTTTCAACGGACGGAGTTGCAGGTCAACAAGCCTTATTATTAAAATTGTTGAAACCAACCATTACCAATCCTAGCAATAAAATTTGGGATTTAATGATGAAAAACGTTTATTCCATTGGAGCGTATCAAGTGGATCAAACAGGTTTTAGAATAGACTTACTTTACAACAATCCTGAAACATCTCTTTTGGTTCCCTTTTTTCCAATGGCAGGAGTGGACGACGAACAGTTGGTGACTCTACTTGATATGGATAAATTAAATCAAAACAACCAACCTTTCTCGGATGGAGTTTTTGATTATGTTCCAATCAGTTTCAATGGAAATAGAGCTGAAAATGGTGGTACAATAAACACCCGAAATGGACGAATTTATTTCTCCTCTGTTGAACCTTTTGGAAAAACACTCGAAAAGAAATTACAAAATGCAGGCATCTCCCAGGTTGTGGTTGATCAGGTTGCCTTCAAAGAATTATACGATTCGACAAAAACAGCTGCACAGCAGATTCCAGCTAAAAATAGATTTAGTTTCCGAGGAGAATACCAATCATCGATAAGTTCAGATATTCCTTTGAATGCTCTGAATGTGCCGCAAGGAGCCGTCACAGTAACCGCTGGTGGAATTAATCTTGTAGAAGGAACAGACTACACGGTTGATTACAATCTGGGACGCGTAAAAATCTTGAATACGGGAATTCTTGAATCGAATACGCCTATTAAAATATCAATAGAAAGTAATTCAGTATTTGGATTCCAAGCGCGCTCTATGATGGGGGCACATTACAATTATCGCTTTAGTGATAAATTTAATTTAGGAGGAACCTGGATGAGAATGATGGAGCGACCTGTGACACAAAAAGTGGATATCGGAAGTGAACCATTCAAAAACAATATTCTTGGTGTTGATTTGGCATACAGAACGGATGTGCCCTTTTTAACGAAGTTGGTGGATATACTTCCAGTGATTTCTACAAATCAAAAGTCAACTTTCTCTTTTACTGGCGAATTTGCGCACCTAATTCCGGGTCAGCCTAGAGCAATTAACAAAGATGGTACATCTTACATTGATGACTTTGAAGGTTCTCAAAGCACCATAGATCTTCGTGCTATAACATCTTGGCGTTTGGCATCCATTCCCCAAGGACAGCCTGATTTATTTCCAGAAGCTGACAATCAAAATCTTTCGGCGGGATATAAACGGTCAAAAACATGTTGGTACTTGATTGACCCATTGTTTTACCAAAGTAATTCCTTAACACCTCAGCACATAAAAGACAACCCTGAAATGTTGGCAGATAGTCGGATGCGCTTGGTGAATCAAACAGATGTGTTCCCGAATCTTCAGCAGCAATACGGTTCAGTTCCTAACATTCCAATTCTTGAACTGGCCTATTACCCCAAGGAAAGAGGAATGTATAACTACGATACAACCAACACCGTAAATACTGATGGAACTTGGGTGAATCCCGAAAATCGCTGGGGAGGAATCATGCGAGCACTTTCTACCAATGACTTTGAGCAAACCAATATTGAATTTATTCAGTTCTGGGTCTTGGATCCTTTTAATGAGGATGCAGAAAATGTCAATCCTACTGCACAACATTCTGGTGGTGATCTTTATTTCAACTTGGGTAACATTTCAGAAGATGCATTGCCAGATTCAAGAAAAAGTTTTGAAAATGGATTACCCCCAACAGGCGCATCTATTAATGATGACCTAGACACAACAGCATGGGCTAGGGTATCAACGCAGCAGGTTGTTGTTAATGCCTTCGACACAGATCCAGCTTCGCGCATTAATCAGGATATTGGATTGGACGGATGGAGTAATCAACAAGAACGAACAGCATTTCAAAATTATGTGAATTGGGTCAATAATAACCCAACGTTAGATGCTGCTACGAAGGCCAAAATGATAAATGACCCTTCGAATGATGATTTTAACTTTTACCGCGATGATAATTATGATTCTCAAGAGTTAAATATTCTTCAGCGTTATAAGAAATACAATGGCATGGAGGGTAATTCGCCAACTACTGAAATGTCTGATACTGCCAATACGGACGGATATCCTACACAAGGAACAAACATGCCTGACTTAGAGGATATCAATCAGGACAACAACTTAGCTCAAACAGAAAGTTACTTCCAATACAAAGTAAGTATGCGACCGAATGACATGGTTGTAGGTCAGAATTATATTACGAATGTTCAGGAATATACAAATGGTACAAAAACCGAAAAATGGTATCAGTTCAAAATTCCAATTCGCGATTTCGAGAAAAAAGTAAATGGTATTTTAGATTTTAGGTCCATTCGTTTCATGAGAATGTACATGAAAGGATTTGACGAAGAAGTACTTTTGCGTTTCGCTAGACTCGAGTTGATAAGAGGAGAATGGCGCCGTTATTTGGAGGATCTTACACAACCTGGAGAAAGCGTACAAACGGATCCAAATCTCACGACTTTTAACATTGCAGCGGTCAATGTAGAAGAAAATGACCAACGTAGCCCTGTAAAATATGAAATTCCTCCCGGTATTACTCGTGAGATAGACCCTTCACAAACATTTCAGCGACAGTTGAATGAACAGTCGCTAGTGCTAGACATCTGTAACCTTCAAGATGGTGATGCGCGTGCTGCATATAAAAATGTGCAGTTTGATGTCCGGACTTACAAAAAATTGAAAATGTTTGTGCACGCAGAAGAAGTTTTGTCTACAGTGCCACTTAAAGATGAAGACCTCACACTATTTGTGAGACTGGGGACAGACTTTGTTGACAATTATTATGAATACGAGCTCCCACTTTATAAAACAAATTGGGGGGCAACCTTGCCTGAAGATATTTGGCCAGAACTAAATAACATGGAAATTGTATTTGATGATCTCCTCGGCCTTAAGAAGAAACGCAATGATCTTATTGATGGAGGCAGCACCTCAGTTTCCTATGTTTTGGAATATTCAGATATAGATCCTAATAATCCAAATCGAAAGATAAAAGTGAAAGGAAGTCCAAATTTACAAGGGGTTAAAACCTTGATGATCGGAGTTCGAAATCCAGGCAAAAACACGAACGATACTTGGCCAGACGACGGCATGGCAAAGTGTGTCAATGTTTGGATAAATGAATTACGTTTAACGGATTTCGTGAGTGAAGGTGGTTCAGCTGCTGTTGCGCAAATGCAAGTTCAATTAGCTGATTTTGCTAATGTTTCAATGTCAGGGAATTATTCTGGGATCAATTGGGGAAGTGTTGAAAGTAGGGTACAGGATCGTCAGCGAAATGAACGAATTGGGGTCGATATGAACTCTAATGTACAGCTTGGTCAGTTTTTTGGAAAGCGTGCAGGCGTATCTCTGCCATTCTTCTATGGCTATTCTCTTGGAATAATAAATCCTGAGTACGATCCCTTCAATCCAGATGTGCGACTTTCTAGCTATGACTTGGATAAAAGAAAGGAACGTGCGAGAGCGGGGCAAGATTTTACAGAACGAAAATCATATAATTTCACCAATGTTAGGAAAGAAGTGAAAGCCGGAGCGAAGCCACACTTCTGGAGAATTTCTAACTGGTCGTCGAGCTACGCTTATTCTGAAAATATGCGCCGTGATTTCAATACAAATTACGATCGAACCAAAACATGGACAGGTGGGTTGAATTATAATTATTCATTTACAGCGAAGCCTATTGAACCATTTAAGAAAGTGAAGTTTGTTCAAAAGTCAAAATGGTTCGCGTTGATTAAGGATATGAACTTCTTCTTGACACCGAAAAATATTTCCTTTACAAATGACTTATTGCGATCGTACAATGAAAGACAGGTCAGAAACAATTTAGTTCCCGACTATGAATTCAACCCTGTTTATGTAAAGCGTTTTAACTGGAACCGAAGCTATAATTTTGGATATGATCTAACAAAAAATTTAAAAGCGACGTTTAGTGCGACCAACCGTTCAATTTTTGAGGAAGGTGATGGACGTGTCGACAAAAAGGGAGATCCATTGAGTTACCAGGTGTTCATGGATACTGTCCGTTCTCAAATGTCAACCTTTGGAAAGACAATGGATTATTCTCACAATTACAGTGTGAATTTCAATTTACCTCTAGATAAATTGCCCATCACTGATTGGATGACTGCCAATGTAAAATATGGTGGCACTTACAATTGGATGCGCGCTCCTTTGGGACAATCAGAATTTGGGAATACAATTCAAAACAACCGTACGGTGAATATGACCGCACAAATGAATTTCACAAACCTTTACAATAAAGTGCCATTCTTTAAAAAGGTCAATTTAGACGGTAAAGCAGCAAGGGGAGCTGTGGGTTCAAAGGATGTAGGAGGAAGGGTTACAGGTCAGCAGCAAACACCTAAAAAGGAGGAAATCAAACCGCCAAAACCGGAATCTGAAATGACTGAGAAAGAGAAGAAGAAGTGGGAGAAGGAGAAAAAACGATTAGAAAGAAAAGCGGAGAACGAAAAAAAACGTGGAGGTAAGGTTCATCCAGTTGCAGGGTTTATTGCAAGAGCGATTATGACAGTTCGAAATGTATCCGGCACTTATTCTTTAACGGATGGAACAATGCTTCCTGGCTACAATCAGGAATCGAGTGTGCTCGGGTTTAATAATAACTTCAGTGCACCACTCAGTGGTTTTGTATTTGGTCAGCAGCGCTATGACTTCTGGGGAAGAGAAACAGGATACAACATAGCAACAACTTCTGCAAACAATGGTTGGTTGGTTCAGAACCAGGACTTGAATAAACAATACACAATCACGCATTCCCAAAACCTTAATTTAAGGGCTTCTTTGGAGCCAATGAAAGATCTAACGATTGAATTGACGGCGAATAGAACATTTGGAAATAATTCAAATGAATTCTTCCGTTGGAATGAATCTACACAGCAGTATGAAAGTCAAAGCAAGGTGGAAACAGGTACATTGACTTATACCAATATTACTTTTGGGTCAGCATTTGCTCTGATTTCAAAAGATTTTTCTTCGGCAACATTTGAAAGAGTACGTTCGGGAAGAGAAGAGGTGTCTGCATTGTTGGGACAATCAAATACAAATTCTAATCCGTTGACATCGGGCTATTACTCTGGTTATGGGGGCACACAACAAGAAGTGGTTGTTGGAGCCTTCTTGACTGCTTATTCGAATAGAACGGTATCTTCTTCCAACATCAATCCAGTTAAAAATACACCATTGCCAAACTGGTCAATTAATTACAACGGGTTAACCAAATTTGAGTTTGCGAAGAAATATGTGAAGAATTTCGTTATTCGCCACGCATACAGTTCAACGGTTAGTGTTACAGGTCTTCAAACGAATTTGAATGCAGCGTTCGACAATAATGGTGATGCAACAGTTCTAGATATCAATAACAACTTTATCGCATCCAGACAAATACAGAATGTGACACTTACAGAAAGATTCTCGCCACTTATCGGATTTGATGCAACATGGAACATTAAAGGGCAAGGATTAATTACAAAATTCGAATACAAAAAAGATCGAAGTGCAACGCTTTCACTGAATAACAATCAAATTACTGAAGTTCTTGGTAGTGAATGGGTGATTGGTTCTGGATATAAATTTGAAAAAGTTAAATTGCCAATCGAGAAAATTCCTGCCAGTGCCTTAAATCTTCGTTTTGACTTGTCATTTAGAGACAATTTAACGGTTGTAAGAAAGATTGTTGAAAACACCAATCAAGCTACAGCTGGTCAACGCGTAATTTCTATCAAGTCCTCTGCAGATTATAATGTCACTCAAAACTTAACGGTTCAGTTGTATTATGACCAAGTTATTAATACACCAAAGATTGCTACATCTTTCCCAACTGGAAATATGAGCACAGGAATTCGCTTGAGATTTAACCTTGCTGGAGTGCAATAATGACACAAATTAGACCAGCAAAAAGGGGAGATGAAAATGCTATTATGGAGCTAATTCAAGCATTAGCGGAGTATGAAAAAGCACCAGAACAAGTTGTAAATACTGCTCAAGCGTTAGGTAAGCATTTATTTGAGGAGCAAATTTGTAAAGCTCTTGTTGTAGAAGTTGAACAAACTATTGTCGGATTCGCACTTTATTTTACCAATTATTCTACCTGGAAAGGAAAATGTTTATACCTCGAAGACTTTTATGTACTACCTGAATACCGTGGGACAGGAATCGGTTCAAAATTATTTGACACCGTGGTTGAAATTGCTAAAGAATCTGGTGTAAAACGAATGGATTGGCAAGTGCTTGCATGGAATGAACCTGCACTCAAGTTCTATGAAAAGAAAAATGCGGTATTAGATCCAGAATGGGTCAATGGGAGATTATTCTTTTAATTCCATTGCAATAAATTATTTCAAACCTCTTTTTTACTTTTAATTTTGCATCAAATTTCTAACGGATGAAAGTATTCAAATTCGGCGGTGCCTCTGTAAAAGATCCTGCGGCGGTTCGCAATGTTTCAGGGATTTTATCTCTTTATGAAGGCGAAAAGCTAATAATAGTCGTTTCTGCCATGGGCAAAACGACCAATAAGCTTGAAGAAGTTGTTAAAGCATCTCAAAACAGGGATCGAAAAATGTTTATGGCCCTGGTTGATGATTTATATGCGTTTCATATGCACATCATGGGGGAGCTATTTCAGGAAAAGCATTATGCTGTATACAACAAGGTCGAAGAAATATTTGAAAAGCTAAAAGAACGATTTTCCGAACCATTTCCTGATAATTACAGTTTTGAATACGATCAGATCGTTTCTTTGGGGGAATTACTTTCGTCACAAATTGTAGCTGCATTTTTGTTTGAACAAGGGCACTCAGTGGCATGGGCGGATGCTCGAAAAGTGATAAGAACAAATCATCAATACCAAGAAGGAAATGTAGATTGGAAAAAAACAGAAGAATTAGTGAATGAAAGGTTTCTTCCCGAATTTCAAAAAGTGGACATTCAAGTGACACAGGGATTTATTGGTCACACAGATGAAGGATTTACCACTACACTTGGAAGAGAAGGTTCTGATTATACTGCAGGTATTTTTGCTTTTTGCACCAATGCAGAAAGTGTGACTATTTGGAAAGATGTGCCTGGAATGTTAAATGCTGACCCGAAATGGTTTGACAATACAATCAAATTGGATAGTATTTCATTTAAAGAAGCAATTGAATTGTCTTACTATGGTGCATCTGTAATTCACCCGAAAACCATTAAACCTCTTCAAAATAAGGGGATTCCGCTATATGTGAAATCGTTCATTGATCCACATGCTGATGGAACGGCGATTCAGTCTTCAATGGATAATGATCACCTTGTTCCTTCCTTTATATTTAAAATGGATCAGGTTCTTTTTTCTTTTACGACAAGGGATTTTTCTTTCATTGTTGAAGAAAATTTAAGTGACATTTTTGATCGTTTGGCAAAAGTCAATGCGAAAATAAACCTGATGCAAAATTCAGCACTTGATTTTTCTATTCTTTTGGATAGAAGTAAAGTGGAGCCGACTAAAATCGTAGAGCTTTTTCAGGATACATACGAAGTTCGCTACAACGAAGGGCTTGAATTGGTAACTATCCGACATTATGATCAGGCAACAATCGATCGAGTGACTGAAAACAAGGATATCGTATTGCAACAAAAATCGCGTCAAACTGCTCGGTTGGTAATGAAAGACAAAGGATAAAGAACCTAAAATACCATGTTCGTGGTAGTTGAAAACTAGAACTTAGACGTAACTTTGTTACCATATAGCATGATTTCAAAACTCTCATCCATACAACCCGGAAAAAGTGTAATCGTTAATGAGATTGTTGATTCAGTTTTAAGGCCAAAATTGATGGAAATGGGCGTGATAAATGGACAAAAATTAACGCTTTTATTCAGGGCACCTTTTGGAGGTCCAATCGCTATTGACATAAACGGCTATATACTTTCTTTGCGTTTAGACGAGGCTGCTTTGATTCAAGTTGTTGAAGTCGACGATAAAACAATTTCATTTTAACCAGTAAGATGAAAATAGCACTGCTGGGAAATCCGAATACTGGAAAAAGCTCACTATTTAATATGTTGACGGGAATGCGCCAACATGTTGGAAATTTTCCAGGAGTAACGGTTGACAAAAATTTTGGGATATTGCGCATAGGAGAGGAAGACCATACGATTATAGACCTTCCTGGGACTTACAGTTTATATCCTCGATCGAGAGACGAACAAGTGGTCTACGATGTTTTGTCAAATAAAGATCATGCAGATTATCCAGATGTTGCTGTTGTTGTAGCAGATCAATCGAATCTAAAAAGAAATTTATTTTTGTTTACGCAGATATATGACTTAAAAATTCCAACAGTTTTGGTTTTAAATATGTCTGATATTGCCTCACGTAAAGGAATTCAAATTGATACAGATGCTTTAAACCAAGCGTTCCCTTCCGCAAAAATAGTTGTCACAACAGCAAAAATTGGAATAGGAAAAGAACGTCTTATTAATGCGATTTCGGATGCTAAAGACGGCAAATGTGAATATTGTTTCATAGAAAATTCATTCATTTGCCCAATTGATGATCTAGCTTGTCAGGAAAAAGAAGCTGATAATAGATACAAATCCATTGAATCACTGATTACAAAAGTACAATCGTATAAAATCATTCAGGAGAAACCAAAAGTACAAGCTCTAGATAAAATTTTAGTGCATCCTATATGGGGATACTTGATTTTCGCCCTTGTTTTAATGGTGATATTTCAATTTATCTTTTCATTTTCTTCCTATCCAATGGATTTCATAGAAAGCACTTTTACGGAACTGAGTAGCTTGTTATCTGCAACGCTTCCGAAGGGTATATTCGCTGATTTATTAACGCAAGGAATCGTTCCTGGGATTGGTGGCGTGGTTGTTTTTATTCCTCAAATTGCCCTTTTATTTTTCTTTATTGCTTTGCTGGAAGAAAGTGGTTACCTCGCCCGAGTAGTTTTTATGATGGACAGACTTATGCGTCCTTTGGGCCTCAACGGAAAAAGTGTTGTTCCTCTATTATCAAGCGCAGCATGCGCAATTCCGGGAATTATGGCAACCCGAACCATTGCTGACTGGAAAGAACGTATGATTACCATTCTTGTTGCTCCCATTATAAGTTGCAGTGCAAGAATTCCTGTTTTCACATTACTCATTTCATTAGTTATTCCGAAACAAACAATTTTCGGATTTTTAAACCTTCAAGGCCTTGTATTATTTGCTTTGTACGCATTGGGTGTTGTATCGGCACTACTTGTTGCTGTCGTATTAAAAATGGTTCTTAAATCAAAAGACAAGGGATACCTGCTTCTTGAATTACCTTCTTATAAAGCACCACTATGGAAGAATGTAGGGCTAACAGTTTTGTCTAAAATTAAAGTCTTTGTTGTCGATGCAGGAAAAGTGATCCTCGCGATTTCAATTATTCTATGGTTACTAGCAACTTATGGCCCTTCAAATAGAATGGCGCTCGCAGAGAAACAAATTAATAGACAAGCCGCGCAAAGTCATTGGTCGGATCAAGAACACGGTCAAAAACTGGCAGCACTTAAACTCGAAAACTCATACATTGGTATAATGGGCAAAGGAATTCAACCTTTTATTGAACCCTTGGGGTATGATTGGAAAATTGGAATTTCGTTGATTACATCTTTTGCAGCAAGAGAAGTTTTTGTAGGCTCTCTGGCAACGATTTATGCTGTCAACAGTGATGATGGTGGAAATGTGCGCTTGATAGACCGTATGCGATATGAAAAACGAAAGGATGGAAAACCCGTCTATTCACTGGCATCTGGTGTGTCTCTAATGGTTTTTTATGTTTATGCTATGCAATGCATGGCTACACTGGCTGTTGTAAAAAGAGAAACCAAAAGTTGGAAATGGCCAATCATCCAAATTGGATTTATGGGTGCGTTAGCCTATTTTGGAGCATTAATAACGTTTAATTTATTGCGTTGATACAAGAAACACTTGTAATTGTGGCCGTTTTTGGCGCTGTTTTCTATTTAGGACGAAAGACATATTTTCGGTTCTTTAAAAATGAAACGAAGTGCGATGGTTGCTCTATAAATAAATCGTCAGAGCAACATTAATGCCCTCCCACGCTTTCTTCGTCAAATAAGATTCCCTTTTTCTTTAGCAATCGACCAACGTAAATAGCAAAGAAGGCTAAGTATGCAAAACATGCAACACCAACCCAGTACGATTGCTGAATTCCTAGCACTTTTTCATTCGACAAAGCACCTTGAGTGAGCGATACAATCCCGCCACCCATAATCATCATGATCAATAAACTAGAAGCAGTATTTGTCTTGTCACCCATCCCAGCAATTCCTAATGTGAAAATACAAGGCCATAAAGTACTGCAGAATAGTCCAACTGATATGAATGCAAAGACACTCGTCATACCACTTGAAAAGATTCCAATCATTAAGGCAATACTACCAAGTACAGAATAAAGTACCAATTGTCTTGCTGGTTTGCCTTCACTAACAGCATCAGCGACAGCGAGCACGACCACAATCAATAAGTATGGGTACAATTCTTGAATGGAATGTCCTCCAATTATGTTGGCAAAAGCGAACACGCCAAATGCTGCGAATGGCAGCAAAAGACTTAATTTTAATTTCGTTGCTTCATTTAAGTCAAAAGCTCCAGCAGCGGATGTCCATCTGCCTATCATCAAACTTGCCCAAAATAAGGAGACATAGGGCGCAACAGCACTTTCTGAAGTGCCAAGCTTTTGTTTCATAAATTCAGGAAGATTACTGGCAGTTGAAACTTCCACTCCAACATACAAGAAGATAGCAATCATTCCCAACAAAACTTGTGGATGTTTGATAGTTTCCATTATCTGCCCGCCTTTATTTTCTGTAACCTCTCCAATTCTATCAGGAACAGATGAAAGTTTGAAAAAGACCGCTGCAATAATGAAAGTAGCACCGAGCACCAAATAAGGAATTTGAACCGCCTCTAAATTGAGTGCCTGATCTGGATTTGAAATACCGCCAAAAATGGCAAACGATACGATTACAGGACCAATGGTTGTTCCAACATTGTTGATGCCACCAGCCAAACTTAAGCGCATATTGCCTTTGGAAGGGTCGCCCATTTGAATTGCCAGCGGATTGGCCGCAATTTGTTGTAAAGAGAAGCCAAGTCCAACGATGAATAAACCACTAATTAGAAGCGGAAATGAAGCGTTATTAGAGGCAGGAATGAACAAAAGTGTCCCGCAGGCAGAAATGACAAGTCCTAATGCAAGTCCATTGCGGTATCCGATTAGGTTAAGAATATCTCTTTTTAGCAATGCCGAGATTGAAAAATAGAGAATTGAACCGACAGTGTACGCCACATAAAAAGCAAATGAAATCATTTGAGATTGTAACTGGCTGAGGTCAAGTGCTTTTTTGAAAACTGGAATTAAGATGTCATTGCTTGCGGCTACGAAGCCCCAAAAAAAGAAAATAACGATAAGCGTCACGAATGCGCTTCCTTTAGTTTTAACGGACATAGGTTTTTTTTGGAAAGATAGAAAAATTGAAATGTCTATGAAGCAGATTGTTTCAATTTATTTGCACCATCAACTATGGACAACATTTTCTTAACCATTTTAACGATACCGTCAGTGTCATATCCGCATTGCGCCCATAGTTCTTCTTGCGTTCCGTGATGTACATATTCATCTGCTATTCCTAAACGCACGACTTCAGCTGAATATCCTTGGTCAACCATGAATTCAATAACGGCAGAACCAAAACCACCCATAAGGCATCCGTCTTCAACAGTAATGACTTTTTTGAATTTGGAGAAAACCTCGTGAAGCATTACTTCATCTATCGGTTTAACAAAACGCATATCGTAATGAGCAACGGAAGCTCCTGTTTCTTTCAATTTATCAATCGCTTTTTGCGCAAAATTTCCAGGGTGTCCAATGGTAAGTATAGCGATTTCATCACCAGTTGTCAGTTTTCTTCCAGTACCAACTTTAATAGGTTTCATAACTGTCTTCCATTCTGTCATTACCCCATTCCCGCGAGGATAACGAATAGAAAAAGGTCCCATGTTTTCCTGCTGAGCAGTATACATAAGGTCTCTCAATTCCGCTTCGTTCATTGGCGCTGAAACAACCATATTTGGTATGTGCCGCATATAGGCCAAGTCATAAGCACCGTGATGTGTAGCACCATCAGCACCCACCAGCCCCCCACGATCTAAACAAAACACAACATTCAAATTTTGAATGGCTACATCATGCAATACTTGATCATAAGCACGTTGCATGAAAGAAGAATAGATATTGCAAAATGGAACGAGTCCTTGTGTAGCCATACCTGCTGAAAAGGTAACAGCATGCTGTTCTGCAATGCCCACATCAAAAGCACGTTTTGGCATTGCTTCCATCATAATATTGAGTGAACAACCCGATGGCATCGCAGGAGTTACCCCAACAATTTTCTCATTTTTTTCCGCCAACTCAACAATTGTGTGGCCAAATACATCCTGGTATTTAGGAGGTTGAGGTGATTTAGGAACTATTTTAACGATTTCACCCGTCTCTTTATTGAAGACACCCGGAGCATGCCATTTTGTTGGGTTTCCTTCTTCAGAAAACTTGTAACCAGCTCCTTTCCGTGTGACACAATGCAAAATCTTAGGTCCTGGAATGTCTTTTAGATCTTCCAATACCTTTGCCAATCCAATCACATCGTGACCATCTACAGGTCCGAAATAGCGGAAATTAAGTGACTCGAATAAATTACTTTGTTTTAGCAAAGACGATTTCAATGCTGTTGAAATTTTTGAAGCAACTGATTGTGCATCAGGACCAAATTTCGATATTTTGCCTAATAATTTCCATACCTCATCCTTCACTTTGTTATAAGTGTGCGAAGTTGTAATATCAGTTAAGTATTCTTTTAATGCTCCAACATTTGGATCAATTGACATGCAATTGTCATTGAGAACAACCAATAGATTGGCATCTTTTTCAAATCCAGCATGGTTTAATCCTTCAAAAGCTAGTCCAGCGGTCATTGCGCCATCGCCTATCACTGCAATGTGCTGACGATCTTTCTCTCCTTTGTGTTTACTTGCAACAGCCATGCCCAGCGCAGCAGAAATAGAAGTAGATGAGTGTCCAACACCAAATGTGTCAAATTCACTCTCCGATCGTTTTGGGAATCCTGACATTCCACCCTTCAAACGATTCGTATGAAAACGTTCCCTTCTTCCCGTTAGTATTTTGTGACCATAAGCTTGATGACCAACATCCCATACCAATTGATCATAGGGTGTATTGAATACATAATGAAGCGCAACTGTCAGTTCTACTACGCCCAAGCTAGCACCAAAATGACTGTTACCTATTTCTGAAATCACGTCAACGATATACTGTCGGACTTCATCAGAAACCTGCGGTAAATCATCAACATTGAACTTTGAACGAAGATCCGAAGGGATTTCAATCTGTTCTAATAAGGGTCCTGCTTTGTATTGTGACATAGTATCGTAAGTATGCAAAGTTATGGCTAATTACACTAACTAACAAATGGCACATTTATTTTGTTCGGTCTTTATCATGGCTTGGATTTAAATTTTATTTCTTTTTTAGTGATGGATGTAACTTTTTTTAGTTTTGGTACACTTACAAGATACAGACACTTGTTTAAGGGTAAAAATGAAATCAGGACAACAAGACTATTTTCTAAAACTCTACGAACCAATTCATGATAGGTTTGAACGCTTCTGCAGGGCAAGGGTTTATGGAGAATTGGATTACCGCGAACTCATGAGTGAATCTATTCTTGTTGCTTTTGAAAAAATGCACACACTGAGATCAGAACAGGCCTTTTTGTCTTTTCTGTTTGGAATAAGTGTTCGAATTTTGAGTAATCAGCGACGAAAGAAAAAAGTTGTTACTTTTCAAGATGAATCTCTGATTCAAAAGGTGGAGGACAATAGAAATCGCCCTGACGAAGATGCGGATGTCTATTTTTTACATCAGGTGTGGCTTTATTACCCGTTGTTCAAAAGGAGAGCCTAATTTTGTTCGAGATAGCTGGATTTAATATCAGAGAAATCGCTGAAATTCAGCAAGCTTCAGAATCCGCAGTAAAACAGCGTTTAAAAAGAGGCAGGCAGAAACTTACCGAGATCCTGCATAATGAGTTCAACACAAAAACAAAGGAGGTCACACATGGAGAAGCTTGATAAATTATTTGAAGCAGCACGAAACCAACAGGTTGAGTTCACCTATGATGAGGCGAAGGAATCGTTTGTTTCCAGACTAAACAATCCGTTAACTCGAGCAGAGTCCAACTTTCAAAAAGTATTCACAGTCAAATTTTTTTTAATCATGTTAAGTTCACTTATTTTAATAGTAATAACAGGTCATTTTCTAATAAGTACCTCATCGGGAATCCACAAAAACGAGATGTCATCACCCATTTCCGAGAACTATCAGAGCAGCCAAGTGTACGAGAAGAAGTTATTGCATGTTGGGAATACGGAGAATATTGTAGCATTATTTTCCGGAAGGCATTCCAAGAAAACCCCAGACTCCATTGAAGTTTATGGATCGGTAACAGAAATGATTTTAGCAGATTTTCAAACAAACAACCAAAGTTTTGTGCCTTATCAAGGAGCTGTTTTGACGCATATTTTCAAGGATGAACCATACATCCCTAACCTGACTTCAGAAGAGATTGCCGCCAACCACAAAAAGAAAAAACAGATGTTGAGAACATTGGAGAAATTCGATAAGAAAGAATACATCCGTCTTCCTACCGGTTCATTCGAATATGAGGGAAAAATGATCTCACTACAATCGTTTATCATTCAAAAAACTGAAGTTACCAATCTCGAATACAGAACCTTCCTCTTTGACCTGCTTATCCAGGGAAGAAAAGAAGAATTTTTAAAAGCGAAACCTGATCAATCTCAATGGACAAAATCAAAGGAGCTAATAGGGGCCGATTTAGGACCGATGGAGGAAACCTATTTTTAAGCAAAGCCTATGACGAATACCCAGTTGTCAATGTATCCCGTGAAGGAGCAGATATGTATTGTAAATGGCTTTCTCAGGAATTAGTGAAATATGTTGGTGAGGATAATATTGATCAATACAATGATGTTCGTTTGCCTGGAAGAGTAGAATGGGTTTATGCGGCCTCAGCTGGCGGTAGTGATTATCCATATCCTTGGAAAGGACAATTTTTAAGAGATAGCAAAGGATGTTTTTTGGCTAATTACAAACCTTTTGAGAACAGTTATCAAGACGACGGAGGCTTTTTAACGGTTAAAACTAAAACATACAACCCAAATAGTGTTGGAATATACAATATGAGTGGAAATGTTGCTGAAATGGTTTACAATTCTCCAAATTCAAGAAAGGAACCAGGAACGGCTGGAGGCGGATGGATGAACAACGCAGAAGAAATCAAGATTCTTGGACCTGACCCCTATTCAGGAATAACATATGCGCATCCTAATATTGGTTTCAGGGTAGTGATGACCGCACTAAATCACTGAGAACATAAAAGCCGCAGAATTTCTGCGGCTTTTATTAAAATAGAATTGGATTAAATATTATCAAAAAAGTCATTCCCTTTATCATCCGTGATGATGAACGCTGGGAAATTCTTGATTGTGATCTTGCGAACAGCTTCCATTCCGAGTTCTTCGAAATCCACAACTTCTACAGATGTAATATTTTCTTTGGCAAGGATAGCAGCCGGACCTCCAATAGAACCCAGGTAAAAACCACCATATTTCTGACAAGCGTCTTTCACTTCTTTGGAACGATTTCCTTTGGCAAGCATGATCATACTCCCTCCATTTTGTTGGAAAAGGTCTACATAAGAATCCATACGTCCTGCTGTGGTTGGACCAAATGAACCGGATGGCATTCCTTCCGGAGTTTTTGCCGGACCAGCATAATAAATAGGATGATTTTTGAAATATTCTGGCATCGGTTTTCCTGCATCGAGCAACTCCTTGATTTTCGCATGAGCAATATCACGAGCAACAATCAATGTCCCATTTAATTTTAAGCGTGTTTTGATAGGATAGTTTGACAACTCCTTTAACACTTCACTCATTGGTCGATCCAAATTGATTTCAACCGGAGCTTCCAAATGCGGTGGGTTTTCAGGCAATAATCTTCTTGGATTTTTCTCAAGTTGTTCGAGAAACAATCCTTCTTTTGTAATCTTTGCTTTGATGTTTCTATCAGCCGAACATGAAACACCTAATCCTACAGGACAGGAAGCTGCATGGCGCGGTAAACGGATCACACGAACATCATGTGTGAAGTATTTCCCCCCAAATTGAGCGCCAATTTGACTTTTTTGGCAAATCAATTGAACGCGTTTTTCCCATTCTAAATCCCTGAATGCTTGACCTTGCATGTTGCCTTCTGTCGGTAATTCATCAAAATAACCTGCCGAAGCCTTTTTTACCGCAGCGAGATTTGCTTCTGCAGAGGTACCACCGATGACTAATGCTAAATGATAAGGTGGACAAGCTGCAGTCCCTAAGTCTTTGATTTTTTCGCGGATAAATTCCTCCAACGATTTCTCATTCAAAAGAGATTTTGTTTTTTGATAAAGGAACGTTTTATTGGCAGAACCTCCGCCTTTTGCCAAAAACAGAAATTCGTAGGAAGCTCCCTTTTTTGCATAAATGTCAATTTGTGCTGGCAGATTTGATCCAGAATTTTTCTCTTCGAACATTGAAATAGGAACAATTTGAGAATACCTCAAATTGCGCTCCTGATAGGTGTTGAAAATTCCTTTTGATAGGTATTCTGCATCGTCAACACCGGTAAATACATTTTCGCCTTTTTTCGCCATCACAATTGCAGTACCAGTATCTTGGCAGGATGGTAATTGTCCTTCTGCAGCAACTACGGCATTTTGCAAAAGATTATAGGCTACAAAGCGATCGTTATCCGTTGCTTCAGGATCTTGCAAAATATTGTTCAACATTTGCAAATGCGATGCCCTCAAGTAAAAAGAAACATCCGTCATTGCCTCTTGAGACAAAACTTCCAATCCCTTTGGATCGATGGTTAAAATTTCACGGTCACCAAGTTTCTCAACTTTTACATAATCAGCTGTAACCTTGCGGTATTCTGTTTTGTCACTTTGAATTGGGTACGGGTCACTGTAAAAAAAGTCTGCCATAATTCGCTAAAATTGATTCGTCAAATTTAGCAAAAATGTTGGTCAAGATGAGGTGTTTTAAGGGCTTGTTTCCTTTTAAAGCGAATATTTTAAACCAAACAGTGCGCTACTTGAAACGGATGATCTAAATTTGGAATCAGGCATTTGTTGTATCCATTTATTTTTTGATAATTAATTTACGTAAATCAGTTGATCTTAAGCGCACGAAGTAAATTCCTTCAGCAATCGCATCTAAACTCAAATCTGTTGTTCCTACTCCAATCGTTCCAGATTGAATTAATTGTCCATCAATTGTAATCAACTCATAAGAAACAGCTGCATTTGAACCATTCGCAATTGTTACTTTTTCTTTTGCAGGATTTGGATAAAGTGAAACATTTTGAAGTGTAGCTTCTTCAATTCCTAAAGCAAGATTATCAATTGCATAAATTCCGTCCAGTAAAACAGAGAAATCTGCCCCAATAACCACTTCGTTGCCAATCACAGTAATAACATGATCATTTAATTGTGGAATGTAAGGAACATCTAAACGAATGTAATAGTTTCCGCTTGGGATTGATGTGAATTGGAAATTACCTGTAGCATCTGTGTGCGTAAATGCAACCACTTGATTTGACGCATTGAACAACTTGACTAAGGCATTTTCAAATCCTACTGCTGGAGATTTTAAGTAGGTTGTATCTATAATCACATTTCCTGCGATTACACCAGAACCACTTAAAACGTTCAAGGTATTTGAGTTGATATTTCCATTGTTCAAGAAACAAGGTAAACCTATGGCATCAGCAGTTGACCAAGTATCCCCTGCTGTGTAATATAATGGCGCAACACCTGTAAATAATGCAGGATCGGGAGTAAAACGAACATGATACATTCCAGTTTGTAAACTATCCGCTAAATACGTTCCGTTTGAAACTGTTAATGTTTGAACGGGTTGTGCAAGAAGCGTGTCTCCAACAAAATTAAATACTTCCAAAATCCCTTCAGCTGGTGAACCATTTACTGTTAACAAACCATTGATATCATTAAACGATTCTTGTTCATCCAAGAAAATAGCTGAATCAAAAACATTATCAGAAACATCCGCAATCACTAATTTAATGTGATAAGTCGCACCTATCTGTGCGAAGAATTTTGCTTCAAATGGAGTTGTAAAAGCATCAAAAACAAAACTTCCTGAATTTGGGCCACTAATATTATCTATGTAATACTGAGGATTTACAGTTTGATTTACAGAATTGATTTCTACAGGAATGGATGTTCCTGGTAAAAAAGCAATATTTGCATAAGCACCATTATTCTCTGAAACTAAGAAAAGAAAACGATCGGTAAAAGATGTGTTCGCGAACTCTGGATATTCTTCAGAAGCCAAGATATAGGTAAACCGAATTGTATCCGAAACAGATGGTGTAAAATCAAATTCTACCACACATGCATCGTAATTGGATGGAAATTGACCAGCATTTGCCCCAAATTGTGCAATGTCAGCATCTCCACTTGTTCCAAAACCAGTAGAATTAAAAGCTCCGCTTGGTTGTTGTGAACCAGAAACGACTCCAGTTGATAAAACCAAACCGCTATTCAATCCCAAGATTCCTCCGTTTTCAAAACGACCAACTTGCAATGGCACAGCTAATAATTGAACATTCGAAACACCATCACATTGAACACCAAAAATATTGGCAATCATCATGTCAAGGTTATTAACTTGGGTAAACTGAATGGTTTGAGCAAAACTGAAACTTGTTACAAGGCAAGCAAAAGCCAGAGTGATTTTCTTAAATAGATTCATAGTAATTTGTTTTATACATTCCTAGACGCAGCAATTTAATTTTCAGTTGCGTTGAAGGATTTTTAATGTTTCAACTAAATTACCAAAACAAGAAAAAACATCACATATGATAAATGCATAAAAAAGAGTCAAATAACATACAGACCACACTCAAGATAATTTTTTATTGAAATCGTAAACTTAAAAGTCACTAAAACTTAGTGAATCTCGTATTTAGTTCTTTTTTTTTGTCATGGTTTTTATTCATAAAAACACGCCAAAAGATATTTACTCGTATTAGCCATATCACTGGATTTCTTCCAGCGATATGGCTAATGAACCCTTTCAGGGTTCAATCTTGAAAAACTTATCTCAAGCAACCAACCCGAAAAGGGTTGAATAAATCAAAAAGCACTTTTCTGATAGAGTATTTACTTCACAAAAATTTGATTCATCAAGGTCACAACTCCAATGCCCAGAATTACTCCTAAAACAATTTTCTTGAAAAGGGTTTCTGAAATTTTTTCTAGTATCAATTTTCCGATATAGGTTCCTACAACGCTCACGACAATCAATATGAGAACATATCCTAAATCATGATAATGTACTAAACCATTGGAGAAATAAACCATTCCTCGACTTAAATCGACACCAAAATCGATAAATGCTGAAGTGGCAATAAATACATCCTTTTGCAGATTAAACGTCAGGAATTGATTTCATATTGTTTATGTATGCTATTTAAGAACCATTTTGCTTGAATTTACTATCTTCGCAACCGCTAATTTTCAAGGAAAGATGACAAATAAATATCCTGAATACCGAGGGTTGAACCTGCCAAATGTTGCAAAATCAGTTTTGGAGAAATGGCAACAAGAAAATGTGTTTGAACAGTCCATATTTACTCGTGAGGGGAAAACACCCTATATTTTCTTTGAGGGTCCTCCATCTGCAAATGGATTACCTGGAATTCACCATGTCATGGCGCGTTCCATCAAGGATATTTTTTGTCGCTACAAGACCTTGAAAGGGTTTCAAGTGAAACGCAAAGCAGGTTGGGATACGCATGGTTTGCCAGTTGAATTGGGAGTAGAAAAAGAACTTGGAATTACCAAAGAAGATATCGGAACGAAAATATCCGTGGATGATTACAATAAGGCTTGTAAAGAGGCCGTCATGCGCTATACAGATATTTGGAATGACCTTACAACGAAAATGGGTTATTGGGTAGATATGGATGACCCATACATTACCTATGAACCGAAGTATATGGAGTCAGTTTGGTGGTTATTGGGGCAATTGTATGAAAAAAATCTCCTTTACAAAGGCTATACAATACAACCTTACTCTCCAAAAGCTGGAACAGGTCTTTCTTCGCATGAATTAAATCAGCCGGGTTGCTATAAAGATGTGTCAGACACAACTGTTGTCGCACAGTTTAAAATAAAGGAGTGGAATGAAACTGCATCGTTTGCTCGTTTGCAGGGTGAAAAAACCACACACTTCCTTGCATGGACAACCACACCTTGGACATTGCCATCAAATACAGCTTTGTGCGTCGGACCAAAGATTGAATATGTATTGGTGGAATCGTACAATCAATACACCTACGAACCAATCTCAGTTATTCTTGCAAAGAATTTGGTGGGATACCAGTTCAGCAAAGGTTTTCAAGCAGTTGAATCAGCAAGTGAATTAACAAATTATGTTGCTGGTGACAAAATAGTGCCGTATTTTATAGCAGGTGAATGCCTTGGGTCCGATTTGATTGGAATTAAATATGAGCAATTATTGCCCTATGCATTGCCGGCAGAAAAACCTGAGGAAGCGTTTCGAGTAATTGGAGGTGATTTCGTAACGACTGAAGATGGAACCGGAATTGTACACATCGCTCCGACTTTTGGTGCGGACGATGCAAGAGTTGCTTCTGATGCAGGTGTGCCAGCTATGTTGGTTGCAGACGACAAAGGGAATTTAGTGCCATTGGTGGATCTTCAGGGGAAATTTAGACCAGAAATGGCTGAAATGGCTGGAATCTATGTAAAAAATGAATATTACAAAGAAGGTGAAGCGCCTGAACGTTCAGCAGATGTACAAATCGCAATCAAATTAAAAACTGAAAATAAAGCGTTTAAAGTGGAAAAATATGTCCACAGTTATCCGCATTGTTGGAGAACAGACAAGCCAGTATTGTATTATCCATTGGATTCTTGGTTCATTCGTGTGACAGATGTGAAAGAGCGCATGATTGAGCTGAACAATACCATCAATTGGAAACCGGAATCAACAGGTTCAGGACGTTTTGGAAAGTGGCTTGAAAATGCGAACGATTGGAACCTTTCTCGTTCGCGCTATTGGGGTATTCCTATTCCGATTTGGTCGACAGAAGAGGGCGATGAGCGGATTTGTATTTCTTCAGTGGAGCAATTGAAGGCTGAAGCTCAAAAATCAGTTGAGGCTGGTTTTATGGAGTCAAATCCACTTGCTAGTTTTGATGCAGGGAACATGGGTGTTGACAATTATGCTAAAATTGACTTGCACAAGAATTATGTAGACAACATTACATTGGTTTCACCGTCAGGTAAGCCGATGAAACGTGAGCCTGATTTGATTGATGTTTGGTTTGATTCCGGTGCGATGCCTTATGCGCAGTGGCATTACCCATTTGAGAACAAAGAATTGATTGATAATCACGAGGGATATCCGGGTGATTTTATTGCGGAAGGGGTGGATCAAACGCGCGGTTGGTTCTACACTTTGCACGCTATAGCTACAATGGTATTTGATTCGGTAGCATATAAAAACGTTGTTTCAAATGGACTTGTTTTAGACAAAAATGGACAAAAAATGTCTAAGCGCTTAGGCAATGCTATTGACCCATTTACGACCTTGGAAAGTTATGGGGCAGATGCTACCAGATGGTACATGATTACCAATGCACAACCATGGGATAACCTGAAGTTTGACCTAGAAGGTGTTGCAGAAGTTCAACGTAAATTTTTTGGAACACTTTACAATACCTATTCATTCTTCTCCCTGTATGCCAATATTGACGGATTCGATTATTCATCTCAAAATGTTCCTTTGAACGAGCGACCAGAGATTGATAGATGGATTTTGTCTAAGTTGAACTCCTTAATTGGAGAGGTGGATGCGGCTTACAATGATTACGAACCAACCAAAGCTGGCCGATTGATTCAAGATTTCGTGAGTGATCAACTTTCTAATTGGTACGTAAGATTGTGTCGTCGTAGATTCTGGAAGAGTGACGATGCCAAGGATAAAACATCAGCATATCAAACCTTGTATACATGTTTGGAAACAGTTGCAGTGCTTGGTTCACCTATCGCGCCGTTCTTTATGGATCAATTATTCTGTGATTTGAACGCCGTAACTAAAAAACATGCTGCAACATCCGTTCATTTGGCTGATTTCCCAATTGTAGATCAATCAGTTATCAATTTGGATTTGGAAGCACAGATGGATATCGCGCAACGAACATCTTCGTTGGTGCTTGCATTGCGCAAAAAAGAGAAGATTCGTGTGCGTCAGCCTTTGCAGAAAATAATGGTGCCGGTATTAAATGGTTCTTTTGCTCAAAACATCATGCATGTAAAGGAGTTGATTCTTTCTGAGGTAAATGTGAAGGAATTGGAATTGTTAGAAGAAGGCAATGGGATGCTTGTCAAAAGCATTAAACCTAATTTTAAAACAATCGGTCCGAAATACGGAAAACAAATGAAAGCAATTGCAGCAATGGTGGCTCAATTATCCGCTGATGATATTTCTGCAATTGAAGCTAACAATGGCTGGAACGGACAAATTGAAGGTTCTGAAATTGTTTTAGACCTAAACGATTTTGAAATTGCTGCTCAAGATATTCCGGGTTGGCTTGTTGCTTCAGAAGGAGGTTTGACGGTTGCTTTGGATATTACATTGACCGAAGATTTGAAAGCTGAAGGGATTGCACGTGAGTTGATTAACCGTGTTCAGAATCTGCGCAAAGATTCAGGATTGGAAGTAACAGATAGAATCTTGTTAAAAGTGGAAACGAACGATTTGATACGTCGGGCAATTAGTCAAAACAAAGAATACGTCTGCAATGAGGTGTTGGCAAATGACATCCTTTTTGACGCAGTGAGCAGTTCAGCCTTGATTACAGATTTGGAAACCGAAGCAGATACGAAGATTGATCTGGTAAAGGGCTGATTTAGAAATGAAGAAATATCCAAAGCAATAGTGTTCCGAAAGAAACTAGGGCAAAAAGAAGTTCCAGTAAAACGGGTCTCCCTATGTATTTGCCTTTGTTTCGGTGTTTCTTAATTAAACTCGCCAAAACAATAAAAGGAGAAACGACATCTGTTACAAAAAGCACAGCAAGTCCAATTAATGAAAGTGCTCCATAAAAGGGGTCTATTAACGTGAGTAGTAATGTGAGTCCTGCTATCGCAAAGCCAGTAATGAAAAAACCACGCATGAGAGGTTCTGTCTCAATTTCGTTAGATTCTTCATTCGAATCTAATACGCTAATTTCATTACTTGGTTTTTTTTCTTCTGAAATGTTCTCCTTTGAGTTATTTGAAATACTATCATCCTGAACTTTTTGCAGATTTTCTTTTTCTTTAAGTTCTTTCTTTAGGTATGCCTGGTCTTCACGATATTTCTCAAGGTTTGCCTCACGTTCTTTTTGCAATTCTTCGGCTGTTTTATTTTCAAAAATGGCCCCGTTGGCGTAGTTTATTGTTTTTACCTCCAATCTATTTATATTGTCCCTTGTAAAACTTGAACCTTCGCAAGGTACAACGTAAATCTTCTTGCTATCGATGCGCTGCACAGAGGCAAGTACAATTGAACCATCCTTATTTTGGATAGTATCACAAGGTTCTGGGTCTTCTGATGCGGCTTCAGAATAATCATTGGAGTTACTTGCGTAATCCTTTTTCCATTCGATAGCATAGCCTTTGGTGAAATGTCGTTTCTGAATAGTACAACTTGAGATGATGAGAACTAATAAGACTAGAATTCTTGCCATATAACTGAAATTATGGATTTTCAATAATGCCTTTTGAATTTCAAATATATTGATTTTCTGAAGTTAGAATCCACACTCGTATTAACAAAAAATGCCGAGTATTACCCGGCATTTTCATTTATTCGTTGATTGTCTTATAAATCAAATTTGATTCCCTGCGCGAGTGGCAAGCTGTCAGAATAGTTGATCGTATTCGTTTGGCGACGCATGTAAACTTTCCAAGCATCAGATCCAGACTCACGACCACCACCAGTTTCTTTTTCACCACCAAATGCACCACCAATTTCAGCACCGGATGTTCCGATGTTTACATTTGCGATACCACAGTCAGAACCAGCATTTGAAAGAAATGCTTCTGATTCTTTTAAGTCATTTGTCATGATTGCAGATGAAAGTCCTTGTGGAACATTGTTTTGCGATTTAATCGCATTTTCAACTCCGCCACTGTATTTTATGATGTATAAGATGGGTGCGAATGTTTCGTGTTGCACAATTTGGTAATGGTTTTCTGCCTCAACGATTGCAGGTTTTACATAGCAACCTGACTCATAGCCTTCGCCAGTTAACACACCCCCTTCTACCAATACTTTACCGCCTTCTTTGGTCGCTTTGTTCAATGCATCCAAATAAGCATCCACTGCAGCTTTATCAATGAGTGGCCCAACATGGTTGTTTTGATCCAAAGGATTTCCAATTCTCAATTGAGCGTATGCTTTTACCAATGCCTCTTTTACTTTATCGTAAACGCTGTCATGAATAATCAATCGGCGTGTAGAAGTACATCGTTGACCAGCTGTCCCAACAGCACCAAAAACAGCGCCTGGTACAACCATCTTCAAATCAGCAGAAGGAGTAATAATGATAGCATTGTTTCCTCCTAATTCAAGTAACGATCTTCCCAATCTTGCTCCAACTGTTGCTCCAACAGATTTACCCATTCGTGTTGATCCTGTTGCGGAAACCAATGGAACTCGCGTGTCTTCGGCTATCAATTTTCCTATTTCAGCACCACCGATAACTAGACCAGATACTCCTTCCGGAACACCATTGGCATCAAAAACTTCTTTTGTAATTTGCTGACATGCAATTGCTGTAATTGGCGTTTTTTCAGATGGTTTCCAAACACAAACATCACCACAAACCCATGCCAATGCAGTATTCCAATTCCAAACGGCTACCGGAAAGTTGAATGCAGAAATAATTCCTACAATTCCAAGCGGGTGGTATTGCTCATACATTCTATGTCCCGGACGCTCAGAATGCATTGTCAAACCATATAACTGACGTGATAATCCAACTGCGAAATCACAGATATCAATCATCTCTTGAACTTCTCCAAGTCCTTCCTGAAGAGATTTCCCCATTTCGTAAGAGACCAATTTTCCAAGGGGCTCTTTGTAAAAACGAATTTTTTCTGCTAATTGACGAACGATTTCGCCTCTTTTTGGAGCTGGTATAGTTCTCCAAACTTTGAACGCTTCTTGTGCTTTTAAAATCACTGCTTCGTAATCAACTTCTGTTGCTGCATTGACTGTAGCGATAAGTCGACCATCAACTGGAGAATACGATTCAATACGCTCACCACGTGTTTTAAACCATTTTCCACCCGTAGAGGCACCATTGTTTATTTCTTGTACTCCAAGTTGAGAAAGGATTTCCTGAATCCCCTGATCTGTCATTACTTCGGTCATGCGGTTAATCTTTAAGTTCAAAGTTGCCGCAAAATTAAGTTAAATATCCGTCTTCAGCCATAAGTTACAGCTAGAATGTAAACTTAAAAACTGTTAAAAGGAAAATCGATGTCCTTTCGAAGTCTTTTTACTTCAGGCAAAGTATTTGTAACTTCGCATTAAATTCTATTGAAATGAAAATTTTAGCACTCAGTATATTGTTCTTTAGTCTGCTTTCATCATGCGCAGCATTGTATCCTGTTGAAGACACCACTGTTCGATCAGTTCAAATACACGGAACAATACATAAACCGTATTGTGGTGGCGCAAAACCTTCTCCCGATGTAGCTGCGGGTTATTATGAATCAATGACTGGAATTAAGTATAATATTTTTGCTGCAACAGAATTTTCACCAGATCTGCCTGTCTTCAAAGAATTTACATTTGACGAGAATGGTATAATC
>JBKDKG010000339.1:0-1072 GCA_046345095.1 Flavobacteriia bacterium | reverse complement strand
CAACAGGAGGCACATCGGAAATTGGCAATTCCAGCATTTTTAGCGGGTATCCAGCATTGCCAGAAATATCCATCAGCATGCAGCCGGATAAGCATCGTAAGTTACCTTCATTCAATCAAAGTCTGAAACAATGGAATTATAGTTCACACTATTTGTTCAGCGGTGATTTAAAATATGGAAACATTGGTGGTTATTTTGTTGATCATGGTTTTGATGTCGTTGAAGATGAAAATGACTTTCCGGCAGGTCTGCAGCGTGGCAAATTAAATTATTATGATGAGGATCTATATGAACTTCTCTTGAAAAAGATTAGAAAAATCAAAGGTCCATTTTTATACGGAGCTTTTACAGGAAGTACACATTCCCCCTATGATTACCCAGATAGACAAACGAAAAAATGGCAAGGCGCTGAACCAGAATTTATGAGTTCTTTGTTCTATGCCGATAAATGTCTGTTTGATTTTTTAAAGAAAAGTAAAAAGGAAAAATGGTACAAAAACACCATTTTTGTTATTGTTGCTGATCATGGTCATGCATCTGCAAAGTTGCAAGATCCTAATTTGACTGGTTATTTTCATGTTCCTTTACTCATATTTGGTGAACCTTTGAAAGCGCAATACCGCGGAAAGAAAATAGATCATTTGGGCTCACAGGCGGATATCGTTCGGACCTTGCTCTACCAATTGGGTGGAGATTATGAAAAATACCATTGGTCAAAAGATCTTTTAAACCCGAATTCGCCGCAATTTGCTTTGCATACAATAAACAGAGGGTTTGGTTGGATTTCTCCAAAAGGAAATTTTTCGTTCAATATGGATGCTAATTCTTTTCCAGACAATACCTTTGATGCAACGCAACTTAAAAAAGAACGAAAACGCTGTCATGCATACATGTCTTTGATATACAATGAATATACAAAGTTCTAAGTATTTTAACCCGTCATTATTCCAATCTTGGAAGACGATTTTATTTGCCGCATTAATCGTACGGTTGATAGCTGTTGTTTTTTCGCAAGGTTATGGTATGCACGATGATCACTTTTTAATTGTTGAAGCATCGTCTTCTTGGGTGG
>JBKDKG010000338.1:0-3027 GCA_046345095.1 Flavobacteriia bacterium | reverse complement strand
TGTGAATTCTTCAGGAAGTAATATTAAAGATCCAAATTTCTTTGCTGCGATAGAAGAATCAAACTTGTTAAATGGAATGAGCATATTCCCGAATCCAACGCATGACAAGGTAACGATTGATTTTGCATCAATTGGTGATTATGAGCTTATACTCTCTGATATTCAAGGAAAAGAAATCCTGCGTACTTCATGTGAAAAGGAAATTAATTTGGATGTTTCAGTACTTTCAAAAGGAACCTATTTGCTTTTACTATCTGACAAAACAAAAGGATTACTCAGAAAAGAAAAACTCATTGTCGAGTAAACTCCTTTTCTAGTAAACGGTATTTTTGACTGGCCTCTTTGCGTAAACAGGCATTGAAATGCCACCATTCTGTTGGTAGATTCCTAAAACCTTGAGACCGCATGACTTTGCGTAAAATCGATCTGTTTGCTATTTGTTGTTCAGTCAATTCTCCTGTAGCTAAAAAATGGGCCTCCATTGACGGATATGCAATTTTCCGAATATCATCGAATCCTGCTCCCATATCTAATGGCTTTCCTTCTGAATTGCATATTGTCAAGTCTACAGCAGCGCCGTAATTGTGTAGACTTTTATTAATCGGATTCGATACAAACTTTACTCTTTCCGGAGGCCTCAGGGTATCGAGCGCATTCCACATTTTCCATTGAACGTCAACGGGACGGACTGCATCATAAACGAAAAGATGAAGGGATGTATCCAACATTGACAATGCATCCTGACATTTTATCAATCGAATTGCAACATCCTTCTGTAAAAAAGGCTTTTTGATTATGGAGTAAAGTACTTGATGCATAAAGTTGTCTGAACTTGCATATTTAATTTCAAAAAAAATGCGTTTATCAAGTTTCGAAAGATCGTACAAACCAAATTCAGCCATATAGGAATTGAATCCTGCTGTATCATTGATTGCCACTGTTTCCAAATTCTTTTTTTCAGCTTTAACTGGTAATGTCTTTTCCTTGTTATTCGATTTACAGCCAAAAAAAAGCAATATTCCGATGAAAAATAATCCAAACTCTATTCTATTATTCAAAACTGTTCTTTGCATTGCAACATTTGGTTTAAATTTGCCGGATAAAATCAGATAAATATGCCAAAGATAGCACAGAAGGCAATTGATATGCCAGCATCTCCGATTAGAAAATTGGTTCCATACGCTGAAAAAGCGAAGAAAGAAGGGAAAATCGTTTACCACTTGAATATCGGTCAACCAGATATCGAAACACCGCAAGTTGCGTTGGATGCTATTAAAAATATGGATCGTCGTGTGATTGAATACAGTCATTCGGCTGGATTTGAAAGCTATCGAAACGGACTTTCTGCTTATTACAAAAAGACAGGAATCAATGTAAATCCCGAAGATATTCTTATCACAACTGGAGGTTCCGAAGCTTTAATTTTTGGCTTCATGACTACTTGTAACCCAGGTGATGAAGTAATCATTCCTGAGCCATTTTATGCAAATTACAATGGTTTTGCGGTTACTGCTGGTTTGACGGTAGTTCCTGTAACGGCGCACATTGAAAATGGATTTGCATTGCCACCCGTTGAGGAAATTGAGCGAAAAATAACTTCTAAAACAAAAGCAATTGTTATCTGCAATCCAGGTAACCCAACAGGATATTTGTATTCTAAGTCAGAATTAGAACAACTGAGAGACATTGTTAAGAAGCATGATCTTTTCCTATTTGCAGATGAAGTGTACCGCGAGTTTTGCTATGATGGAGCGGTTCCGTTTTCAACAATGAATCTTGAAGGAATCGAAAACAATGTCATCATGATTGATTCAGTTTCGAAGCGCTATTCTATGTGCGGTGCACGCATCGGAGCATTGATCACAAAAAATACGGAAGTAATGGCTGCGGCATTGAAATTCGGTCAAGCAAGACTTTCCCCTCCTACTATCGATCAAATTGCCTCTGAAGCAGCGTTGAATACACCTCAATCTTATTTTGACAATGTTGTGGCTGAATACGTTCAACGCAGAAACATCATGGTTGATGGTTTAAATACCATTCCGGGTGTTTTTTGTCCGAAGCCTAGTGGAGCATTCTATTGCGTAGCTAAATTTCCAGTGGATGATGCTGAGAAGTTTTGTCAGTGGTTATTGGAAGATTTCTCATACGAAGGTCAAACGGTAATGATGGCTCCGGCAAATGGCTTCTATTCCACAAAAGGAGCAGGGCAAAGCGAAGCACGAATTGCTTATGTGTTGAACCAGGATTCTTTGAAAAAAGCAGTCAAATGTTTGGAGGAAGCGCTAAAAGTTTACCCAGGAAGAACGAACTAAAAAATATCTTAAAAGTGCCTCACCAATTTGGTGGGGCTTTTTTATGCCATAAAAAAGGCGAACCATTTGGCTCGCCTTTCAAATTTGTTTGGAGATAAATTATCTCACGTATATCTTTTTGTTTACAGAACCTGAATCAAAACGTGCTTCAAGAATATAAACTCCAGTTCCCAATCCAGAATAATTAATTTTAGAATTAATATCAGAAATTGCTGCAGTTTTTACTTCTTGTCCAGCCATGTTTGTGATCACCATTGTTCCACCGATCAAATCTGGTGTAACATTAATAGATGCCTCATCCAACATTGTTTTGATGCTTACTTTGTCTTCCACAGCGATTCCTTCAAGGCTTGCAATTTGACCAGCATTTAAGCCTCCATCAGGAGTGGCTACAAAAGCATAATCATGTATCGTAATTGTAGTTGCATCTGCTGCTACAGACAATTGCACCCATCCATAATGTGTATTGGCACCAACAGCGAATTTAGCTCCTAAAAATTTATTGGATACGCCCATGAAATTTCCTTGTTGAACAGGGAATGTTCCAAAGGATCCTGCATTAATTAAAGCATCAAGCGCTAATGGCGCATAAGTTCCTGTTCCGAAATTAGCTGCAGAAGAAATTGCATCACCAGAATTAAGTGCTGAAACAGCAAAAGAAGAACCCGAAGATGTAGCAGTATTCACACCTTGAACTGCTCCTCCAGCATTC
>JBKDKG010000337.1:0-1273 GCA_046345095.1 Flavobacteriia bacterium | reverse complement strand
ATCCGGAAACGATTCATTAGCAATTATAGAATTGGAAAAAGCTTCAGCAATTAATCAAGATGCAGCAAAAGAATTGGCTGGAGATATTGCTAAATTGTACAACAAACTTAAAAAATACGACAAAGTAATTGAAGTGTATGAATCCAAAAAATCAAATGGACCGTTAACTGCTACAGAACAATTTGATCTTGGAAATGCTTATTTCAAAGGACCAAAAGATTTCATTAAAGCCGATACAGCTTATGCAATGGTATTGATTCTATCGCCAACCTATTATCCAGCAGCATACTTCAGAGCAAGATGCGCTTATACTTTCGATCCAAATAAAGACAAATGGTTAGCAAAGCCTTATCTTGAAAAAGTGATTGAGCTTGTTAAGCCAGAGGAACGCGGTGCTAAGAATAACAAACCTTTAGTAATGGAAGCGGCAAAATATCTAGGCGATTATTATGTAAACTCAACAGCAAAAGATATTGCAAAGGCAAAAACATATTGGACAATTGTGAAAGAATTGGATGCTACGGATAAGCAAGCGGAAGCTTTCTTTAAAAAATACGGCATCTAATAATCTTGAATTTAGTTGAAATGAAAAAGCCACTTAAAAAAGTGGCTTTTTTGTTAGATATAGGTAAGGATAAGATTTGAAAACTGTTGAATTCTCGGTTTGTCTTGAATCTCTCTGGCGATTTGTAAGCCTTTAATATAGTGATCGATAGCTTGCTGTATATCACCATTTTCTCCACAAACATTGCCCAATTCAAGATGGTTTATCATTTCATGTATGAGGCTTTGATTGCTAACTGAAGTGGTCGTAGGTTTCATTAAAAAGAAATAAGGTGGTTAGGTGGTGTTGTTTTAACTAAATGTATGTCAATATTAAATTTGAAAACTGTTGAATTCTTGATTTATCATTTAGTTCTTTTGCTGCTTGAAGTCCCTTGAGGTAATAATCAAGTGCTGAATCTGTATTGCCTTTTTGTCCGGATAAATCACCTAACTCTAAATACATCATCATATTGATTTCCTGGCTCGTAGCTTGTGAATTTTCTGTATGTATAATCCTATTTTCCATTCTACAAATTAAATCTTCTCACGTTAACATAAGGTTAGTGAATGGCTATTAAAAGATTAATTTTAATCATTAGAATAAAAAAATCCCGCCATTTCTGACGGGATTTACGATTTCAAAGAGTGTATATCATTTGATCACATCCATTTCATCAACAATGTGCTTGGCTCCAGAGAACTTCTCTATTATCCACAGTACATATCG
>JBKDKG010000336.1:0-5913 GCA_046345095.1 Flavobacteriia bacterium | reverse complement strand
TCCTATATCCATGTGAATTCGACTATTCAGAATAGCTAGAAAAGCCCGAAATGGTAGGGATTACCTTAAAAAAACGATTATTTTTGCAGGAATCCAAGAATAAATGAAATCGATTTATCTCTATTTTCAATTACTTATCACTGTCTTTATCCTAAATGCATGTGATAGTGAAACAAAAAAATCTGTTAGTCCGACTGAAGTTTTTGCTGATTCCGTATTTGACAATCATAGCTATTCGAACATCAATAAAATTCGAACAAAGCACCTTCACATTGATTTAGATGTCAATTTTGAGAATAAAACAGTTTATGGCATTGCACGTCATGAAATGATTAACAATGGCACTGACACAGCCATTTTTGATATAAAAGCACTAGACATTCAAAAAATCACATTAGGCAAAAAAGGACAGGAAAAAGAAACCGATTTCATGATCGGCCAATGGGATAAAGATTCCATCCTCGGACAGCCTTTACTCGTAAAGATTGATCCCAAGACAACCTTAATTAATATTTACTATAAAACAACTGAAAAAACCGAGGCAATAGATTGGCTTTCGCCAGAATTGACGACTGGTAAAAAACATCCCTTCATGTATACGCAGGGCGAGGCCATTTTGACAAGATCATGGATTCCACTGCAAGATTCACCAGCAAACAGAATCACATATTCAGCTTCGGTCAAAGTTCCAGAAGGATTGTTACCCGTAATGAGTGCAGAAAACCCAACAAAAACAAACGAAAAAGGAATTTATGAGTTTAAAATGGAACAACCTATTCCAAGCTACCTCATTGCCATCGCTGTTGGAAATTTAACCTACAAAAAATTAGGTTCAAACTGCGGTGTTTATTCAGAACCGGAACTTAGTGGACAATGTGCCAGCGAATTCATCGACTTGCCCAAAATGATGCAAGCCGCAGAAAACTTGTACGGCAAGTACCAATGGGGACAATATGACCTCATTTTGTTGCCTTATTCTTTTCCATTTGGAGGAATGGAAAATCCTCGATTAACATTCGTAAATCCTACCGTTTTGGCAGGTGACCGTAGTCTCGTTTCATTAATTGCACACGAATTAGCGCATTCATGGTCTGGCAACCTTGTAACGAATCGTTCATGGGATGATTTCTGGTTAAATGAAGGATTCACGGTTTATTTTGAAAATCGTATCATGGAATCCCTTTATGGGAAAGAAATTTCAGACATCTTGGCGCTCATTGAATACCAAGAATTACAAGATGAAATTATCGATATATCTAAAAGTGATCACCCAGAAGACACAAAATTAAAGCTCAAATTAAGCGGTAGAAATCCAGATGATGGAATGACAGACATAGCGTACATTAAAGGTGCATTTTTTCTCAAAACGTTAGAAAGAGACTTAGGTCGACAACGATTCGATAATTTCGTAAGGTCTTATTTCAAAACCTACGCGTTTAAAACCGTAAATACTGAAACATTTTTGAATTATCTTAAAGTAAATCTTTTAGAACCAAACGATTCCGATTTCAATGCTGAAGAATGGATTTACAAGGAAGGCATTCCTAAAAATTGCTTCACGATTCGATCACCTAGAATGGTAAATGTTCAAAGACTTGCGAAGCGCTTTGAAGCTGGAGAAAATATTTTTGAAGAAGTAAGGTGGATAAAAATCAAGGGTAAGAAAAAACGTAAGAAGCAAATAATTCGGTTAGAGAGAAATAAATACATCACTCAGGAATGGCAGGCTTTTATTCGTGAACTTCCTTCAAAAATGGATCCTGCACTCTTAAAGAGATTGGATGCACATCTAAATTTCAAAGATTGGGGAAATTCTGAAATCATGTGTGAGTGGTATCTACTTGGAATCAAAAGTGGTTACAAAGAGTTGAGACCATCGATTGAAAAATTCCTAATGAAAGTGGGTCGACGTAAATACTTGATGCCAATTTATTCTGAACTTGCCAAAAACAAAGAGGATTTGGATTGGGCAAGGAACGTGTTTTCAAAAGCGAAAGAAAATTACCACTTCGTTTCCAGAAGCAGCATAGAATCTGTTTTGAAATAATCTCGAGATTAAGTGTTTAAAAGCACTACAGTGACCCGTAGTACTTTTTTATTTAATTCAAAGAGGTAAGCTTTTCTTCCAAAATAGCAATCTTACCCAATGCGTCAGCTTCTTTTTTTCTTTCACCTACAACTACTTGTTCAGGAGCGCCTGCCATGAATTTTTCGTTTTGAAGTTTCTTCTGAACACTTGTCAAAAAGCCCTTTGTATACTCCAATTCTTCAGTGATTTTTTTCTTCTCAGACTCAATGTCCACAGCATCACCAAAAGGAATAAAATACTCGTTAGAATTGACTAGAAACGAATTGGCATTGTTCACTTTTTCAGCTTTATAATCAAGTAATGAAAGATTACCCATCTTCAAAATTACCGGATCAAAACTTGAATCCAAATCTTCATTTTTCTTGATGAGTAACTCCATTTTCACTTTGTTCGCAATATTGTTTTGCTTGCGCACATTACGAATATTTGTGATTACTTGTTCTGCCACCGAAAATTGCGTCAATACCTTTGTATCAAAGTCAGACAACGTTGGCCAAGCAGCAACGATAATATCTTCACCCTCATTTCGTTCTCTTATCAGGTGCCATAATTCTTCTGAAACGAAAGGTGTAAACGGATGAATTAGTTTTAAAATGCGTTCAAAGAAATCTTTGGTTGCCTCCAACGTATTTTTATCAATTGGTTGCTCATACCCCGGTTTGATCATTTCCAAGTACCAAGAACAGAAATCATCCCACACCAACTTATAAATAGCCATCAATGCTTCAGAGATTCTGAATTTATCGAACAAATCATTGATTTCTGCTAGTTCTTTATTGAATTTAGCTTCAAACCATTCGATTGCTTTTGTAGATGATTTCGGCTGATCCATTTCTCGCACTTCCCATGAGCTAACCAAGCGATAGGCGTTCCACATTTTGTTGGTGAAATTTCGACCTTGTTCACATTGCGAACTGTCAAAAGGTAAATCATTTCCAGCTGGAGAAGAAATCAAAATACCCAACCTTACGCCATCTGCACCATACTTTTCGATCAAATCCAGTGGGTCTGGTGAATTCCCCAGGGACTTAGACATCTTCCTACCTAATTTATCTCTTACGATACCAGTGTAATACACATTTTTAAATGGAAGGTCACCCAAATATTCGTAACCTGCTATGACCATGCGAGCAACCCAAAAGAACATGATTTCAGGGGCTGTCACCAAATCATTCGTTGGGTAATAGTACTTTATTTCTTTGTTATTCGGATCCGTCAAGCCATTGAATACCGAAATTGGCCACAACCAACTTGAGAACCATGTATCCAATACATCTTCATCTTGCTTCAAATCACTTTTGGAGATTGCTCGTCCAGATTTCGCAGTTGCTAATTCAACTGCTTCTTCAATGGTTTTACAAACAACAAAATCCTCTGAACCACCTCCATAATACCAGGCAGGAATTTGATGTCCCCACCACAATTGCCGCGAAATACACCACTCTTTGATGTTTTCCATCCAATGCTTATAAGTATTCTTAAATTTCTCTGGATGGAATTTGATATTTCCATTCATCACATTATCCAAAGCCGGTTTCGACAATTCTTTCATGTCTACAAACCATTGCAATGATAATTTCGGTTCAATTACAGCATTTGTTCTTTCAGAAAATCCAATTTTATTGATGTGATCTTCCGTTTTCACAAGATAGCCTTTGTCGTAGAGTTCTTTCTCAATCGCTTTTCTCACCTCAAATCGATCCATTCCTGCGTAGTGCATTCCTTGTTCGTTCAGAGTTCCGTTATCATTGAAAATATCGATTGTTTCAATGCCATGCTTCTTGCCCAACTCATAATCGTTGGTGTCATGCGCCGGAGTCACTTTTAAACATCCTGTACCGAATTCCATGTCTACATACTCATCCAAAATGATTGGAATTGTTCTGTTAGCAATTGGAACAATGGCGTGTTTACCATGTAAATTCTTGAATCGCTCATCATTCGGATTGATACAAATTGCAGAATCTCCGAGAATTGTCTCTGGTCGAGTCGTTGCTATTGTCAACCATTGATCATCACTTCCAGCAATTTTGTAGCGAACATAAAATAATTTGGAATTTACTTCTTTGTGGAGAACCTCCTCGTCAGAAAGCGCAGTCAATGCCTCTGGATCCCAGTTTACCATGCGCACGCCTCGGTAAATCTTTCCTTTTTTATGAAGGTCAATGAATACATCCAACACAGATTCTGAATATTCAGGATCCATTGTAAAACTCGTTCGATCCCAATCACAGGAAGCTCCAAGTTTCTTTAACTGCTCAAGAATGATTCCACCGTGCTTATCTTTCCATGCAAAAGCGTGCTGTAAAAATTCATCCCGTGTCAAATCCGCTTTACGAATTCCTTCTTGTCGCAGTTTCTGAACAACCTTTGCTTCGGTAGCAATCGATGCGTGATCGGTTCCTGGAACCCAACAAGCATTTTTGCCAAGCATACGTGCACGTCGCACCAAGACATCTTGAATCGTGTTGTTCAACATGTGTCCCATGTGCAAGACTCCCGTCACGTTCGGTGGAGGAATAACAACCGTGTAAGGCTCTCTATCATCGGGTACAGAATGAAAATAACCTTTTTTCATCCAGTGTGCGTACCATTTCTCTTCTGCTCTTTGCGGCTCGTATGTCTTTGGAGTCTCCATGAATCGTTTGTTTTACAGGGCGCAAAGATAGCAAATCTGAAAGGAAACATCCATACAAATCAAAGCGAAATGGGAATTGTTTGTCTCCAGTAATTGTGATCGATTTTTATCTTTGATATAAAAAATCGCGTCATGTCTTTTCGAATCTTTCTCTACTTGGTTGTTTTACTAGGCTTTTTCACTTCCTGCTATAAAGGAAAATCTGTTGACCTTGTCATACACAACGCAAAAATTCACACAATGGATCAAAGCGACCACATACAAGAAGCAATCGCTGTAAAAGATGGAAAAATCATAGAAGTTGGTCCAGAGAGACAAATTCTCAACAGATATAGTGCGGAAGAAGAAATTGATGCTGGTGGAAAAGAAATTTATCCTGGGCTTGTAGATTGTCATGGACACCTCCTTTCCTATGCAAATCAATTGTTAAGTGCCGACCTTGTTGGCTGTCGTTCAAAAGAAGAGATGATTGTAAAAGTTGAAAAGTACCAATCAAAAAATCAACGTAAATTCATCATTGGACGTGGTTGGGACCAATCGCTATGGACTGACAAAACATTTCCAACCAACAAAGAATTAAACAAACTTTTTCCAGATATCCCGGTATGCCTTATACGTATTGACGGCCATGCTTTATTGGCGAATGATGCGTGTTTGAAATTAGCTGGAATTGACAAAAACACGAACATAAATGGCGGTATCATAACAAAGGAAAATGGAGAATGTACCGGGCTGTTAATCGATAACGCCATGAACCCTGTGATGGATTGTATGCCTGATTTTTCGAAAAAAGAAAAAATCGAAGCATTAAAAGAAATAGAAGGCGAACTTTTTCAATACGGAATAACTGGCGTCCATGAGGCAGGAATTCAAAACCAGGACATTTCACTTTTTCAAGAATTGATTGATCAGCACGATTTTAAGTTGAATGTTTATGCCATGTTATTTCCAAGCAAAAAGAACATTGATTTTGCAAGAAAAAATGGAATCTATCGTTACAAAAATCTGCTCATCCGAAGTTTCAAAGTGATGGGAGACGGAGCCTTGGGTTCGAGAGGAGCACTTCTGAAGCAACCTTATTCCGATCAACACAACCATTTAGGTGTACTCACAACTCCTGTTTCTGAAATGAAAAAAATTGCCGCTATCTGCGAAGAGACAGGCTATCAGATGAATACCCATGCAA
>JBKDKG010000335.1:0-4315 GCA_046345095.1 Flavobacteriia bacterium | reverse complement strand
CATCACCTGACTCAATATTCATGTTTACCAATTCTAACAACAGGTCTTTGTCAAGTGGATTGATTTTTCGAGCATCTTCAATTAATGCTTTTGCCTCAGTAAATTGCTTGTTTTTTCTGTACGAAGAGGAGGCACGAAGGTAGTTTTGAGTCGGCTTATAATTCATCTTTGCCAATTTCAAGTAATTCGCTGCAGCTTTATCATAAGCTTCTGCCTTGTCATAACAGACTGCAGAATTGTAAATAGACGTGGTATCTACCTGACCAAGCACATCAGAAAAACGGACTTGCAATTCATATGCTTCACCGGTTTCTTTATACATTCCTTTTTCGTACATCTGATTAATTCCCATTCCGAACAACGCTTTCTTGTTGTTGATTGATTCTTCGATATCAGATTTGAATTTAGTGCTTACGGCTAATGACTGCTTGTAACTTTCAAGACCTGTGTTCAGGTATTCTTCACCATGTTCTTTCATAAGTATAGAATCTGCACCGAATGCCATGATGTAACCTGTGTAGATTTCGCCTTTGTAAAAAAGTGTTTTAGGACTTTTCTTAGTGCTTTCGTTCTCTGCCGCAAGATCAATAAATTCTTTAGCTTTCTTGATAGTAACTTGACCATCTTCTAAGCTTCCGCTACCAAGCATCATCATTTGCATATTATCCTTGAACTTTATGTATTCAAGAGCTGCTGAAGTTTCGTTTGCTTTTTGACCGAAAGAAACAGAAGCGAAAAGAGTTGATATCGCTGCGAAGGTTAAGTGTTTGAAATGTTGTTTCATAGGTTGTTTTTTATTAAGGATGCACAAATTTAAATTATTCCACATCGGTATTGTCAACATCTGTGCCATTTTCTGAATCAACGATTGGTTCAATTGGATTTCCTTCCTCGTCGAATTGCGTTTCATCCTCATCGTCTGTTCTAGGAACACGAGCAATGGCAGCAATTTCAGAATTGCCTTTTAGGTTGATTAGTTTTACACCCTGAGCGGCACGTCCCATTGTACGAATTGTATCAATGTGCATACGAATAGTTATGCCAGATTTTGTAATAATCATTAAATCTTCTTCGTCTGTTACATTAAGAATTGACAATAATCTTCCTGTCTTATCTGTAATGTTCAGCGTTTTAACTCCTTTTCCTCCACGATTTGTAATTCTGTAAACCGGTTCTTTGTCTTCAGGGTCATTCAAATAGGTACGCTTACCATAACCTTTTTCAGATACAACCAGAATTGTTGAGAAGATGTCTTCAACGCATATCATTCCAATTACTTCATCATTGCCATCAGCAAGTGAAACTCCACGAACACCAGAAGCATTTCTACCCATTGGTCGAACTGTTGATTCATTGAAACGAATCGCTCGTCCAGAACTTGTTGCTAAAACAATTTCATTTGTGCCGTTGGTTAATTTTGCCTCCAATAATTCATCATTGTCACGAATTGTAATGGCATTAATTCCATTCGATCTTGGACGAGAGTATGCTTCCAAAGATGTTTTTTTAATCACACCTTGTTTCGAGCACATTACAATAAAGTTGTTCTCAAGGTATTCTTTGTCTGTCAAATCCTGGACTTTGACATACGTTTTAACTTTGTCGTCCTGTGGAATGTTGATCAAGTTTTGAATGGCTCTTCCTTTAGAAGTTTTATTTCCTTCTGGGATTTCATAAACGCGCATCCAGAAACATCTTCCTTTTTCAGTAAAGATTAACAAGTAATTGTGGTTGGTCGCAACAAAAAGGTGCTCCAAGAAATCCTTGTCACGAGTTGCTGAGCCTTTCGATCCCATTCCTCCGCGATTTTGAACCTTGTATTCATTAAGACTTGTGCGTTTGATGTATCCTGCGTGAGAAATTGTAATCACCACTTCTTCATCTGCAATCAAATCTTCCATGCGCATTTCCGAAGCAGAATATTCTATGCGAGATCTGCGTTCGTCGCCATATCTTGATCTAATTTCAATTAATTCATTTTTGATGATTTCCATTCTTCTTTCCTCTCGGTCAAGAATATCTTTCAAATCAGCAATCAACTTCATCAATTCATCAAACTCAGCTCTTAATTTATCTTGCTCTAGTCCTGTCAATTGACGCAGACGCATGTCCACAATCGCTCTTGTTTGAATTTCTGAAAGTCCAAAACGCGTTGATAGTTTTTCTCTCGCTTCATCTGGACTAGCTGATGCTTTGATGATTTCAATAACTTCATCGATATTATCCGAAGCAATGATAAGTCCTTCAAGTATGTGCGCTCTTTCTTCAGCTTTACGTAATTCGAATTTCGTTCTTCTGATGACAACTTCGTGACGGAAGTCAACAAAATTGGAGATCATTTCCTTCAGGTTCAATAGTTGTGGACGACCATCAACCAAGCAAATGTTATTGACAGAAAATGAAGTCTGAAGCGACGTAAATTTGTAAAGTTTGTTCAGAACAACATTTGCGATAGCATCTCTTTTGATTTCGTAAACAACACGCATACCGTTTCTATCCGATTCATCACGTATGTCTGAGATGCCTTCAATCTTTTTATCGTTTACCAATTCAGCCGTCTTTTTGATCATGTCGGCTTTGTTAACTTGGTAAGGAATTTCAGTTACAATAATTTGTTCACGACCATTGTATTCTTCAATCTCAGCTTTTGCGCGCATTACGATACGTCCACGACCTGTCAAAAGAGCTTCACGAACGCCTTCATAACCATAAATAATACCACCTGTCGGAAAATCTGGAGCTTTAACGAACTTAATTAGTTCCTCAATATCTATTTCTTTGTTGTCAACATAAGCAATCACACCGTCAACTACCTCTGTAAGGTTGTGTGGCGCCATATTTGTCGCCATACCAACCGCAATTCCAGATGCCCCATTTACCAATAGATTTGGAACTTTTGTCGGCATTACAGATGGTTCTTCAAGACTATCATCGAAATTCGGTGTAAAATCTACCGTGTCTTTGTCGAGGTCATCTAGCATCTCTTCAGCAATTTTTCTCAATCTTGCTTCGGTATAACGCATAGCAGCAGGACTATCACCATCGACGGATCCAAAGTTACCTTGGCCATCCACCAAAGGATACCTTAGTGACCAAGGTTGAGCCATACGAACCATGGTGTCGTATACTGAACTATCTCCATGCGGGTGATATTTACCTAAAACCTCACCAACTATTCTTGCTGACTTTTTATAAGGTCTGTTTGAGAATACTCCCAAATCTTGCATTCCATACAAAACTCTGCGGTGAACAGGCTTGAAACCGTCGCGCACATCTGGTAATGCTCTTGAAACGATAACCGACATTGAATAATCAATGTAGGCTGATTTCATTTCGTCTTCTATATTAATCTGGATTATTTTTTCCCCATCTGCCATCTTGTCACAAATTTATTTTTAGCACGCAAATTGCGTAATTTAAGCAAGTTTCGAAATTAGACATAATCTAAGGACGGAAAGACGTTGAAAAGTGCTTTTTACTAACAAAAATCTGTGGAAAATTGACTTTTGAGGGTACTTTTCAACAATTTATTCGTTTTATATTTGTATTGAGCACATGCTATGTTTGTGCTTACTGAAAAACCAAAGTGTATGGAGGCAAAATTCTCACCTAGAGTAAAGGATGTGATTACTTTTAGTCGCGAAGAGGCTTTAAGATTGAACAATGATTTTATTGGTGTTGAACATCTTTTATTGGGGTTGATTCGCTTGGGGGATGGCACAGCCGTTAAATTGCTCAATGAATTTCATCTTGATTTAAAGCACATTAAAACGGAGATTGAACAGTCACTTTTAAAAAACACAAAATCATCTTCTTTAAATTCAGGAAACATTCCTCTTGTCAAACAAGCGGAGAAAGTCTTGAAATTAACTTACCTCGAAGCTAAATTGTTTAAAAGTCCAGTTATTGGAACAGAACATTTGTTACTTTCTATGTTAAAAGATGATGATAGTTTTGTGTGTACCCTACTAAATAAATACGGAATTATTTACGAAAACGTCAAAGACGAACTTGATGCAATGATAGAAGAAAACATAAACCCAAGAGCTGAGTTTCCAGGAAGTCAGGATGATGATAATGGAGAGCAATTTGCTGCTCAACGTAAACCGGCGGATCCTAAGTCTAAAACACCTGTTTTGGATAATTTTGGTCGCGATTTAACTAAAATGGCCGAAGCTGGAAAGCTCGATCCAATAGTTGGACGTGAAAAAGAAATTGAAAGAGTAAGTCAGATACTTTCTCGTCGAAAAAAGAATAATCCAATTCTTATTGGTGAGCCTGGAGTTGGTAAAAGTGCGATAGCAGAAGGTTTGGC
>JBKDKG010000334.1:0-3412 GCA_046345095.1 Flavobacteriia bacterium | reverse complement strand
GTAGTATCCGTGTAGCCGTTCGCTTCGAGATTTTTTAGGTCATCCCCACATTTTTCACCTAATTCAACTTCTGCCCCATTTTTGTCATAGTGACATTCGTGGCACTTGTTTTTTGAGCAAGAAACAACGGTCATTGACACTAAAGAAACAGCAAGGAATGTAAACATCATTTTACTTTTCATTTTATTTGGTTTTTGATTTGAAATTATACTTAAAACTGAGATAAAAATTTCTTCCCGGACCAGGCATTTGAATGTTCTTCAAGCGCGATAGGTGGTCTATATAAGTTTCGTTGAACAGGTTTTTACAACCGATATTTAGGTCATACGATTCTTTGTTGCCAAAGGTAAAATGCAATGCGATATCTAGAAGCTGAAATTGTTTCGAAGGCAACTCATAAAAGGCAACACGCGACTGATCTCCCATCCAAACATGCTGCAGCACTACTTCTTTGAATTTCACCATCTTTCCTTTGTTAAATTCATATTTCAACTGGGTTTGAATACGTGGCTGAGGAATAAAGGCAATAGCGCTATCCGTTTGTGTGTATGTATCAATAAAGGAAACTGTTGATTCCAAATGCAGTTCATGCAAAAAATGTGGGTGAAAATGGAATCCTGCATCTGCGCCGTAGTAATAAACTTCAGGTATTGCATTGTAACGAAAAACAGGAATACCATCTACAACAGAGTCCTGGGGTTGTAGCGAAATAAAATCACGAATATAATTGACATACGGATTCAAGATCAAGGAAAAATGTTCCAATTGCCACTCGGCCGTTACATCCAGCTGGGTGGCCTTTTCAGGAATCAAACCAAGGTCACCGATCTCAAAGCGAAGCGCCCCATGATGGAAGCCATTCGATAATAATTCGGTTAGATGTGGCGCTCTGAATCCGGTAGAAACGGATGTCCGCACAATCGCTTTGGAAGAATGCCACACCAACCCCAAAGCACCATTGAATCCCTGAAAATCAAATGAGCGTTTCACAGAATCAGGAAGCACATCGATATGTCGAAGGTCGTAACGCACCCCTGCCTGAAAATTGATCTTTTTCCCTGAAAACAAATAGGTACTGTACGCCCCATTATCAATGGTTCTCGAGTCCGGAATGAGCTGATCAGAAGCATTGGACGCATTCGCATTGGTCTGAAACATTCCCATCACTCCAGAGATCCATTTTCCAGCAATCAAATTTCGGGTGTAACGCAAGTTGTACGATGTGTTTCGCAAGGTCATGCTCAAACTGGGGATCGTCACTTTTTCATCGTATTCGATCAAACGATTTTGAGTAAACGCTGCAAGCAAATAAAACTCACCACGCTTCAAGAACCATTTGTTGTCAAAACTCACATAGTGATTATTAAAAAACTGTGCAGGCAAAGTATAATACCTTTTTTGGTCAGTCACTTGAAAATCCTGAAAAGTAACTAAGGAGTCATGGGTATGACCCGGAATTCCCGTTATGGTCCGGTTATAGGTGTATCTCAAATTGTGTAATCCTTTTCCTGACGTGTAAGAGATTACTCCCCTAGCCACTTCTTCATTGAAGCGCGAGTTCTCGGCGTATCTTCTACTTGGCAACCTGAAATCTGCATGATTTGCAAGGCTCCCCCCTACCATATAGCGCCATTTGGTACCCGATTGTCTCAATGCCATGCGTGCAACTCCTCCCATAGTAGCAGATTGCACCAAAACTTGTCCTTGTCCTTCAATTGAATTCACTGCTGCAGGAGGCAGATCACTATAATGAATTACGCCACCTAGGGCATCAGCACCGTATTGTAACGAAGCTGGACCTTTGATTACCTCCACGGAACCTATTCCCAGTTCTGCCATACCCATGCCATGATCACCTCCCCATTGTTGAGCTTCGATGCGCATCCCATTCATAAGACTCACGACACGCATGCCCTGCAACCCACGTATGACAGGCTTGGAAATCCCTAATCCCAGTCCGGACTGATATACCCCAGGTATTTTAGCAATAAGTTCCCCCATCGTGGTAGAAGGAACATCATTCAACGCACTTACTTTCCGGGTTTCAATGTGAAAAGCATTCTGGTTGCGCGACTGAACCGCCAATCCTGAAACGGTTACTTCCTGAAGATCGAGGTGCTGTGCTTGTAACTTAATTGCTATCACCGAATCTTTTGAACCGATCTGAATCAATTTGGATTGATAACCCGATGCAATGATCTTCATGGTTATGGATAGACGCTGGATTGAAAGAAACGTAAATTCGCCTTTTGATGTGGTATACGCTACTTGGTCACTTTCCAAAAGCATCACTTGTGCATCTTGAATAGCGAATCCGGTGAGTGAATCGCGGACAACGCCAGATAAAGAGCGCTGTCCAAAAGTTACGCTCATCGAGAATAGAGTAAACAACACAAAAAGTAATTTCACCTTCATTTGGCTAAATGCAATTCTGTTGCAAATATAAATAAAACTTTGTTGCATTAGTAAATTACTTTTATTTTTGTTTTAATGACCAAATTAACCAGAAACACAATAGCTAGACAGCGTATTCTTGAACTGATACATTCACATGGATCAGCTATCTCACATGCGCTGCTTCAAGAAAAACTGGAAGGTACGTGTGATCGGGTTACCACGTATCGCGTGTTAGAACGATTAGTGAATGAGTCTCTAATACACCGAATAGTGAACATTAACGGCGTAGTCAATTATGCAGCATGTAAAATCTGTGAGCACTCTGAAAAACACGTCCATCAACACATTCATTTTAGTTGTGTTTCCTGCGGTAAAGTTCAATGCATTACGGAAAATCCCATTACCATCCAACTACCTAAAAACTTCAAAGCAACTGAATATCAACTAACGATTGCCGGAAATTGTCCGGAGTGTATTTAATTACACAATGAGTTAAATAATCGTTACCAAGATTCATCTAAGTATGGGTAATTTTTTTTCGTATCAAATATTCATGGGAAAAGGATCCGTGAACAAATGTTCTTTATTAAACAATAAGATTTCTTGATCATTCAATAAGCAATTCTCCAAATCGCCCGTCATCTTCTCCTTATCTATGTCTTGTCCAATAAATACTAGTTCGTTCATTCGATCACCCCATTTTTTATCCCATCGACACTCAATAAAGTCCTTGTTTTCAACAAATGAAGCGTAGTTGATTCTTTCTTCAAATGTCATACTGACCCACCATACCCCTGCCCTTTCGAGGCGAGAAGACCCTCCTGCTTGACTAAAATTTATGGCATCATCAGGCCTTGAAGCCAGCCAAAATAGCCCTTTAGCCCTAATTACACCGCTTGGGTACTCTACATTTAAATAATTCCAAAAACGCTCTGGATGAAATGGCTTTTGATTTCGAAAAACAAACGATGTGATACCATATTGCTCCGTTTCGGGTGTATGGACTCCTCCTTCC
>JBKDKG010000333.1:0-7187 GCA_046345095.1 Flavobacteriia bacterium | reverse complement strand
GATAGCACATTACCTGACCATGTACCTGAATTAGATGCCGTTTTTGTGGTATTATCAATTTTTCCAAATTGAATCCAGACACCACTATTGTTTAATTCGTACCAAGCAATTACACCAGATAACGAGTAGGAACCGACTGCCGCAATTTCAACTGAAATGGAAACGCCAGAATAATTAACTATATCAATTTGTTTAGATACCCAATCTATTGTAGTACCGAAAGGATCGGTATCCATTGACTCAAATCTATTATTTACAACTGCAAACCAATCTCCAGTTGAATATCCACCTGCGTCCGGACTTCCTTGAATAGTCCAATTGGAAACACCGGTCAAATTCAGAGTAGATGATTCATAAAAACCTTTGTGATTTATAACTGGATCTTGGAAATCTTCAGAGTATAAAGTAGTCTGTGCGTGCAACAACCCTGCTGTAAACAAAAAAACGAGGAAACTCGACTTTTCAAAATTCAAATTTCTATTTAAACTAGAAGAAATAGTAGCCTTGGAAGAGACAGAAATACTCTTCAAAACATTAAACCCTATTTTAAATAAATTTGACATAATCACAATGCAATAGTATGGTTTCACAAAAAACGTATTCCTACGAAGTCGATTAAGGTTAAGCAAACATACAAGGTTGTATGAGGAAAGAAAAATAACTTATGTAATCAGTTATGCCTTGACGTGAACCGAGTGGTGAATGGTGGTGAATGGTTAACCTTTCGCTGCAAAAGGTTATTTTAAGGTCGTTTTATTTTACACGAGGCAAAGTGCTTATGTCGAAAGCTCTTGAAACAGGAATTAATTCTTCAAAGAATCTCAATTGAATTCGATAAGCTTGCGAGCGACCTTTTATATCTGACAGGTAATCAACATTGATCAGGTATGACTTATGCACCCTTGCAAATTCAACTCCCTCAGAATGTAAAATTTCTTCAATCTTCTTAAGGGAAATACGTTCCATTGATTTCTTTAACTGCTCCTCCTCATTCAAGTAATAAGTAATGACATAGTTATCATTTGCTTCATAGCAGATGATACGTCTCACTGGCACTTCAAGTAATAACTTTCCATTTTCATTTTCAAGATGAAAAACCTTTTCTTGGACCCCTTCAAACTTTTCAGAAGGATGAACGGTCGCCTTTACCATCTCTGTTATTTTAACGTCCGCATTATCAAAAATGATCCTTACGAGGAGCCAAATGGATGGAGGCAATGACACGATGATAAATGAAATTATATAAATCCATAAATTCCCATTCATTTGCGCAAAGAATGTATAGAGTAAACATCCCGTTATCAAAGCACTTATGGAAAACGACAGTGCAAAAGCCAAAAGTTTGTATTCGTAATTTTTAAATCCCTTTAGAGCAAGTATAACAATTGCAAATTCTGAAACAATTGAAATTATAAAAAGCATGCTAAAATAGAGCGTCTTGTTCAGCTGATCGCTTATGAACATATCGGCGCCAAAAAAAGCAGCACAGAGCAACTGAAACAAACCATAGCCAAGTACCAAATATGCAATATGCTTACCTTCTTTAAACATTATCTTTCTTTCGTGATTTTTCGAATACCGAAAACAATTAATCCAAAAACAAATACCAATAGAAACAAAACAAAAAAGACCATTTTCTGAGTATAGACTCTCATTTTCCGCTCTTTTTCTTCGTTTTTCTTAGCGCGATTTCTTTCCTCTTCTACCAAATCGATTTCCATTTGTTTTTTGACCAATTCATTTCTGAACGTTAGATCATCCAAACGGTCTTGCACATTTTTATCATTCAACTCTTCTGTCAATCGAACAAATTTCCGGTAGATTTTAGTCGCTTTTTCATAGTCATACTTTATTTCAAGCAATGACAATTGAATTTTTAATAATTCAGGTAAACGATTGCGTAATCCAGATTCTTCAGATAATTGAATGGCTTGATCTATAATTGCAAGTGCAGAATCATATTGCTTCAGTGCTTTGAAATAATTTGACCTCAATTTTAGAAAAATAATCTTTTCCTCGATTTGGTCTTTCTGAATACGTTTTTCAATTTTATCCAAAACGGGCTTGGCATCTTTTGCACGATCAGTTTCCAAATAAACATCCGCGATTCCCAATTCAGCATATACTATTCCCTCATTATTTCTTTTTTTCTTTTCAATAATCAACGAATTATTAAAATAAGACAAGGCAATATCTAGACTATCAATATCCTTATAACATTCTCCTAGATTGTAATAACGAATCGACATCTGTAACTGATCGTTAAATTTCTTTTCCAGTTCAATACTTTGATTAAAATATTCGATGGCTTTCGAGAAATTTCTTTGCAGCTGATATACCGTTCCAATATTGTTTAAACAGGCTGAAACGCGTCGTTGATCATTCAAAGACTTAGCTGTGGCAAGCGCTTTCAAATAATAGTCAAGCGAGCTTAAGTAGTAGCCTTTATTCTTGCTGATAATTCCAAGAATTGTGAAGGCATTCACACGATATAAACTTATTTTGGAATCTAGACTTTTTTGAAGAAGAAGATTGGCCTTTTGAAATGCATCTACATCATTGTTCTCCAATGCCACAAAGGCAATTGAATCAAGCTTTTTCAATTGCTCCTCAGGATTTACTTGACCATATGATGAACATATGAATAAAAAGCAACAGGCAGTATATAAGATTCGTTTACTCGGATGCATAATTACAGCCAAAGAAACGAATTTTTATTAAGTTAAATTTAGTTTAGGATAATTTGAGTTAAAACCTTCTGTCCCATAAAGAAAATATAAAATCAGTGAATTAAAATGGATCAGGGCTGAACACTCAATACTTTAATCTCTGTTCTTCTGTTTTTCTGGTGCTCCGATTCATCACACTGAATGCCATTTTTACATTTATTTAATAATTGAGTCTCACCATACCCTTTAGCAACAATTGAATTCTTAGAAACTCCTTGAGAAACAAGATAATCCACACAACTTTGAGCCCGTTTTTGTGATAATACTTGATTACTGTTATCACTTCCTCGGCTATCTGTATGAGAACTCAATTCAACTTTTATTGTAGGATTTTCATTCAAGAAAAGAACGATTTTGTTCAATTCCACCTTACTTTCAGGACGAAGAGTTGCCTTACCTAAATCATAGAGCACATTTTCTACTTCAAACTTCACACCCTTCGAAATTTTCTTCAACACAATAGACTCATCTATTTTATCTGCTGATGTTTTTGTAGAAATATCTTTACTGTTTTTAATAAACCCTGGTTTACTCGCTAGAATTTCGTAATTATTTTCTCGCAATAATTCAGTTTTCAAACGTCCTGTATCATCGGTATGTAATTTTGATTCTTCTCCAGTTGTTTTATTAATAATCAAAACATCCGCATCAACTAGTGGCTGTTTCGATTTTTCATCTACAACTAATGTATTTAGTGGAATATACTTCGATTTCAACATCAAATCCCTGTAAACTGTATCAGATTCTGTTTTTCCAACAGTTGAATACAAATCTGTTACCGAGAAGAATTTTGGATCATTGATTTCCATCTTGTAATTTTTGTCTTCCTCCCCAACAAAAATAAAGTGACCATCCTTGTCTGGATAAATTGTATCAATTATAACATTGTTTTCACTTATTAAAACAGGAATCTCATTCAATGATTTTGTAGAAGTAATATCAAGTTTCAATTTGGCATCATACAAGAATGTCAAAGGAATCAAGGTGACTGCATAAACCCGATCAATATACTCATCACGACTAGAAGACAAATACCCGTTTTTTCTCTCACTATCTAATAAAATAGTAAAATCATCCGCATTTGAGTTTACAACAACACCCATGTTTTCAATTTTCTCTGGAACAAAATTTACCAATTTAGATTTAAAAAGATCTAAGCCCCCAAATCCTGGATGTCCATTACTTGAGAAATAAAGCATTAAACCATTCACAACAGGAAACATTTCATTCTCGCAGGTATTGATTATTGACCCTGCATTAACGGGTTTTGACCAAGCTTGGTCTTGTTTAATGGAATACCATATATCAGCCTTCCCATAACCGCCAGGCATATCTGAACTGAACCAAAGTACTTTGCCATCATTACTTAAATGAGGCTGTGCTACAAAATACGTTTGAGCATTGTATGGAAAAGCTATTTCCATTTTGGTAGAAGCATCATAAATAAACAAACCTGTTTTTGCATACTCTCCCTGCACCGCACCATAATTCTTAGCGAAATACCATTGATTCTTTTGTGCATCATAAAATGCTGTGCCATCGTGTTTTTTGTCTCGCAACATACCAATCATAGATACATTTTTCAACGAATCATTGTATAAGTAACTGTTTAAAAAGGAGGAATTATCTTGTTCCCATTTCGTTCCTGAAGGAAATCTACCTGATGAAATGACCAATCCGTCTGGATGCCAAGATGTTGCAAAATCACCTTCACCAGAATTAAACCCAACCGTGTCAATTTTATCTCCCGTTCCTTTCGTCTTTAGTTCATTCCAAATATCACCATTATGATAGCCATCTAAAATAATTCTTCTTTCGTCCTTACTAAGCTTTATCTTTTCGCTTGTTAAAACTTTTTTTGCTGTTGAATAATCGCCTAATAGAAGACTAATTCTAAAGAGATTATAGGCATCATCAAAATTTCCTTTTGCATCATTGAAAAGCGCATTGTATGCAAAATAGGCAAAGGTGTAATTCTTTGAACGCTCAGCAGCATATCCAGCATGTCGAAAAATCGTATCTGCAGATTCTGGCAATAACCCGTCTTTCTCTATTAATTCTTTATAAATTGGCGTTGCATCAGAATAACGATGTCCTTTAAAATAATACTCAGCCTGAGAAATCTTCATCTTTTGTCCAAAGGAAAATGAAGTAAAAAAGACAATAAATGAAAACAGTTTTAAATATCTTTTCATCATAATTAAATTAGAAATAACGTGGCGATCCAAAAGATCTATTTTTTGCAAAGCTATATGACAACATAATTTCATGAGAACCAAAATTTCTGACAGAGCTCAAGCCGTTAATCGGGTAGTCAAATGAATAACCAAACATTAGGAATTCTTTTATCTGATAAGCTGCATTTACGCCAATTGATTCATTGAAACGGTACATCCCACCAAACCATATCTTTTTATACATAAATGCATTAATATTTATGTCAGCTGTAAGCGGTGCATTCGCAACCATTTTAACCAAAAAGCTTGACTTTAAGTCAATAACGGAATTGATAGGCATCACATACCCGGCAGATAGAAAATAATGCCTTTTAACATAAGAGCCACTTAACAAATAACTTCCATCATAAAGTTTAGTTTGATTAAGTCTTGGAACGCTAAATCCTGCATAGAAACGATCTGAATAATAGTAAATGCCTGCTCCAGCATTAAATTTAAATTGAGATATCGAGGCTAAATAAGATGGATCTGTTGGATCTAACGCATATAAAGCACTATAATCTATACTAATTTGCTCGCCACCTGCAGAAACTCCAAAATTCAACTTTTGATCCTTTTTTAGACGGAGGGTATACGAATAATCTGCATAGAGAGATGTCCTCGATCTCGCACCAATCGCATCATTCGATAAATGTGCCCCTAAGGACATGTTCTTAAATTTAAGGGGCGAGTGCACAGAAGCAAATTGACTTTGCGGGGCACCTTTCACTCCTATCCATTGAGCTCTCGCAACTACCACAGCACTCAGGCCATCCTTTGTCCCGGCATAAGCAGGATTAAATTGAAGAGGATTGAACATATACAAACTACTTTGTTCATCTTGCTGTGAATAACTAGTATATGTTATTACAAGAGTAAATGCTAAAAAACTAATTTTCCTTACCATAATCTTTATGAATTAACGAACAAACTCAATATAACCTGAGACCGGTGCTTCGCCATTTTTATAGTCAATAATGTAAAAATAAGTGCCACTTGGGAGATAATCATCACCTAACGTTCCACCTTGATTCGACTTACCAACGAAATCATCCAAATACGGACATGCCTTAAAAATTAAATTACCCCATCTGTTGAATATTTGAACTTCAGCTTCAAGTGGTAAATTTGTTACCCAAGTTGAATTGCCGGAACCACCAGAACCAGATCCGGAACCACCTACAGAAACAAAGCCAGGTATAAGTCTTTCAATACAATTGATTGACACATTCAAAATTGCCTGACATCCCAATGAATCTGTGGCGGTAACTAAATAATCTCCCACTGATAGTCCTGTAATTACAGATGATTGAGTTCCATTCTCCCATAGATAGTTATAAGAAGGATAACCATTGTTTGCTATGACTTGCGCCGACCCATTTGAAGCATTGCAAAAAGATGATGTCGAAGTAAGTAAGTTTAATTCAAGCGAATCAAGATACACAGTTACAGAATAATTCAAAGAACTCTCGCATCCACCAACTGTTTGAGTAACATAATAGGTTTCACCATCGGATAATAATGTATTTGAAGGCAACAAATTATTATTTGAATCATAATACTGAATTGACTGCCCAACAAAAACAATATCTACTAACTCTGGATTAATATTTTTACAAAACATTTGAGTGGTATCTCCAATTGGACTATTCGGTGAGTCAATAATATTTAAAACAACTTCAGTTCTTGTCAAACTTGAACAGGTGCCGTCATTGTATTCTGCATAGTAAGTAACTGTTCCTACTGCATTCAATGTTGCACTCGCCACCACATTTCCACCTGCTGCTGCATCGTACCATGTAACTCCTGTTGTGCTCGACAATACGCTATTTGCATCCAAGGTTTGAACAGGTGACTCCTCACACTCTGTGATGGAACTGCTTGTTGCTACTGGTGCTGTTGGGGCTGCGATGGTTACCACTACATCCAAACGCGTCGCTGATTCACAACCACCAACGGTTTGCGATCCATAGTAATGTGCTCCGTCTACGAGCGGATCTGTGCTATTGTAAGCTGTACCTCCTGTTGGCTGATCATACCATGTAATGGCTGTGCCTGAAGCTAAAAGGTCTGCTACCGTTGGAGTGTCGATCGAACAGAAGTTCTGTGACGCTGAGCCCGTTGGTGCTGAGGGAGGTGTGCAAACACAGCCCGAAACCGTTACCGTAATAGAACAGGTTGTTGTATTGCCACCTGTATCAGTTACAGTAAATATTACCGTATGAATACCATTACTTAATAC
>JBKDKG010000332.1:0-6531 GCA_046345095.1 Flavobacteriia bacterium | reverse complement strand
CTTATGCACAAGGAGAAGGATTAGGAGAATTGCCAGCATGGCTGATTGTGACTATTTCTTGTTTTGTGATGTTTACCGCTTTTGCCGTTTATCGCAATTGGAAATTCAGTCAGGATCAGAAAGCTAAACTGTTGACTGAGGAATAATATTTATTTTTCAAACGCTACAGATATTTAAAATTCTTATTCGTTTGGAACTTCACAATTATTGTTACAGATGATCCAATATTAGGTATTGTGGCTCTTCGAGATTAGAAATGAATATCATTTTTAAGTACGTGACTAATATACTCTCAGCGGTTCAAACTGATTGAGCTATAATTAGGATAAATTATTGAACTTGGTTTCATGTTTTAGCGTGTATATTACCAATACTCAATTTGTTTAACTAGCGCAAATTGAAAGTATTCATTTAGTTATGAAAAATAGGGAACATTTTTTTTATTTCTAAAACACAAATCAATGTTTTGACTATTAAAAAGTTACTTTTGAAAAGCATTAATTCTTTTTAGATCAATGAAACTTGATATTCTTGCTTTTGCAGCACATCCTGACGACGTAGAACTTTCTTGTTCCGGTACATTAATGAAACATATTGCCGCTGGAAAAAGGGTTGGCATTGTTGATCTAACTCAAGGTGAACTTGGATCACGTGGCACCATTGAAACGAGGTACGCTGAAGCAAATGAAGCTTCTCAAATTATGGGTGTTGAAATTCGGGTAAATTTAAAAATGGCGGATGGCTTTTTTGAACTAAATGAAGCGAATAAGCGGTTGGTAATTGAGCAGATTCGAAAATTTCAACCTGAAATAGTACTTGCCAATGCTGTTTCTGATCGACACCCGGATCATGGGAAGGCGGCAAAATTGGTTTCTGAAGCATGTTTTTTATCTGGATTGCGACGTGTTGAAACGGAGTGTGATGGAATACCTCAAGTGGCACATCGACCGAAAGTGGTTTATCATTATATCCAAGACAATTACATAAAACCTGATTTCTCAGTTGACGTAACAGATTTTATGGAGCGAAAAATAGAATGCATTCGCGCCTACAAGACGCAGTTTTATGATCCAAATTCACCAGAACCTCAAACGCCTATTTCTGGCAAAGAATTTTTTGATTTTGTAAAGGGGCGAATGATGCAATATGGCCGGCCAATCGGGGTAGAGTATGCGGAAGGTTTTACGGTTCAAAGAGAAATTGGAGTGAATGATTTGTTTGATTTGAAATAGCAATCTATTATTGAATCGTATTAATAGCAATTTCTTTTCCTTGCCAAAAAACCCTTTCATTTGCTGTTTTCCCAATAAGTAATTTCCCAAAAGGGGATACAGGACTTAAACAGTAATAGGTTTCATCTCCTACTTTTAGTGCCCCATGACCTATTGAAAGGTAAAAATTGCCATTTGTTGTTTGTAACAAGGTACCAAGTCCAATTTTAGAATGAATTTGATCTGTATCGATGTTTTTTACAAGACTTATTGCTTTTTTTAATTCCAAAAGCTGTTCAGAAATTCGTTCTTGTTCAAGTTGATTCATGGCGCGGCTTGTCTCATGTTTATCTCCCGCGGTGCTTTTAGTGTCTGAACTCAAATCCAGTCGTAAATCACTTAATTCACTTTCAAGATGACGTTCTTTTTTAACAAGTGCTGATAGAAGTTCTTCGTGTATTTCAGCTTTATTTGGTAATTCGTTCATACAGCTGATTTAGTTGCTTGAGTACATTTTCTGAAGAAAATTGTTGGGCTTTATCGCGTATAGTTTGGGTGTGAAAAGTCAAACCATTTAGAATTTTCTCCATTTCCAATGCTAAGCTGAGGGGGTCATGATTTAGAACCAACAATCCTTGGTCGTCAGTCATTTTCGATGCAATACCAACTGGTGTCGAAATAACTGGAATTCCTGTTGACCAAGCTTCGGCGATTACAATGGAAAATGTTTCATAACGAGAAAACAATACAAAAGCATGGCTTTTTTGGTAATACCCAACTAAATCTGAATGTTGCATTGGTCCGGCGAATTCAATGTATTGATTTAGTTTTTTCTCATTTACAACATGCTGCCATTTTGAAAATGGCTCATCACTGACAACTTTGAGTTTGAAATGAGTATACCCTTTTTCGCAAAGTAAGTCAACGGCATCAATAATTCCTTGAGGATCTTTTAAGTCAGGATCAAGGGTGGATACATGAAGAAATTGCTTAATTGTATCATCAGGTTGTTGACCAGGACGAAATAGTTCTACGTTGATAGGATTGGGAATAACATCTATCAATTTTTCAGGAAAACATTTTTGTAAATCTGACTTTAAGAACTCAGAAACGGCAATCAACCCATCAATTGATTTACGAGAATAATTAACTACAAATCGCTCTTTAAAATTCCATTTCTTTTTCCTTTCAGGTCTGAAGTAGGAGCCGTGTTCCGTCACAATCAATGGGCAATTGAAGTGTTTTTTCGCCTTTACAAATAAATGACCTTTGGGTAAGATGCAATGAGCGTGTATTAAATCAACTGAATTAAGTTTTGATATTCCGGCTTTAAATGCGCGATCAAATTCTTTTTTTCTTGATAGAAAATAGGATTTCTTAGGGACATAATTGACGATTTCTCTCAGATTACCTTCAAACGCTTCAATTTCTTCAAGTTCTGGTACAGAAGGGTCTGTTGTAATGTATAAAACCGTTACGTTGTGTTGCTTGGCTAAAAGTCGAGCTTGTTCCTGGACGAAATTTCCAAGGAATGGTGAAACCCGACTAGGGTACCATGAGCTTAGTAAAAGAATATGTAATCTTTCGACGGCCTTTTGCATTGGTCGAAATTCGGAAGAATTATTTAACGATCAATCTTAATTCTTCAATCACTCTGTCAATTTCTTCCTTCGTATTGAATTTTGAAAATGAAAACCGTGCATTTGGACGATTCAAATCAGCTTCAATGCCTGAAAGTACGTGAGAAGCGCCAACTGCACCAGACGAACAAGCAGAACCACCACTAACTGCGATGCCTTTCAAATCGAGTGTAAATAAAAACATACCTGAACCTTCAAATCTAGGGAAGCAAACATTCAAGACGGTATACAATGATTTTTCCGGATCAGTTTCTCCGTGAAAAGATACGTTTGGAATTGCTTTTTTCAAGGCGTCTATCATGTATGATTTCAATCCTTGAATATGTGCATGGTGCTCTTCTATGTCATTATATGCCAACTGAAATGCTTTTGCCAATCCAACTATTCCGGGTACATTTTCCGTTCCACCACGCATACCACGTTCTTGAGCGCCTCCGTGAATGAATGAGCCAATTTTTAGTTTTTTGTTGACATATAGAAATCCAACACCCTTTGGCCCGTGAAATTTGTGCGCAGAACAAGTAATGAAATCAATATCTAAAGCACCGAGATCAAACCGATAATGTGCCATACTTTGAACCGTATCAGAATGGAAATAAGCATTGTATTTTCTGCACATTTCGCTTACACGTTGAATTGGAAGTAAAGTACCTATTTCATTGTTGGCGTGCATGAGAGAAACCAACGTTTTTTTAGATTCTTTTAATCGTTCTTCGAGTTGGGAAAGTTGAATGTTTCCTTTTAAATCAGCAGTTAAATAAACTATTTCTATCCCTTCCTCCCTTTTCAACGCTTCAACAGTATGACCAACAGCGTGGTGTTCTATTGAAGTTGTAATGATGCGCTCAACGCCAAGGTTTCTAACCGAAAGGTACAAAGCAGCATTGTCTGCTTCCGTGCCTCCACAAGTGAAGATAATTTCCGACGAGTGACAATTTAGTTCTTTTGCAACAGCTCTACGCGAGGTTTCAATCAGTGCTTTTGCAGCTCGCCCAAAATGATGAGACGAAGATGGATTGCCAAAATGACTGCTCAAAACGTCGGTCATTGCTGTTACCACTTCAGGGTCAATAGGTGTGGTGGCAGCGTTGTCTAGATAAATTCGCATGGGACAAAGATAACAATTGCACCCTATTTTAAAGGTTTGTTGAGCTCAAGAACTAAGACAAAAAAACAAGCAATTATTGAATTGCTATTAAGGAAAATCGAAGATGATGAAATACTTTAGTTAATCATTAAGTACAAACTATTTATATCTCAGAGTGATAAAATTCAATAGCTTTACTTGTAACTTCCTTACTTCAAAAGAAAGTTCTACAAAGTAACGTTTATGAAAAAACAAGTTTGGTTATTAGTGATTTCATTTTTAATGATTTCAATTAAATTTTCTGCTCAAGTAAAGGATACAAAAACTGATTCTTTGGTTATAAATAATCCTTTGAAGGGATTGAAAAAAGCAGGACCAGGTGATTTAGATCCGGGTACACCACTTATGTTAAATCCATCTGCGACACCAATTTATTTTGAAGATTTTTCAAAGATTAAGGAAGCAGATTTTATGAGTGTTATGGTGTCTGGCGATTATTTGCCAGAACCCTATGTTGACAGCGATAAAGTTGTTAGAGCTTTTATAATGAGAAAAGCAACTGATGAGGAGAAAAAGCAAATGCAACAAATGCAAGGAAGTATGGAAGCTGATATGCAAAATAGCAACGAACACGTTGGGAAGAAAGCGTTGAAATTTTCAGTTTCAGATATTTATGGAAATAGTTATTCATTAAAGGAACTTAAGGGAAAAGTAATCGTGATGAACTTTTGGTTTGTTGAGTGTAAACCGTGCGTAATGGAAATGCCAGAATTAAATGGCCTCGTTGAAAAGTACAAAGGAAAAGATGTTGTTTTTCTTGGGTTTGCCACAAATGACAAACAGAAAATAGAACGATTTCTAGAAACAAAAACTTACAAATACAATGTGATTGCTGATAGTAAAGAAATTGCTGATTCGTATGAAGTTAAGGCATTTCCCACCCATATTGTCATAGATAGGAAAGCCATAATTTCATATCAGGTGACCGGTTTTGGGCCTACAACAATAGGCGATCTTGACAGAGTCATCGATTCTTTGCTAAAATAGATTCCGCTAAATTCACTTTGCATCCTTCAAAAAACTTTGAAAGTCTTCTTTCAATTCTTTGAAATTCTTTTCAAAAGAACCAAGTAATTCTTTTTCTTTCGAGTGGTGAACTGCTTCTGATAGATTAGCCACTTTCGTGAATTGTTTGTCAATGATTTTTTCATCTCTTTTAAGTTCATGCGTCAAATCATTGATGTTGTTTTTTTGAATCTCCAATTGGTTTTGGAATTTTTCAATTTTCGCAAGTTGACGCTGATGTCTTTCATCTTTCGCAATGTTTTCAAGTTGATTTTCAAAGATGGAAAGTTCGTCTTTATAAAAAGCTAATCGACTTTCATATTCTCTGTTTTCAGCGTGATCTTTGTAAACTTTTTCTTGTGGTTTCATGATTTTTGTTTTTTACAAATATCATAACTTGGATGCGAGAAGGAAATGAGTTCGGTCAACTCAGGAATAGGTAGTGCGTCACCTATGTTCGATAAAAATGGACCTAGAATCATTTGCTAGTGGATGTTTTAGACTAAATTTACCTGGTAATTATTTTATTACTATGCTTGATAAATCCCACAAATACCTTTCATGTTCAAATTGTGAATCGCGTAAATTGTCACTTTTTGGAGAGTTCTGCGAGAAAGATGTTCATGATCTTGATGAGGATAAAAGTTGTGCATATTACAAAAAGAATCAACCAATTTTTCTTGAGGGCAGCAATCCTCGTGGTGTTTTTTGCTTGAACCAAGGTAAAGTAAAGGTTTTTACACGTGGAGATGAAGGAAAGGAGCAAATTATTCATATCGCAAAAGCAGGAGAAATAATTGGATTCAGAGCCATGTTTAGTGGAGAACCCTACAAAGTTTCTGCAACAACGCTTGAAGAATGTAATATTTGTTTCATAGGAAAAGAAGATTTCCTAAATATGATTGACAGTAATCCAGCACTCAGAAATGGCATCATGCGTGAATTGTCTAAAGAGTTAGGGGAGAGGGCTATTTTTATTACGAATCTTGCTCAAAAAACGGTGCGTGAGCGACTGGCTTTTGCTTTGCTTATTCTTGGAGATATATATGGAAATGAACCAATCAATCTTACACGAGAGGACATGGCAAACTTTATAGGAACAGCGACTGAAACGCTCATTCGACTTCTGAAGGAATTCAAGGAGGAAGGGTTGATTGCTATTCACACGAGAAAATTGGATCTTATAGATAAGGAAAGCTTAATTCTGATAGCAGGAAAATAAAAATTAGTAATCGATGGCTTTTTCTTAACCTCTATAAATTAAATTATACTTCAATAAACAACTAATCTTATTCTCGTATTCCATAGTTCATTTTTAAATTCTATAAAATAAACACCTGACACTAAATTAGGTAAATGAAAGTAATCAATTATTGATGGGTTTTCTTTCAAACAAATAAGTTGCCCCTGCTGATTAATGATCGATATTGTGCAGGGTGGTAAGGCATTACTAAAATTTATTTTTGAATTGCTTTCAGCCGGGTTTGGAAAGATTTCTGTTTCGGATGTTGTTTGTTCTGTTAATCCA
>JBKDKG010000331.1:0-5257 GCA_046345095.1 Flavobacteriia bacterium | reverse complement strand
GAAAAAGAGCCTCATATCCACTCATTATTGGCATTTCTAGATCCAATAAAATGACGTCTACTTCTGTATGCTCTAAGCTTTCCAAAAGAACTGCACCGTTTTCTGCAGTACAAACAACCGAAAAGCAAGGATCTTGATTTAGGAGTTCGGTCATTCCTTCTCTCAGGATAGAATGGTCTTCAGCAATAGCAATTTTTATGCATTTATCAAAAAGTTGCGTCATAATGGCTTTGTAGTAGTCTTTATAAAGATATAAGATTTTGCGAATCAAATCTTTTGTAAATGGTTTTGAGAATAAATTGAAAAGTTGAACACAAAATTATGTTGATTGGTATCTTTATACAATAGGGGTTTTCCCTAAATTTCTGTATATATAAAGTTGCAACATCTCAACTAGTATTGATCACAGGAATAGAATCTAAGCTCAGAGTCGATTGGAAACGAAAAAAGCACCATCCTTTGGACAGTGCTTTTATCAGAGTGATTCGGCTGGGATACCTTAATAACAGCCAAAAAGCCTGATTTTATTGGGGTTTTAACTTAGCCTTACAACTTTTGGTGACAGAATAGTTGACATAAAATTCAGTCTATTTTGCGGCTATTTGAAAGAGCGATTTTGTGTTGAATCCGAGTTGGTATAGTTAAAAATAGGTAGCTACTGCAAATTCATACTGATCAATGAAAATTCGCTTAAATGGATTGATATTGTTCTGTTCATAGAAGATCAACATGGCTTTTTTATAATCGATTGAATCTACTGTTCTGAATGAAATTGGACAATACCCCTCGTTCATTAGAATGGCATTGCTAATGATGCGCGCTGTTCTTTTGTTTCCATCTTCGAAAGGTTGAATGTAGGAAATCAGTACCAAGACTAATAAAGCTTTTTCAAAAACATTTGTTTTACTGTTAACCAGATCGCACAACGATTGCAAGGCTTCGCGGATCTGAAACTCATTGTCCAGGGGTTTGTAGTTTGTTCCTGAAATACCAACACGTCTTTTGCGGATATTTCGACCCACATTCAGATCCTTGATCAAGATACTGTGCAAGTCTTCAATTCTTGCAATTGTGACGGGCTTGACAAAATCCTGGTGATCCAAAATGAAATCAAGAGCTTCCATGTGGTTCAGGAGCATAGTAGCTTCATCCTTCGTTTTTCCTGAAGCTGTTTCTTTTTCCTTTAGTAAGCGCTCTGTCTCGAGGAGCGAATATGTATTCCCTTCAATCTGTGATGATTTCCAACTGAGATCGATGGCTAAACGTTCAAATTCTCTTTTGAATTCAGCGTGCGTAAGTCCAGCTGTGTTTTTACTGAATAGTTTTTGTAGTGATGTTAATTGTTCATTTTCTCCATGAGTAAATAACTCCAGATCGGTTAGGATCTGATCGATCAATTGGAGATTAAACTCACGTCGAATTTTACGATCGTCAATTTCTTTTAGGAAGTATTCCTCAACATCTAAAGGAGCCAGAATAAAATATGCCGGTGACAATTCATATTTTGTACCTTTTCCTTTACCTGTCGTTCTAACCAGATTGTCAGAAACCAGTGCCTGCAATGCACGCTTTACAGTTGCGTAACCGATTTGAATACCAAGTCCCTCGTGAATTTCTTTTGAAGAAACACCCGGGTTTGCTGATAAATAGTGAAGAATTGCTTGGTTTTGGTCTTTTACTTCTGCCATTATTGAGCTATTTGTAGCTCACAATGATACGGAATAAAGCTCAAATTAGTTCTAAAATGAGCTTTAAAAAGATTCTTTATGAGCTCTATTTTTTAAATGAAGCTCACTCATGTAGTGAATATGGCTCAAAAAAAGCTTGAAATGAGCTTTAAAAACATGATTGATGAGCCTGAATTTTTAATAAATCGATCCCGATACCTCGTCAATATTTAGCCCCATGTAATTACAAAACTCATTAACTGAAATTACCTGGTGATCTTGTTTGCCTAATTGCTTCTTTATGCGCTTATGGAGGTATCGGGAATAGCGTTCGCGGATCAAAAGCGACGTGCGGATATCCTATTTTACCTATATCCTGATATTCATGCAGCCTATTTACTCTCACAACAACTCAATTGGATTTTTGAAACGACCAAGGAGAAAATCTATGGGTACACTCGATTGGCTCAATGGCACGAAAAATTTGCTCAGTCAGGCTTTAAATCATTCAACACAATTTCCAGAACAATAATGAATCATTACAAAACAATACTCAATTACTTCGATAATCGATCAACAAACGCATCAGCTGAATCTGATAACGCCAAAATCAAAGCTTTTCGATCTCATTTTAGAGGTGTAAGAAATATTGAATTTTTTCTATTCAGATTAACTCAAATTTATGGGAAGCCCCTAGGTTTTGGTCTTGATCCGGTTTTGGTCTTGATCCTCCCCTTGATCCCTCCCTTGAGCAAGCTCAGAGTCGATTGGAAACGAAAAAAGCACCATCCATTGGACAGTGCTTTTATCAGAGTGATTCGGCTGGGATTCGAACCCAGGACCCATACATTAAAAGTGTATTGCTCTACCAGCTGAGCTACCGAATCTTGCTTGCAATTAAGAAGGGTATACCTGCGACAATCGCGTTAGCGGGTGCAAAGATAATGGGATTATTTTCTTTGACAAGTGAATGTTATGTTTTTTTTAAATTTTCTGGTTTTCAAAAAGTTAATTTATTGAAAAAGAACACTTTTTAATTTATAAATTCTCTTCGCTATTAATTTCATATTTTTGAATGGATGAATAGCTATATTCTGATCGGATTTATGGGCTCAGGTAAGTCTACACTTGGTAAACTGCTGGCTGAAAAATTGATGCTTGATTTTTTGGATACGGATGATATGATTGAAAAAAATGAAAAGATGTCAATCAATGAAATCTTTGAGTCAAAAGGAGAAGAAGCCTTTAGGGCCTTGGAAGCAGATCTTGTACAAAATCTTTCAGTTAGACGGGATTATGTATTGTCTGTAGGAGGTGGTCTACCTGCAATTGAAGGGATGATGCAGAAGTTGAATGAGATGGGAACAACCATTTATTTGAAAGTTTCGCATGAAGAATTGGTGCGAAGGTTAACTTTTGATGCTGAACATCGACCACTAATAAAAGGGATGGATCAAAAGCAACTTGAAGCGCTTGTAAAAGAACGCTTGGCAGTGCGTGAACAATATTATGAGAAGGCTAAATTGGTTGTAAATGGTGATCAATTAACATTGGAAACATTATACAATTCACTTAGTAAACAATGATTTGATAAGAAATCTTGATGGAAAATTACCTTGAAAGCACTTGTTTTTTAGATTTTGAACATCCTAATTTGGATGGATTTTCTAGGGATATCGATGCTTCTCTCCCACAAAAAGAATTGGCCGTTGCACTCTATTACCTCGTTAGAGATGCGTTTTTATATGATCCGTATCATCTTGATTTAACTCCTAACGGATTGAAAGCATCTTCAGTAACAACGAAAAAAAGAGCTTGGTGTGTGGAGAAATCAACTTTGTTGGCTGCTTTAGCAAGGAAATTCAATATTCCTTCAAGATTGGGTTATGCCATTGTAAACAATCACATCGGTGTAGATAAATTAGTTGCTTATCTCGGTCGAGAGGAGATTGTTTTTCATGGATTCACAGAGTTGTATATCAATGATAAATGGGTGAAATGCACTCCAGCCTTCGACCGCAGAATTTGCGCTATATCGCGCGTTTCATCGTTGGATTGGGATGGGGAAAACGACTCCCTTTTTCAAGAATTTGATGCCGGACGAAAATTCATGGAATACCTTCATTTTTATGGAACCTTCAGTGATGTACCCATTGAACTCATGAACAGTGAAATGAAAAAATACTACCCACATCTTTTTGAAAATGTGCATCAAACCAAGGAATTTTCGTTTTTACATATGTAATAGAAAGTATTCCATTGACATTCATTTTTTCCTGTTTCCAAAATGTATCTTTGAAAAAAATAACACTATGAATTTTAAGTTTATCATTTCTGCTTTTTCGATCCTTCTGAGCTATGTTTCATTCGGACAATCAATCAATTATCGCTTGAAAATGGAAAAACCCCAGAACCATTATTTTCAGGTAGAAATGGAACTAACTGATTTTAAAGAAAATGAAGTGACCGTTAAAATGCCAGTTTGGGCGCCAGGGTCATATTTAGTGCGTGAATTTTCTAAAAATGTAGATTTGGTAAAGGCCAAAGATGAAAAAGGTCAAGTGCTTGCGGTAAATAAGAAAACGAAAAATGCATGGGTGATTTTAAAAGGTGCAGCCAAAAAAGTTATTGTTTCTTACGAAGTGTATGCCTTTGAATTGTCTGTTCGAACGAGCTTTCTCGATTTAACGCATGGTTTCGTTAGTGGATCAGGTGTTTTTATGTATTTGGATGGTCACCAAGAATTAGCGGGTCAATTAACAGTGGTTCCGTTCAAGGATTTTGCGAAAGTTTCTTCAGCTCTTCCAAAATCAGCAGAATCCGTTGCTGCTGATGGTGTGCAATCTTTTGTGTTTAAAAATTACGATCAATTAGTAGATTGTCCGATTGAGATTGGAAATCAGGAAGTTTTTACGTTTAAAGCAGCCGGAGTTTTGCACACAGTAGCAATTTATGGCGCCGGAAATTACAACGTCGATAGATTGAAGTCAGATATGGCGAAAATTGTCGAAACTGCGACGGGTGTTGTGGGCGAAAATCCTAACAAGGAATATACCTTCATTATTCACAATGTTGTTGATGGACAAGGTGGTTTGGAGCATTCTAATTCATGCACGCTGAGTGTCAATCGTTGGACTTATTCAGATGCAGAGTATCTTGGATTTTTGTCCCTTGTAGCGCATGAGTATTTTCATTTATGGAATGTTAAACGGATTCGACCAATTGAACTCGGACCTTTCAACTATGATGAAGAAAATTATACGTCGCTTTTATGGGTAATGGAAGGATTTACAACCTATTATGATGAGCTTTTACTAGTTAGGGCAGGTTACACCGATGATACAGATTATCTCCAAAAGTTACAAGGCACTGTTAATTATGTTGAAGGCTCGGTAGGAGCGAGGGTGCAGCCTGTGGCGCACGCTAGTTTTGATGCCTGGATCAAAGCGTATCGACCGAATGAAAATAGTTCAAACACAACAATGACCTATTATTCCAGAGGTCAAATGCTTGCTGCGTTAATAGATGTCATGATTATTTCCAAATACGATGGTAAAAAATGCTTAGATCATTTTCTGCAACAGCTTTAC
>JBKDKG010000330.1:0-4917 GCA_046345095.1 Flavobacteriia bacterium | reverse complement strand
ATTACATCAATGATGCATTTGCTCCGGTTGAGGATATTTTTTCTTCCTTAAGTTTTGAGAACAATGCGATCATTGCTAACGAGTTAATGCGATTGTTTACTAGCAAAGAGTTTGATAAGATTATTGTTGTTTATAATCAGTTTGTCAACGCAGCAACTCAGATAGTAAGAGACGAGCAGTTTTTGCCAATAGTTTCTGCAGTTCAAGCGGATGATCAATCAGCTGTAGATTATATTTTTGAACCATCAAAAGAAGAAATAGTAACGGAATTGATTCCCAAGTCATTGAAAATTCAGTTGTTTAAAGGATTACTTGATTCGCAAGCTGCTGAGCATGGAGCTCGCATGACAGCAATGCACAAGGCAACGGACAATGCGAAAGAATTACAAAGATCACTTAAATTGAGTTACAACAAAGCACGACAGGCGGCTATTACGAACGAAATTCTTGAGATCGTTGGTGGAGCTGAAGCGTTGAATTCTTAAAATCGATTTATACTAATGTTGAAAGCAGCGCTATATGGTGCTGCTTTTTTTATCTCAAACAAAATCCAAGGACTTTTTCTACAAATTCTTCAGGTGCTTCTGCATGTACCCAATGACCTGCATTCCTGATGGTTATTAAATCTGAATCTGGGAAAAGATCTTCAAGGTTTGGTATGTCTTCATCGAGGATATAATTCGATAATTCTCCACGTATAAAGAGTGTTGGAACCATAACTTCTATTTCTGGAAGTGCAGCAAGAATATTAGCCATCTCCCTTTCCAACACTTCAAGGTTCATCCGCCAAGCCAATTGTCCCTTTTCTTTCCAATAGAGGTTTTTCAAAAGAAATTGTCGAACCCCATCAGAATCAATGTGAAGTTTAAGAATGTCTTCTGCTTCACTTCTGACTTTTATCTTTTCAAGATCAATAGCATGCATTCCTGCCAAGATGTGTTGATGATGCATTGGATATTGCTTGTTGCCAATGTCGACAACAATAAGTTTGTGAAGTTTTTCAGGGTGTAATTGAGCGTAAAGCATCGCAACTTTGCCGCCCATCGAATGACCTAAAAGATAGATGTCATCCAATCCAAGATCGGTAATCAGTTCATGCAAATCTTTGGCCATGAGTTCGTAAGAGAATGCATCATTCCAATCTGAATGGCCATGATTTCGGAGATCAACAAGAATAACTCTGAAATAATCAGCAAATTTTTTGGCGTGGGTTTGCCAATTGTCTGAAAAACCAAAAAGACCATGTAAAATGATCATTGGTTTGCCTTCACCCATTTCACGAAAGTGGAGCTTCATGCGATAAAGTTACAACCAGAATTAATATTATTTCGGAGTTGACAATAAAAAAGGGAATTTGACTCCCTTTTTTGAAGATTGTTTCTGATTCGTTTGGGATAACTAGGTTTTAGAAACAACAATTTCTTAACGTACAATAATTCGCTCCATTTGAATTTCACCGTTTGCTTGTTTAACAACTGCGGTATAGAGTCCAGATTTTAAAGTGGTCGCAGGATAATTACTACCTATTGTTTCTGTTAGTGTCCCTGATTGGTTGTAAATTCGAATTGGTCCGCTTCCTTCTATATTTGCGAAAGTCACTGATCCATTTAGTTGGTTGACAAAGGAAACCATTTGAAGGTGCACTTTGGGTGTTGATTGTGTGAATGCATTTTCCACGCTCGTATTGGCCATATCAGTTTGATGCTGCGCAAATAATCCACTAGAAAATGCAATTGAAGCGATGATGGTTAATAAAATGTTTTTTGTTTTCATAGTCTGTTTTAGAGTTGGTTTCAAACTTTTTTTAATAGTTGGAACAAAGAGAGTGAAGTTTTGAGTGATTGCTTATGCTGTTTTATACTTGTGTAAAAAATTTAATACGAAACGCATAGATCAATCTACGTAATTCTACGATAGTACTTCAGTAGATTTATGTATACCCGAGAGGTAAAAAAAGGGACCTTTTTTGGATCCCTTGTCTATTGCTTATTTCCTTATCTGATAACTATGGCTTCGGTTTGGACTGTACCATCGCTGTTTCTGATAACCGCTCTATAATTTCCGATTTCTAAATTAGCGCTGGTGCCATCAAGAGTTTGAATTAGATTTCCGAATTCATTGTAGATTTCCACATTACTTGCATTCCCTGTATTTCTAAAGTTTATCGGTCCATTTGATGGGTTCGGGTATACCAAAGGCATGTGGCCACCAACAGATCCATTGCTGATTAATCCATTTAAGTTGAAAGAATGAATGTTGATAGGTAGATTTTGTCTTACAACAAATGTTTTGGAAGAACTGCAGCCTGGTTGAGTTTCAATTGTTATGGTATAAACACCGGCACCTAGGTAAACTTGATCTATTTCATGAATTTTCAAGCCTGTTCCATTCTGAGAAGTCCAGTTTACATTATACAACGGGGTTAAACCGCTAACTGTGACATCAATAGCACCATCTTGACGGCCAATAGCACTTGCTTTTGTAGTTACACCTGAAATAACCACGGCCTCAGGTTCAGTTAAATTAATTGTTGTAGAAATGGAATTCATCGCAGCATCAACAACCACCAAATTATAGTCTCCAGCTGGTACGTTGCTCAATGTGGACGTTGATTCTCCTGTTGACCAATAATATGAATAAGGTTCAACTCCGCCTGATGGAGTAACTAATGCAGATCCATTGTTGTCACCAAAGCATTTTGGATTTGTAGTTTGAATATCTAGGTTGATAGTTTGGGCAAATAGACCTGCTGTAAAAGTTGCAGTTGCTGCAAGCGAAAGGAAGATGTTTTTTGTTTTCATGACATTTATTTTTAGATTGTTTTTTTGTTTCATTGATTTCATGAGACAAAGTAACATCATGACAACTCCATGCATTGAATTTTTTCATCTATTCAAATGCAAAATCAACCTAACTACTAATTTGGAAGTACGTAATTCTACAGCAAGGTGTTCGTAGAAATCACATTGGATTTATTTGATTGTAAAGGGATTTTAATTTTAACCATTTGTTTTTTAAATAGTTAAAAAATACAAAGGGGTAATTACTGAATAACGTATTTTAAAACATCAAAAAGATTCGGTAAGGTAAAGGTAGGTGCCGACTCAGAAATTTCAACAGTCTTTTCAGAATCTTCCTTCGGAGCTTCAATTGACGCTTCGCTTGATTCCTCTAATTTTTCTATGGATACTTTTTGAACTTTGAATTGCTTTTCATTCATCATAGAAAGAATAGAAAGCATTTTCGTATCAGTGATTTTTTTATCGTCAAATGAAATTTTAGCAGTTTGAACTTTTCTCCCTTCCACAAAATCAAATTCAACTCGATCAACTGCACCAGTAGCTTTTAATTCCTTGCGGATGCTTCCTCCGCAGCCCATCTCACATGACATGCCCTCAACGTTGACAGTAAAAAGTGCATTGGCATCTACTTTAGGAGCTAACTCTTTTTTACCTTTAACAGTTCTCAAATGAACAACATTAGGTTCATTCGAACAAGACGCCAAACCAACAATTAAAATAAAACAAACAAGATTTTTCACAATCATAGTTTTAAATGATTTATCAAAAATAGATTATTTCAATCAAAACCTCCCACTAAATAAATGTTAATAAAGCCAATATTGATTTTTTTAAATCATTTCCGCTTTTTCAAAATAGTATATGATGCAATAAGATTGAAAGGTTCTACCTACTTTTGAAGAAAAAAGAATGAAGATCAAGAAAGCAGAATTCGTTGTCTCAAACACAGACCATAAACTTTGTCCAGACGATAAGCGTGCGGAATTTGCATTTATTGGTCGATCGAATGTAGGCAAGTCATCATTGATCAACATGTTGACAGGCAATAAAAGTCTTGCAAAAACTTCAGGTAGACCTGGAAAAACACAATTAATAAACCACTTTATCATTAATGATGATTGGTTTCTAGTAGATTTACCAGGTTATGGATATGCGAAAGCGTCTAAAGTCCAAAGAGAAAAATGGGAAAAGTTTATAGCAGAGTACCTTACAAAAAGAGAACAATTGCTCAATATTTTTGTCTTATTGGATTCGCGATTGGAGCCACAAAAAATCGATTTGGAGTTTATGAATTGGTGTGGGGAAAAATCACTTCCTTTTTCGATGGTATTTACAAAAATTGACAAACTATCATCCTCAGCTTTGCAGAAAAACTTGACAAAGTACAAGAAGGAAATGATGAAATACTGGGAAGCAATGCCTCCAGTCTTTACTACTTCCAGTGATTCTGCATTTGGTAAAGAAAAATTACTGAATTACATTGGTCAAATAATCGATGCAACTAAATAATTAACAAAATGAAACGAATAGTTTTCTTGGTGGGGTTTTCGTTTGCATGCATCTTTCTTATATATTTTTTTAATCAGCCAGAAGAAGTTAAATCATTGCCCGTCATAAATCCAATTGATGTGAATGAAGAAATGGTTGATCCAGAATTATTGCGAATCGGTTATGGTCACAAAGTAGGGGCATTTTCTTTTTTAGATCAGAACAATAAACGTTTTACTGATAAATCCATCAATGGTAAAGTGGTTGTTGCTGAGTATTTTTTTACTTCGTGTGGAACGATTTGTCCGAAGATGAATGTTCAAATGAAACGCGTGCACAAAGCATTTCAAAAGGATAGAAGATTTAGTATTTTAAGTTTTACTGTAGACCCTGCAAATGACACGCCTGAGCAATTAAAGAAGTATGCTGATTCACATGACGCATCGGATAATAGTTGGCATTTCTTGACGGGTAAAAAAGAAGATCTTTATGCGTTGGCACGAAAATCATTCTTTGTTCTTAAGCCTGCTGAGGCGCTCAATCAAGGAGATGTTGGAAGTGATTTTATTCACACGAATAATTTTGTACTAGTCGATAAATTCCGCAGAATTCGCGGCTACTATGATGG
>JBKDKG010000329.1:0-3517 GCA_046345095.1 Flavobacteriia bacterium | reverse complement strand
ATATTGAATAATATGCTCTGAAAGAATACGAGCTTTCTTCTGTACTTCTTCTGTTACAGTTGTTTCCATGCCTGTAAACGGATCTACTATCACAGAGTCTTCACCTGTTAATTTAGATGCCACAGGTTCAAATGTCTTATCACCTAACACATTCAAGTAACCATCTACTGCATCTCGGTAGGTTTTGTCTGTAATGTAATTCAAACCTGGTTGAGGACGAAGAGGGTATTTAAATTGGTCACCATCCGGAGGTAATACTTCGAAGAAATCAGCTGGATTTCTTGGTTCAAAAACAGTTAAATCTCCATTTAAAATATGGTGCTTAATCACCGTCCAAAGACTCCATCTTGTAGCATTTTTCACCCAAACTGTATCTTGGTAACTATCCAAAGGAAAATACAAAGGATGATTGATTTTCTCACGAAGATCAATAAAGCTCCATACTCTTCTACTCCAAACAACATCTGCTTCACGAACATACTCGTATGGAATAAGTCTTTTGGTTGGAATGTGCTCTTGAATATAAACTCCATCCACTACACCTTCGGAAGGAACGTTCACAGGTCCACCGTTGATTTCTTCAAACTGGGCGTGCACTCCGCTAAAACTTGCGAACATTACAGCGCATACAAAGAAGTTTTTCATTTTATTCAATTTAATATTAGTCATCATTCACGAACCAAATCAGACAAACTACAATTTAATCGCCGCAGTAGAAGGTTTTCCTCCAGTTCCTGTACCTGCATAGATACAAGAGAAAGTAGCAATTGAACCTTTTGGCGCTGCCGCTAATATCTTTAACGCATCTCCGCTCAAAGTGTTACCAGTTCCACTGAAAGTTTTTCCAGAACCAGAAACTGATAAAATCCATTTTTGTACTTGGAACTTCGCTTTTGTTAATGGAATACCTGGTCCATACTTGGCATACAGCATTTTTGCCGTTCGCGAAGAGGCTTGGTCTCCATCAGCATAAGTACCCCAGAAAATTTCCGCTTTAGGCATTGGTTGAATTTGGAATTCAAAAGTCCCAAGGTTCACACTTTTGTTCGTGATTGAACTTTTACCTGAAACTGTAATTGTACATGTCTTACCTCCACCTGGAGTACCAATCCAAACATTTCCAGACTTCTTAAGAGTTACACCACTACCAGATGCATTCGTTTGATCGTAACCCGAAGCAACCGCTTCAACTACGTTGTCATAACCTCGATACAATACGCGCATGTCTGGAAGTGCAACTGTACCTTGAGGTTTCATGATTGTAATCTTTTTCTCCCAAGGCAATGTTTTTCCAATACCTGATTTATTCTTAATTGTAATCGTACCTTTCATTATCATCTCTGAACCAGAAGATGCTTTCGTTTTAATGATACCCTTACCATCAGCTACATCTTTTACAACCGAACCGTTGTAAGTAACTTCAGGTTGCTTATCAGAATCAAAAGCTGCCATTAAAACTTCAACATTCAACTCATCTCCTGCATTTGCAACTTCGGGACCATAAGCCAAAGCCATTATCTTGTTGAAAGAATATTCACCTCCACCAACGCGACTTCTAATCAACGCAACAGCATCAGCGCGCGCAGTCAAAACTTCTTTTTGCATTGCGGAAAGAGATGCAATTGCGGCAACAACTGGTGTATGGTCGAAAGTTTTTCCAATCCAGTGGACATTTTTAACCTCATGAACTTCATGACGTTCTTGTTTAGTCAAAGCAATGTAAATTTTCTTAATTGCCTCTTGATCATCCATATTAACATTGGATGCCTTTATTGCTTTGTCTACCTGCTGAGACAAATCCAACATGTCTTTGTAATTATTAATTTCCGGAGCTTTAAAGAAAAACTTCTTAGCTCCACCATCCACAGGGAATGAACTTGCAATTTTCTCTGTCAAATCTTTTCTAAATCCATTGTATGATTTCCACAATTCAACACCTTTACCTGTTGGATTGGTTATATCTTCTCCAATGATAATGTGCATTGGTTCATCATACTTGTCCATACTTTGAACATGCGAAAGATGCATACGAATAGGTCTTAACGGATCTTTCGTATCATAAGCTTTGAAGATAATACTTTCCGGTGTACCTACTTTTTTCAAATCTTCTCCACACGTTTCAAGAATCTCCATCTTGATGTCATCAATTAGCTTAATTCGCTCAGCTGTCATTTTATCAATTTCCTCTACTGTCTTCATCAATTTAGCGGCTTTCACAGCTAAATCTTTTGCAGATCGGTCTTGAGCTACTTCAGCCAATGAAGACTTCTTCTCTTCACCACGAGTATATTCATTCTCATTGGATACCTGAATATTTTCTTCGATAGCAACAAAGGCATCTAGAATTGATTTTGATACATTTAAGGCAAGTAGTGCGGTAAGTACTAAGTACATCATACCGACCATCTTCTGTCTTGGGGTTTCCTTTCCACCTCCCATGATTAATTAATTTTTATTGGTTTTCAATAAATTAATGTTCAATAATCAAAAAGTAACAATTAACCTTTTGTTATTGTCATAGCTTTCAACATATTGCCGTATACGTTGTTTAGGTCTGTCAAGTTTTGAGACAACAACGCCATGTTTTCTTTGTACAATCTTGTATCTTCAACTGAAGCCGATAGATTAGCCATCATATCAGTTACTTGGGATTGGAATTTCTCAGTTGCTTCCAAATGAGCACTTGAACCTTTTAATTGAAGTTCATATACATTATTTAACGCCGACAAATTCTTAGAAACTTTTTGCATTTGCTCACCGAAAGACTCACCTTCAGCGGCATCAGCTGTTAGACCAGAAATTGAAAGTGATGCTCTTTCATAAGCTTCAGAAAGAGAAGAAACTTTATCAGACGCTGACTGTAAACTGTTTACATAAGAATCAGTGGCAGCGGCAGCACCAGCAACCTTGTTCATTTGAGATGCATTTTCTCCCAGAGTTCTCATTCCATCGCCTAAACGCTCTAGTAATTCCTTCTCAATATTAGCCTCAGCCAACATTTTGTCTAGCTCTTCAGTAACAGATTTACTTTTTTTCTCAGGATGATGATCGTGATCTAATTCATCAGAATGACCTAATGCCAATTCAGGATATACCAATTCCCAATGTGGGTCTTCGTGTATAGGTTCAAAAGCTGAAAAGATGAAAATCAATGCTTCCACACTCAAACCTAAAACAAGCATGGCAGAAGCACCTGGCCAGTGCTGAATTTTAAACATCGCACCAAAGATTACAATTGCTGCACCAAATCCGTACAGCTTCGACATAAACAATTTCCATCCTTTACTACCTGGTTTCATAGTTTTTCTGTTTTTTAGTTTTAAACAATAAAGTATAACATTTATTTATTCTTAGCGAAGTTGAATATCGCTTTGAATTTCCTCACCACCTTCAGTCGTAAAGTCTCTTCCACCTCGACCTAAGTGCGTCATTACATTTCTGTAACCAATATAAGATTTTGCAGTGTCTTGATATTCAAATGTACGTGTTGCGTTCATTAAATAATAACCAACATCTT
>JBKDKG010000328.1:0-6887 GCA_046345095.1 Flavobacteriia bacterium | reverse complement strand
GTCTGATCCAATCCCGCATTGATTGTAGGTAAAGCATTTACTGTAACGTTAACCTGATCGGAGGCAGTGCAACCAGCTAACGAGGTTCCCGTCACTGTATATACGCTCGTGTTTCCTGAAGAAAATGTAACTGTTGATCCAGATGTAGTATTCAGATTCGAATTGGGCGACCAAGAATAGGTGGAGGCACCCGAGGCCGTGAGCGTCACGGTTCCATTTTGGCATACAGACACATCATCTGAGGAGACTAAAGGAAGAGGATTGGTTACAATCGTCATGGTTGCCGTGGTCGCACATGAATTTGGTGCTGGTGTAAAAGTGTAGATTTGAGTCCCCGCAATAGAACTGGAAATAGTTGCAGGTGTCCATTCGCCATTAATTCCGTTCGTTGAAGTAGAAGGAAGTGTGGGCACAAGATCATCAATACATAGAGGTGCTACTTGAACAAAAGTAGGCAAAACGTCACTTTGAAGATCAACAGTTATGGTAAACGGATTACCAACACAGAAACCAGCCGCTCCTGATGTTGGTGTAACGGTGTAAATAAGCTGTTGTGACCCCGATGCACTGGTAGTAAGTGTTTGTCCTATAGAATTTTGGGGATTTGAAACTGAAGATTCACCATTTACAGCAGGATTATCATTCACCACCCACGTATACGTTGTTCCAGTTGGAATAACATTTGGCGCAGCTGACGGTGGCGTTATATTGAAAGGCTCACCATTACAGATTGAAACCGTTTCATCAATCACAAATGGAACTGGATTTACAGTAGGATTAAATGTTCTGACACATGTTACCCCACCGATAGTCATAGTCACAGAAATATTGTTTGGTGAATTAAATATCAGAGGTGTGTTCGTAGTATTTGTCGCTTGGGTAGAGAAAGTTTGACCGCTTCCATTCGTGCTTGAAACAGTCATTCCCGGAGGTGGTGTGGCTTGCCACTGGTATGAGATACCCGATGGGCCGGGATTTGGCAAAGCCTCAAAATTGAGTGTAGCCACAGAGCACTGAGCTCCCAAAGGAGCAATTCGTTGTGCCCCAAGCGTTGTAATGGTCATAGTCGTTGTACCTGCACATTGACCGGGATTCGGAGTAAAAGTATAGGTAGAAGTTCCGGTATTCGCAGCAGAAAAAGCAGGTGACCATGTGCCACTGATTCCATTGTTAGAAACACCAGGAAGCGTTGTTACAGGGTCAAATTGACATACATAATTGACTGGGGTGAATACGGGTGAAACACCCCCAGAAATATTGATAGTTACCGATTCGCTTAGTGAACACCCAGTGGTGGTATTAGTAGCTGTAACAGTGTATGTAGTTGTCTCAGATGGGCTTGCTGAAACAGAGGCCCCTGAAGCAGTACTTAGGCCCGTCGAAGGTGACCAGGAATAGTTAAATGCAGAGCTCGTTCCACAATTTGCGGTAATTCCGGACCCCATTGATCCTGAAGGTGGTCCCCAGTTGCTTGTGTAAACATATGTCCCAGAAGAGTTGGCAATCCGCACTCTATTTTCACTGTTGAAAGATGAACCAACGGTATATACCAATGTAATCACATCTCCGTTGGATACATTGAATGTAATGTTGTTTGCACTGCCCGATGCAAGTGAATAAGTTCCTATGAGCACACCATTCACATAAAGTTTTACATTGGCACCTCCTTGCCAGCCATCCCCATAGGAATCCTGCAAATTCAGAACATAAGAACAAGGAAGACTTGCTGTAGCAGATGCTGTTAAATTCACAGATTGACCTGAACAAATAGTTTGATCATTAATAGGAGCGATTGAATAAGGAGAGCTTATTGTTTGTGTAGTCGAACAACTTAATGAGGCATCGCCAACCGTAAATGTTACGCTGGCTGGCAAAGATGTTAAGCTAGGATCAAAGATTCCGTTGGAAGAATTTACACCTTGTCCAGTGAAAACACCAGAAAGGGATGTTGAATTATCCAAGTCTATTGGTCCTGAACCCGGACAGATTTGTGGCGCAGTCCATGATGAATTACAAGTTACCGGTGGAACATTCAAGGTTTGTTTACAACAAAAACGCCCAAACCAGGATGTAAATCCACCTCCCAAGTTAGAGGAAGCCGATGAGCCTGAAATGGCCACCTGTGTAACCGGGCCATTGGTATTTATTACAATTGTAAAACATTGAGACGGGTTCCCATTGTTTAAAAAAGTTGCAACATTTGGATTATCGTCCCATTCTCCCCATTGAACAGTATTTGAATTTATTGGATTATAACTAATCGATACACCCGTTGAATTACTGGTAAATGTTGGTGTTGTAGTGCCGGTTATCGTTCCTGAACCTGATGTTTGAATCAAGATACCTGTGACTGCTGAACCCGCACCATTGGAAACAGATTCACAATACTGTATGGTAACCTGATATTGATTATTTCCCATGTAGACATTAGAAATTACTGAAGCGGTCATCTGGTCGCACGCTATCAAATCTCTATTTACAGCGAAAACACTTAAGATAAAAATAAGTTGTAAAAACTTTGTGATCATAAAATAAGTAGTTTGTTGTGATAAGTACCCTGAGTAGTAGTAATTCTCAGATGATACATTCCTTTTTCAAGTTGCTCATCCAATTCAACACGTTTTTCATTACAACTGAAAAACTTTAACAAAGTTGCCTTGGAATCATAAATTTCTACAGAAATAATAGGTGAGTCAGTGCCGGATTCAATTGTAAATGTTGAAAAAGCAGGATTGGGATAAATACGTGCAATATCTTGCTTCAATTCACTTATTGAACTAACATCTGAACCTTGAAGTGTATCCTGAATAATTGCCCAGAAAGAATCATCAAGATTAGGTGAGTCAAGAATTTCACCAAAATAGAAAAGTCCAGTTCTATTTGTACCACACAAAGTAATCAAGTCGTTCTTATAATCTATAGAATAGCCTTCTGCAATACCTGACGAGGGAGCTACCGGAATACGATAGGACCATATAACATCGCGTGATGACTTATCGATTTTTACAAGTGCTGGAGAACGGAATCCTTCCGTGGAAATAGCAATGGAATCAATCGTTAGATCCCCGCCATTCAATAAAAACACTGGATTGTGAGTTTGATCCAATTTGATATCAGTAAAATCATCATTTTCTGACCCTCCAGCCACACCGGACCAAAGAATAGAGCCATTCAAATTGTATTTCACAAAGAAGGCATCCATCAAACCTGAATTTCCATATGAAATGGAAGGTCCCATCTCAATATCCATATCGTACTCTCCTCCGACATAAACTTCTCCATTCTCAGTAACTGCTTGTGAAAGACCATGAGATTGAACTGAACTTCTAATCGTTTTGACCCAATTAAGCTCGCCGTTTGCATCATAAGAGGCGGTGTAAGAATTATGATCCCCTTGTACTTCAGAAAGTTGAATACCTTCGATGGACGTGCCATTGCCGTAGCTACCCGTAATGTATATGTTATCGAATTTATCACTTCCTATTTTACGAGCGTTGGTTGCAGTGCCAGTGCTTGTTCTTACCCAAACAGATTCAAGAGTCAATGGATCTAACTTTATTGCAAACAAATTGAAACCAAGGGGTGAACTGAACAGCTGTTGATCTATGGTCATCGTGTTATAAAACTCTCCACACATGAGAATGTAGCCTTGTTTAGAAAAACACACATCGTAAATCTCTGATGAATAAGATGGCAATTTCCAACTATTGAGTATTGAACCTAGGGTGTCGAGGATAACCATGTAGCCACTTTTCAAACCTTCATTAATCAGCGTGTCATTATCGACAAATAAACTATCCGAGAATGTCCCCACAACGAGAACTGAATCTCCTTTGACGGTTAGCGAAGAAATACTTAGGAATGCAGATCCAGTCCAGTTTTGAAGGAATGGCATTGTTCCATCTGAATACTGTTTACTGATATAAACTGCATTTCTATTGAATGACATTGCATTGTTTAAGCCAATAAACACTTCCCCCGAAAACTGACCTCCAAGATATAGTGCACCCGATTGAGCAAAACAATTTGTTTTAGCAACATGATTAGACGTCCCGTAATACGAGTTGAGTTGAAGCAATTCCTGACCATAAATTCCTAATGCAAAGAAAATTGCACAAATAGAAGCACAGACCTTGGAACAAGAAATTAATGCATATTTCACAAAAGTAAAATTATGATTTACCTGCCAAGCTATCAAAAATTAAGATAGACAATGTATAGACATTTGAAATTGATACAATTTCGATTCCTACAAAATGTATGTAAAATGTATCTACTTTATTCATTCTTTAAAAGTCTATTATTAGTCGACAAAAGGTGTCAGAAACGATTGATTCAACGAATTTTCATTGTAATTACCAACTTTGATTCTATCTTTAGCGTCACAATAAAAAACAAACAACTATGTTCGACAAGAATGAATTTAAAAAGTATGCCACCAAACACATGGGTTTGAGCAGCATGCACATGGAACACTACATTGAATCATCTTTAACTCCATATATTATCGAAGAACGATCAATGAATATGACCCAAATGGACGTTTTCTCGCGTTTGATGTTGGATCGTATTATTTTCCTAGGAACAGGTATTGATGATTACGTAGCAAATATTATTAATGCTCAACTTTTATTCCTAGAATCTGTTGACGCTAATAAAGACATTCAGATTTACTTGAATTCTCCGGGAGGATCCGTTTATGCAGGATTAGGAATCTATGACACAATGCAGTATATAAAGCCTGATGTCGCAACGATTTGTACAGGGATGGCTGCTTCTATGGGAGCTGTTTTGATGTGTGCAGGAGCAGATGGAAAGCGATCAGCTCTAAAGCATGCGCGTGTAATGATTCACCAACCATTAGGCGGGGCTCAGGGACAAGCTTCTGATATCGAAATCACAGCAAGAGAAATTCAAAAATTGAAGAAAGAATTGTACGACATCATCGCACATCATTCTAAACAACCGTATGAAAAAGTTTGGGCTGATTCTGACCGAGATTATTGGATGACTTCAGAAGAAGCAAAAGAATATGGAATGGTGGACGAGGTATTGGTGCGCAATCCAAAATAAACTAATTTAGTAACTCAAATTTCAAAAAGTCCATCCGTCATTGGCGGGTGGCTTTTTTGTCAAATAACAGGCTATGTCGAAAAAGGAAAGTGGTTGTTCTTTTTGCGGAAGACCAAGAAATGAAGTGGGAATGCTCATTGCTGGTGTTTCTGGTCATATTTGTGAATCTTGCATTGAACAAGCACATACAATTGTGAAGGAGGAAGAAGATCTTGGTAAGAAGCAGAAATCAAATGCAAATTTTGTCAATATTCTGAAGCCAAGTGAGATAAAGACGAAACTAGATGAATATGTGATTGGCCAGGATGATGCTAAAAAAGTGCTGTCGGTCGCAGTTTACAATCACTACAAACGCCTGAATCAACCGGTATCAAAAGATGAGGTTGAAATTGAGAAATCAAATGTCATTTTAGTTGGAAGAACTGGTACTGGCAAAACGTTGCTTGCTAAAACAATCGCTAAAATGCTGAATGTACCTTTCTGTATTGCTGATGCGACAGTTTTAACAGAAGCGGGTTATGTTGGTGAAGATGTCGAAAGTATTCTTTCTCGATTATTGCAAGCGGCAGATTACAATGTAGAAGCGGCTCAACATGGAATCGTTTTCATTGATGAAATAGATAAAATCGCAAGAAAAAGTGACAATCCTTCTATTACAAGAGATGTCTCCGGTGAAGGTGTTCAGCAAGCGCTTTTAAAGTTATTGGAAGGTTCAATCGTGAGTGTTCCGCCGCAAGGAGGAAGAAAGCACCCAGAACAAAAAATGATTCAGATCGACACAAAGAATATTTTATTCGTTTGTGGTGGAGCATTTGATGGGATTGAAAAGATAATTGCAAACCGTGTTAACCGTCAAACAATTGGTTTTGGAAATGCATCAGAAGAACGCATTGATGGTGAAAGCCTATTGAAATACATCAATCCTACAGACATTAAAACATTTGGCCTAATTCCCGAATTAATTGGCCGCTTCCCTGTGTTAACGTATTTAGAACCATTGGATGCAGCAAGTTTACGCAGAATTCTGACAGAACCTAAAAATGCATTGGTGAAACAATATGTCCGACTATTTGATATTGACGGTATTAAGCTCCATTTTGATGCAGATGTACTTGATTTCATAGTAGATAAAGCCATCGAATTTAAATTAGGCGCAAGAGGTTTAAGATCGATTTGCGAAGCTATATTAAACGATGCCATGTATGAATTACCCTCGAAAAATGAAACTGATTTTACAGTCTCAAAAGAGTACGCTGATGGTCAATTTTCGAAATCAAAAATGGCTAAGCTGAAAGTCGCTTAAAAACTAAAGACGTGTTCCAAATAGGCAGATGTCATCTGTTTGTTCGTTCTCTCCTTTCCACTGTTCCCATTCTTTGCGAAGCGTTATAAATTGCTCTGTCAGCGGTAATTTTGAATTTTCTTGAAGAAATTGATGCAAGCGATTGGAACTGAATTTCTTTATTTTTTCACCGCCTAGTTGATTTTGAAATCCATCAGATCCTAAATAAAGCGTATCATTTTCTTGAAAAGGCGTGATTTGCACTTTAAAATCCCTGTTCTCGTCGAATTGCCATCCTCCAATTGGATAATTATTCCCTTTTTGAACGATTAATTCACCATTTCCTTTTACCATAACCATCTTTCGATTGGCACTTGAAAAATAAATCTCATTCATTCGCCGATTGATACAAACCAAGGAAATATCTATCCATTCATTGTTGTACAAATGATCTTGTCTATCATGAAAACTCTCAATAAATCGTTTGTCAAGTTCTTTGAGAATCTCAGATGTATTAATCAATCCTTTATTC
>JBKDKG010000327.1:0-2530 GCA_046345095.1 Flavobacteriia bacterium | reverse complement strand
TCGCGGCTACTATGATGGTACTTCACCAAAGGAAGTTGATCATTTAATAGAGGATATTGCCTTATTACTGGAAGAAAAATAGTCTACTGGGATTCTAAGAGTAGCTGTTCAGCTAATTTTTCAGCTTGTTGCCGAAGTTCATTTACCGCAGTGCTCTCCCACAATTCTCCTTTTAAGTTGGAGCCAAGTGTAAAAAGGTTGTGTTTTAAATTTCCATCACCATCCTTCACTTTAAATGAGGTTGTTTCAGCTGCAATTCCAAGTTTCAAGGAGTCTTGAGAAATGATTCCGTCATTTAAACAGGCATTTAAAAAATGTTCGGGCACTCTACCTAAATCAGTTTCAGGTCCCGTACAATTTATAATGCTTGACACGTCAAGCTCTATTTTTTGATTCGTTTTCTTGCCCCAGTAACTTACTCTAAAAACACCTGCATTTTCCTTTATGTCGAGAATTTTACCTGATTTCACAAGTAGTGTCCCCTCTATTCGCATGTTTTGAATCTTATCATGAATATGAAGCGGAATTCTATGCCTAGCGACACCCCATAGATGCCTCAAACGCGACATGAACAATTGTTTTTCATGTGTGCTCATCTTTTTCCAGATCTTTTGCACTCTTGGGCGCAATGCATCTACAATTGGTTCTGCAGAAATACCAAACTCGCGCACGGACTTGACATGACGGTTTATGATTGTTACTATTTCATTTAAAGAAAGATCATCTGTTAATTCATCATCTAAACCTTTATATTGTATCCCATTGTGACGATGAGGTAGAATGTTAAAACCATTAGGGGAAACTGCGTAGATTTTGCCTTTGAAACCATGTTCCTTCAATCCAATTACGGTATCGACCATTGTTAAACCGTTTCCTACAATTAAAACGGGTAAGTTTTTAGGTTTATTGATGACTGCGGTTAATTGCCAGGGATTCTGAAAATAATTTTTGTTTTGTAAAACACTTGAATCCAGAACGAATGGATTTCTTGGGAGTAGGTTGCCTGTCGCTAAAACGCATTTTTCGCATTCAACATTCGTGCTATTATCCAATTGAATTTTTATGGTTGTGGATGAATACTTGAGTTGCGTAACTCGGTTTTTGAACCAAACAATATCAATTCCTTTTTTGGCAGCAAGTTGAAGTGACTCTTCCCAGATTGAAATTAAATAGTTGCCATAGGTATTTCTCGAAAGAAAGGAGTTGGATATTAGCTCTCTATTTTTGAATTTAAACGAATCTTGCATCATTACCCAATTTAAGAAATGCTCTGGTTGATCGGTAAATCCGCTCATTTTGGCAGCCGTTACATTTAATAAGTGTTTCTCTGAATAAGAATTGTAAGCAGCTCCCTTAAACAATTGTTCAGCAGGTTCAATGATACAAATAGATAATTTTGATGAAGCTTTTTTTATGAGTTGAACAGCAGTCATTGTGCCGCTAAATCCACCTCCTATGATTGCAATATTTTTCAAGCGGGTGATTTAAAGTTGTTAATGAAGGAAAATACTACTGACAGTTTAAAGCTATGTAATCTCAAAGTTAAGAATATATTAATGGAAGCATGTATCTTTGCCCCAATGAATCGCATTCGTTCGGTTGTTTTTCAAGTAGGCAAGCTGCTTCTATTCTGGTTGGCTATTTTTCATATTGGCAGGTGCTTTTTTTCTCTACACAATTGGGGGAAATTTAGCACAATTTCTTTCAGTGAATGGTGCATGGCATTCATCTATTCTTTTAGACTAGATCTTGCAACCGCAGCATTGTTGAGTATCATTCCCTTGTTTTTTCTGGCAATTCATCTTTTGAGTTCTTCTAACATTTCATGGAAGATATTCAAGATAGTTTTGTTCCTGGAAGTAATAATGGTTGTATTTATCAATGCAGGAGAAATCAATGCATACCCTGAATGGAATCATAAACTTACAACACGAGTTTTCACCCATTTGATGCATCCAGATGAGGTGGTTCGAACCGCAGATTACAGCATGACTATTTGGTTTTTCATCTATTCAATTCTAGAATTAGGGGCCGCTTTTTTATTAATGAGAAAGTTGTTTGTCAATAAGAAAGAAGTAGGCATTGAAAAGTGGTATTTAAGGGGGGCTATGTCATTCTCAACTTTTGCTGTTTTTGGTTTTACATTTCTACTTCTAGGGCGTGGTGGGGTTCAACCAATTCCCATTAACATTGACGCAGCGTATTACAGTAAGAATTATGTGGCGAATGATTTAGCTGTCAATTCTACTTATTTCTTTGCGAAAAGCTTAATGCTATATAACAAGAGTGAGTTAGGCGGTCAATTTCCAAGGGTGGATGAAAAAGACGCTAAAATAGCATTAGATGATTTTTATCAGTACGAAAAAAAACATTCAAACTATATTTTCAGTGAGCAAAGGCCCAACTTTGTCTTTCTAATTATGGAAAGTTGGACGGCGAATGCTATTTCATCAATCACTGGTGAGCCGGGAGCTACCCCTCATTTTGATGCACTCACCAAAGAGGGCTTGCTTTTTACCCAGCTTTATTC
>JBKDKG010000326.1:0-5200 GCA_046345095.1 Flavobacteriia bacterium | reverse complement strand
GACTAAAACCTCCAGAATAGCAGAAGGTATTCAGTATTTTTTTTCCTTTAGCATACTTGCCTAAAAGGGCTCTGTTTTCACGCTGATCAACAAAAAAACCTGTTTTCTGACCATTGATCCAATCGATATTGAGTTTTACCCCATATTCGTGAGCAATATGAGGCGTTTCGCAATTGCCATAAATGTAAGCGTCCACAATATCAGATCTTTGAGACAAAGTATCGGATGATTTTGAGTAAACAGCTTTCAGATTCTCTTTTAGTGCTTTTTGTAAGGATACTGAAATTAGTTCTACAGAACGGTACATGCCAATGCTGTGGCATTGAATAACAGCGCACCCATTGTAGTAATCTATTATTAACCCAGGAAGAGAATCGCCTTCACCATGAATGAGTCTACAAATTGTGTTTTCATTATTAAAAAGCCCTAATTTTCTCCTTAATTCAACGGCATTTTCGATTCGATGTTGAAAAAAAACTTGATCAATACTGACGTTTTCAAAGCTTAATACCCTCAATGCAATTGTGGCATGCTGAAAATGACCAATTGCCAAAAAGTTTCCTCGATTATCGGTTGCAGTGACGACTTCACCATCTTCTATTTGACTTGTATCTGATTCAATTGCACCAGAAAAAATCCATGGATGTTTTCTTAGTATAGATTCTGTCTTTTGTTTCCTAATTTGAATGGTTGATCCTTTCAATGTTGTTATTTGTTAATCGATTCTATGCAAAAGTAACAAAAGGTTGTGGAGAAGAAGACGTTGATTGTGCTCTGAAAGGAATTTATCACATTAATTTTAAGCCATGAAGAAGAAAGAGTGTATTGTAAATGTTTATCTCCTCAATGAGCATTTTTCACCTGAGTATGCAGAAGCCCAGCACAAAGGTAAAGAGTCTGAGAACAATTTAAGATATGAATGGGAAGATGAATTTGCAATAACTTCGGATGTGTTGAGTGTAACTGCAATTGAGAATGCTTCCTTTCCATTGCAAGGAGAAATGCCTGATGGACAGTTGTTTAGCCATGAGGTTAAAAAGATGCTATTGTTTGAAATCTCTTCTGCTGATGCTCCAAATACTTATGTTGGTGCATCAGCTAGTATTGTTGATTCCTACAAAATAGATCAGTCTGGGGAAGACATCAGTCTAAAGATTTTCTTAAAGGACTACGAACCTATGTCGAATCCAATCCCCGGGATATATATTGCATCAAAAGAATTTCCTAAAGAACTGATTTTCTAATGCTAGAGGTTAAATCAGTAACATTAAATTTTAATCGTCCTATTTTAGATGGGATAAACTTTAACCTAAAAGAAGGGGAGATTATTGGGATAGTTGGGAAAAGTGGGGCAGGTAAGACTTCCTTGTTGAAAATTATGGCTGGTATTCAAGAGCCAACGACTGGTAGTGTAGAATTATCAGGGGAAAAGGTGAGAGGGCCATTGGTAAAACTGGTTCCAGGTCATCCTGAAATTCAATTGGTTAATCAGGATTTTCATTTGGATACATACCATACCGTCGAGGAGAATATTAGGGAACAAATTCTTTATTTGCCTTTAAAGGAACGCAATCAGCTGATAGAAGAATTGTTGGAATTGATGGAGTTGACGGACTACCGTAATCAGAAAGCTACGACTTTGTCAGGTGGGGAGCAACAGCGTTTGGCTCTAGCAAGGGCTTTGGCTTGTGAACCCCGTGTTTTGCTGTTGGATGAACCTTTTGTTCATTTGGATGGCAGAATAAGAAGTAAATTAATTTCCTATTTATTGGAACTTAGAAAAATTCGGAAAACGAGTTTTGTTCTTGTATCACATGACGGCGCTGAAATGCTCAGTTTGGCTGATCGAATATACTGTATGAAAAACGGCAAGTTTTATCGATCGGGAAAGTCAAAGGATTTGTACTATAAGTCAAAAACCATTGAAGAAGCGCGTTTATTTGGTGCAGTTAATTCTGTAAACCTAAATGGAAACAGAAAAGTTTTTCGTCCAGATGAATTTTTAATAACGTCACAAAAAGATGAAAACAATATTCGTGTTCAATTTCTGCGAGTATTATTTACAGGTCCCGTTTGTGAAAACTACTTCATGACGGAAAAAAACGAAAAAATTGTTTTGTTTGATTTCAAATCACTTGAAAATGTCGAATACATCCGTATCGAAAAGAAAGTCTGATTATTTGCCTTGGCGAGAAATTCCATCGCTGATAAAGGAAACTTTTAAAGGTTTTTTTGAGGAGAAAAGCTTGTTTCATGGCGCTGCATTAGCTTATTATACAGTCTTTGCAATGGTGCCGCTGCTTTATTTATGTATTGTTTATTTTGGCAAAATAATAGGTCAGAAAGTCATGCTTGTGATAATTGAAGACTTATTGAGGAACAAGGTCGGGATTGAAGATGTAAGTGGCATGATGGACTTTGTAAGTCAGCTCGATTTTGAGAAGACAAATTTCTTTATGGAACTAGTTGGTCTTGTCGTATTGTTAGTTGCAAGTTCTGCTTTTGTTGTTTGTTTAAGGCATAGTATCAACGATTTTTTCGATTTGGAAATTAACTATTCATCAAAGAAAAAAAAGATTGTTAAGAACATTATTTTTAGAGCCGTATCATTAGGTTTGGTTGCATTTTCAGCAGTTTTGGTTATTGTTTTCTATTTTGCTCAAACCATTTTAATCTCTATCAGTAGTGACTTTTTTAATAATCATCATATTGTGGATATCTTATTGTCCAATCTTTTGAGGCATGGTTTGGCCATTTTGAGTAACGCGCTTCTATTTACGATGATTTTTAAATATGTACATGATGGATTTGTAAAATGGAAACTTGCGTTTGGTGGTGCATTAGTTACCTCGATTCTGCTTTACGTTGGACAGTTGTTTATTAAATATTACCTTTTTAATTATTTCTTTGGATCACAGAGTGGCGGTGTGGCAGGCACATTGTTTATTTTATTGGCTTTTGTTTATTATAGTTCGCAAATTATATTTTTTGGCGCAAAATTTACTGCTGTTTATGCCAAGAAAATTGGAAAACCAATCCATTTTAAAGAATAATTGATTAGATAGTCATCAATTGATGTTGATTATTTAAGAATAATTGTACATTTGTTAAATCAAAACAAATTGTATGGTAATCGGAAATAATCTAAAATTACTTCGAAAAAGGCTTAAAAGATCTCAAGAAGAGGTAGCTCAATTGCTTGGTTTAACCCGTTCATCTTATAGCGGATACGAAAATGGAGTTGCTCAACCTAGTTTGGAAAATTTGATTGCTTTCAGTGATTATTACAAGGTGAGTGTTGATGACCTTATTAAAAAAGATTTTGAATCTTATTCTGAAAAAGAATGGGACGCACTTGAAAAAGGTCTTGACAAGGATTTAAAAGGTCAAAAGTTGAGGGTTTTGACAACGGTTGTTGACCGAAATGATGAAGAGCTAATCGAATTAATTCCAATGAAGGCGAGTGCAGGATACACTTCCGGCTATGCCGATCCTGATTATTTAAAAGTTTTACCAACTTTTTATTTGCCGTTCCTTTCTAAAAGCAAAAAATACCGGTCTTTCCCAATTAAAGGTGATTCTATGCCGCCAGTTGTGGAAGGATCCTATGTGGTAGCAGAATATGTTCAGAATTGGATGACGGTGCGCTCAGGAACACCTTGTATAGTAGTGACAAAAGATGAGGGCATTGTTTTTAAGGTAGTCCACAACTTGTTGGATTCTAGTCAGTCATTTCAACTTTGTTCAACAAATACCTTTTATAAGCCATACAATGTTCATGCAAACGACATTCTGGAGATATGGAAATTTGTAAATTATATTTCACCTGAATTGCCAGAGGTACGCATGGACGATAATGACTTAAGCAGATCTATTCAAGATTTACAAATGGAAATACAAGACCTAAAAGCATCTATTTCAAAAGCTTAATCTATAATTTTGCAAATTTCAAAAAGATTAGATTTTGCCTTTGAATCTTAAAATAAGCTTTTCATACTTTCTTTTAATTCTTTTAGGGTTTTTGCCTTTTGTTGTAATTGGATTTTTTTCCTTTCCAATGGGCGATGACTTTAATTATGCAGTTAAGGGCAATGAATTAGACATGATTGAAATTTCAATCAACGAATACATGACCTGGAATGGAAGGTATTTTTCAAATCTTTTGGTTGTATTGAATCCAATTCGCTTTCATTCTTTTTTAGCTTACAGATTAATGCCAATCTTTTGGGTGTTTTCTTTATCTGTTTGTCTCGTTTACTTTTTGAAAAGCCTTTTCAATGAATTATCAATTGGAAAGTTGTGGTTATTGTCTTTTATGATAATTCTATTCTATACCAATAAGTTGCCGATTATATCCGAAGGATTATTTTGGTTTACCGGCGCAGTAACGTATTGGTTGGGATTAATATTTTTTATTATCTACACCACTGTGGCGATTCGATATTATCGGAAAATGTATAAAAACGAGATTTTTCAACGTTTTGTTTTAGGTATTTTGTTAATTCTTGCGATGGGATTCAATGAAGTAGCTTCTTTATGGTTATTGAGTGCACATTTATTTTCCCTTTTTTATAGCAATTTAAGAAGCCGATTTTGGCCTTATATTGTTCTTTGTGTAATACTTTTTTGTATCGTTTATTTTGCGCCAGGAAATTTAGTGAGAGCGGAATATTTTCCAATAAGGAATGAAATATTCAATTCATTGAAAATGACATTCTTGCAAATGGCTAGATTCACTGTGATTTGGTTATTTTCTTATTCGTCATTATCTATAGTGATTCTGCTTGTTGCTTTTAAGACGGAATTACTCATTTATTTCGGCGGTTTTTTAGAAAAAATACGATTTAGATATCTTCTCTTTTGGTACTTGATGTTTTTATTTTTGTCCATTTTTCCAGCCTATTGGGCAACAGGAATATTAGGTCAACATAGGACATTAAACATGTCTTGCTTTGTCTTTGTAATTTCATTCATAATCGGATTTCTGAAGATTATACAATCACAGAAGTTAAAATGGTTCAATCATGACTACAGAAAAGAGGTGCTGATTTTAGTTGCATTTTTATTGATATTTGCGAGCGGTAATCATTTTGCTGCAATGATGGACATTTTAACTGGTGAAGCAAATAAGTTTTACAAAGAAATGACTTATCGTTGTGAAATAATAAAAAATGACAAAGGCGAAAAGATTATCTTAGAT
>JBKDKG010000325.1:0-11642 GCA_046345095.1 Flavobacteriia bacterium | reverse complement strand
AAGAAACTGGCAGCCCATCGATTTGAACAACATTAGTGGATCTATTTTGTAGTGTACGACCCTCAGGATTAATCACTTGCAAATATACCACCTTCTGTCCTGGGGTGGCAATTGGATTTTCTGAAATTGTAAAGCTTGACTTTATTTGAACAACACTCTTCGCTCTGTTCGATTCTTCTGTCGTGTTATTTAACTTCATTTTCAAACCAACCGAAGAGAAAGCATAAGCCTGCAGTTTAGCACCTTTCTTAACTTGCTCTGCCTTCTGCTCCGCATCTTGCTTGTACATGTCTCTCTCTTGAGTCGTTGTTGTCAACTTGGTATTCGTTTGATCCAAATCAGAAGTCAACTTAACGTTTAAGGTATTCAGAGAGTCGATTTGAACAACATAACTCTTCATAATTGATCGAAGCGTTTCAATCTCACGGTTCATCTGAGCAATTTTCCGCGCATTCAAACGTCCATTTCGTTTCGACGCATCCAGGTCTTCCATCAATGTTAGGATTTTCTGCTTCTGAACATTCAAGCTATCTGCCTTACTCTTGTCCTTCACCATCAAATCATCATAAGTCTTCAACATGTTCTTGAAGTCAGTTTTCAAATCATTTGACATGTTATCAACATACCCTGACATCATTTGATTCATTCCATCCATGTCAGCTTTGAGCAAGGTATTGTCATTTGAGCATTGGTTTAGCTCACTGTTCTTCTTCGACCATTGCATGGCCATTACAGCTAATCCAACAAGTAGTAACAGAATAATAATGATATAAATTCCATTGCCACTGCGAGTTGTATTTTGTTCGTTTCCTTCAGACATATCTGGCTAATTATTTTAACAAAAGTAGAAAATAGATTTTTGTCTATTCGATGATTAAACTCTTTTTATTTATTAACGCTGGTCAATAATATCTTCAGTAACGAAAATCCCATTAACCCGTCTAGTCAAGTTGAGCACGTTTTTGTTTCTCAATTCCATGGGCAGCAATTTATCTGGACAGTTCTGAAACACCACAGGTCTACAAAAGCGTTTAATTGCATCAACACCCACTGCCGTAAAACGACTATCCGTGCTTGCAGGGTAAGGACCACCGTGATTAGATGATGCGTTTACCTCTACTCCAGTTGGAACTCCATTGAAAATCAATCTACCTGCTTTTTGCTGAATAACGCTAATTAATTCGTTTTGTATCAAAAATTCTTTTTCAGAACCAATCAATGTGCACGTTAACTGTCCGCCTAGCTTATCAATACCAGCTAAAAAATCATGCTGTGACTCACATTCAACGACGAGTGTGTAAGGTCCAAAAACCTCTTCGTATAACTTTTCAGCATTCAAAAAATCTGCTACACCACAAACAGAAACAGCATTTGGACCTTCATTTAGGGCATCATTCGATGGTGCTATTTCTTGATAAATTCCAATGGAATTTGAGACCTCCTCTAACCGTTTTTTATATCGATTCAAGATATCCGGATGAAGCATCGATACACTACTTTTTCTTAAAATTTCTTGCTTCAATTCCTCTACAAAAATTCGCGATTCATCTGTTTTCAATACAAACAAAATACCTGGTTTTGTGCAAAATTGTCCAGCGTCATTTGTGACAGACAAAGCTATACGTTCCACCCATTTTTTTCGATCTAACAAGATTGCATCAGGAAAAATTATGATTGGATTCACACTGCCCATTTCAGCAAACACAGGAATTGGCTCTTTTCGTTTCGACGCCAGATCAAATAGTGCTCGCCCACCCGCATGTGAACCTGTAAAGCCAACGGCTTTTATTATGTGATGCAAAACAAGTTTTTTACCAACACCATATGATTTTCCATTTAAATGTGAAAAAATCCCCTCTGGCATTTCAGCTGCTTTGGCTGCTTTTACAACGCATTGAGCAACTAGTTCGCCCGTTCCAGCATGCATCGGATGGGACTTTACAATAACGGGGCAACCTGCCGCAAAAGCTGAAATCGTATCCCCTCCTACTGTTGAGTATGCCAATGGGAAATTACTTGCACCAAAAACGAGGACAGGTCCAATACCAACCATTTTTTTACGAAGATCAGGTTTTGGTGGAATCCGATTTAAATCTCCTGTATCAATAGATACTTCAAGAAAAGTTCCTTTATCAATATAATCAGCAAAAAGTTCAATTTGATTGATCGTTCTTTGAAACTCAATTGATGCGCGATCTAGAGTCAAACCCGATTCAAGGTTATAACATTCTAAAATCTGATCTTTAAACGCATTCAATTCAAGGATGATTTTCCTTAGGAACAATGCTCTCTTACGATAAGGTTCTTGACTTAAAATCACAAATGCCTCCTGAGCAAGAATGCACGCTTCATCAATTTCCTCATCAGTCGCTTCGGTGAAGTGCGATGGAAGAAAATCGTTTTGAATGGGATTGAAAGTTTGAAATACAGAAGAACCTTTTGCCGAACGGGTAAATCCGACAAAATTCTCACCTGTTAACATAAAAAATTACGCGGGGATAACAGAATAAGCGTAGCTCTCCATGATTTGATTGGAAAGCAATTTCTTGCAAGCCTCTTCGACTTTTTGCTCAGCTTGCTCCTTCGTAGCAGCTTCAACGAACAATCTCACATGACGACCAATTCTTACACCATCAATTTCAGGAAGCCCAATATTCTTCATACTATTGGTAACTGCTTTTCCTTGAGGATCAAGAAGGGCATCTAGCGGCATTACGTCGATTTCAGCTTTGAATTTCATGTTCTTTCTTTTTTTGAGTTATTAAGAATGATCGAAAAGATCAGGTACAAAATTACAATTAATGGAATGGACCAAACAAGAAGAAATGCGATTAATAATGAACAAACAATCAAAAAAATGTATCTAACCTCATTTCCGGCCCAACCAAACGACTTAAACTTCAAAGAAAAAAGTGGAATTTCAGAAACTAGCAATAAGCTCATTAAAGCGACTAGACCGGCAAGAAAATAAGAGTCTGTAACCATTGGTATTACACCCAACCCGGCATACCAATGGCCAAAATTGGTCAACAACAGCAAAGGAAAAAAGCAGAAGAAAATTGTGTTAAGTGGCGTTGGTAGACCAATGAATGATTCTGTTTGACGCACATCAATATTGAATTTTGCAAGCCGAAACAAAGAGAAAAACGGAATCAAAATTGAAAAAAACGGCAAGTATTTAATCGATGCATCCATGCTATTTGGCACACCATTGAAAACCGCATTCATCCAGTTATTCATTTGAAAATGAGCGTACTGTTGAAAATTCATGTCGTAGTAAGGCCCATCTAAATAAATAGAAACCACCATTATGTTTAACATGATAACTCCTGGAGCCACGCCAAATGTAATCATGTCTGCTAAGGAATCTAATTGCTTTCCCATTTCTCCTGAGACACCCATTTTTCTAGCAAGAAAACCATCAAAAAAATCCAAAATTGCGCCAATAAAAATAGCGAAAGGTGCTAAGTCCAACCTCCCACTAAACGTTAAAATGATTGCAGCAATGCCCGAAAGCATATTAAATGAAGTAATCAAATTGGGGATATTAAACATCTCTTTTAAAATTAACCAACTACTTTGTCAATTTGCGCCATTTCGACTATTTTTACAAAGTAAAGCGTTCTTAGATCGCAAAGAACACAATTTTTTAGCGAAAATGCAGTTTAAAAAACTTATTTTTCATTGCTCAACATTTATGATTAAGATCCGCATTATTGCTGTAGGGTGTCTTTTAACACTGCAAAACGTCATTGCTCAAGATGGAACGGTTGCGCCTAAATATTCAAATGAATTTCTTTCTATCGGTATTGGTGCTGATGCTTTGGCTCAAGGGAATGCTTTTGCTGCTCAAACAAGTGGTGTCAACTCAATCTATTGGAATCCAGCCGGATTGACTGGTGTAAACAAATGGTTAGAGATTGGCTTGATGCATTCAGAATATTTTGCCGGCATTGCAAAGTATGACTTCGTTGGTTTGGCGCACGCAATAGACGATAAAAGTACCGTTGGATTTTCTTTCATCCGTTTTGCAGTTGATGATATTCCTAATACCACCCAGCTGATTGATAATTCTGGAAACATCAATTATGATAACATTACCACATTTACGGCCGCAGATTATGCCTTTCTATTATCGTACGCACGCAAACTAAAAAGAGAGGGATTGAGTGCTGGGGGAAATTTCAAATTGATCCATCGAAAAGTGGGGGATTTTGCAAAATCATGGGGATTTGGACTTGACGCTGGTTTACAATATCGAAAAAATGAACACTGGAGATACGGTGTAGTGGCAAGAGATGTGACCTCCACATTTAATGCATGGATCTTCAACCTTACCCCTGAAATGAAGGAAGTCTTTGCAGCAACGGGAAATACACTACCTCAAAATGGTCTAGAGTTGACCTTGCCTCGTTTCATTTTCGCTGCAAATGGCAAATATAATATTGGTAAAAAGGGAATCTATGGCGCCGGTGAAATCGACCTTGACCTTACTACGGATGGAAAAAGAAATGTTTTAATGCGTACCAATGTTTTTTCAATTGATCCCCATTTAGGGTTTGAATTTGGGTATAAAACATACGTGGCTGTTCGTCTTGGATTATCAAACATGCAGTATGTTAAAGATTTCAATGATAAAACTTCTTTGAATATTCAGCCTAATATTGGTTTGGGACTACAGTACAAGAATTTTCAACTTGATTATGCCTTCACAGACATAGGTGATGCATCCGTTGCACTCTATTCTCACGTCTTTTCTTTAAAACTTAAATTGGACAAACCAACAAATATGGTTAAATAATGATGAAACTGCCTCTGAAAATAGCGCTAATACTTATCTCTTTGGGAAGTGCTTTTGGTTTGCGTTCTCAAAGTTTCGGGAATGAATGGATCAATTTTAATCAGAAGTATTATTCATTCAATGTGTACTCAACCGGTATACATAAAATAGATTTTTCGACATTAAGTTCTTCGGGAATTCCAATCAATACTTTCAACAGCCAAAACATACAAATCTTTGGGAAAGAAAGAGAAATTCCACTCTACATATCTGACGGTGGCGATTCCTTCATGAATCCTGGTGATTTCATTTTATTTTACGCAGAACAAAACGATGGTTGGCTTGACTCAACACTTTATGAGCAACCTACAGATATAGGAAATCCAAAATACAGTTTATACAATGATACCATTCAATATTTTTTCACTTGGAACAATCAAACAAACAATCTCCGTTTTACTGTTGAGAGTGATGTGAATATTACAAGTTACGTACCGTCTAACTATGTGTTGTTTGAACGCTTTCAATCAAACAACAACTATTACAACGAAGGCGAAAAATCTGCAGATGCCTCAAGCTCATTTTTTACTTCGGGAGAAGGCTGGGGCAGCACGCCAGTAAATGGTGCAGCAGGTTACACCTGGGACGCGAGTAGTGTTGAAATTGAGCAGATTTATCAGGGCGCAGATGCACCAATGGTAAAATACCGTGCTGTAAGTGTGGGCGTATCCAATGCTTCATACACTGGAACAGGAAATCACCATACGCGCCATACAATTGGTAGTAGCAATTACGTAATGGCTGATTCAATATTTTTAGGTTACAAAGCGGTGCATATCAATAAATCATTTCCAGCATCTGTTCTACCTGCTTCGGGTGGGTCTAACTTTAAAGTTTCAATTATTGCGGATCAAGGCGCTGCAACTGATTACCAATCGATCAATTATTGGTCTTTCCTCTATCCAAGAATCCCGAGTTTTGGAGGATCAAACAAAGTAAGTTTTCAGGTTGTCAATAATCCTACTCAGAGCAAAAGCAGAATCAATCTGTCTAACATTTCGATGACAGATCCTATCATTTTTTCTTTGGGTGAAGTTCCCAGAAAATTGAACCTAATTAATTCTACCTCAGGCTCAAGTATTTTGGTTCCAAACAGTGCAAGTGGAATAAATCAAAGGATTATTTATCAGGAAAGTAATTCAATATTTACTGTTTCATTTCTTTCACCAGTCAACAACACTGGCTCTTTCAATGATTATTCACAATTGAGTTCAGAAAAAGCACTTTTGATGATTTATCACCCGGCATTTCAAGCTGCATCAGCAGATTATGCGGCTTATAGAATTTCTCCAAATGGTGGCCAGTATAATGTAATTCTTGCAAATGTCAATGAATTATACCAGCAATATGGAGGCGGCGTAACAAAACACGTGAACGGAATTCGACGATTTGCCTACCACATGTATGAATTAGCATCAGAAAAACCTGAGGGTTTATTCTTAATGGGAAAAGGTATTCGTGAAGCAAATGTTGGCGGAGTAACATCTACGGGGCCGGGTTCAAGGATCAACACTACAAATTATGCTAATTCGTTCATTCCATCATTTGGGCAGCCTTCGTGTGATGCCTGCATTACATCCAACTTGCCAGGAACAAGCAAATGGACACCACTCATTCCAACAGGAAGGATTGCTGCGAGTTCAAATCAAGAGTTGGCTGATTATTTAGACAAAGTCATTTTATACGAATCCAATCAAGACCAGGCTAGCATATACAATTCAGCCACCAAGGACTGGCAAAAACAGATTTTACATTTCGTTGGTGGAACTGATGCAGACCAACAATTCACCTTCAGAAGTTACATGACATCGATAGAGAACATCATTGAAAATGAATACTTCGGTGGTCATGTCTCAACAACAGCTCAAAGCAGTGCTGATCCGCTCAACCCATCACAATTGAATGTAATCATGGATCGCATTCAAAATGGCGTTTCTATCATCACATTCTTCGGTCATGCCGCTCCAACAGCCTCTGGATTTGAAATAAACATCGATGAACCGAGCAACTGGAACAATCAAGGTAAATACCCACTTATCATCTCCAATTCTTGTTACAATGGAAACATTTTCCAAAGTGGCTCCTCTAAATCGGAAGATTTTGTGAATATTCCCAACTCAGGTGCAATTGGATATATGGGTACAGTGAGTCTTGGTTTTGCGCATACACTTTACCTCTATTCAAGTGAATTTTACAAGCAAATAAGTGAGGTGAATTATGGTAGAAATTTGGGTTCACAAATCAAAGGCGCAATAAGTGCCAATGAATCAAATGGCTCTGATTTACTTTTAGAAAGCACATGCACGCAGATGACATTGAACGGCGACCCAATGATCAAATTGAATTGGCATGGAAAACCAGAAATTGAAATAACAGAAGATCGTGTTTCATTCCTACCGGAACAACTCAACCTTACGGTCGATAGCATTCAAATGAATATTGTTTTGACCAATCTTGGAAGATCAATTGTAGACACATTTTCTGTTGAAGTGACGAGAAACTTCCCATCAGCAACGATAGATTCAGTTTATACTTTTTACCTACCAAACCTTCATTACAAGGATACACTTTCCTTTAAAATGCCTTTGCAACAAAACATAGGACTTGGAATAAATAATTTTAACGTAAAGGTTGATCTACCAACATTTATAGATGAGATTTATGACGAGAACAATAATAATCAAATCACAAAAACGCTTTTCATTGATGTTGATGGAATAATTCCATTGATACCTCATGAATTTGCTGTGGTTCCGGAAGACAGTGTTACATTGACCGCTTCTACCATAAATCCAATTGCTGAATTTAACACCTATCGTTTTGAAATAGACACGACAGATTTATTCAATAGCCCGCAAAAACGTTATGCACTTGTATCCGGTTTTGGCGGCCTTAAGTCTGTAAATCCTTCGGAATGGTATTCAAGCTCCTCAGGAAATATTTCTCCATTAGTTTGCACAGATAGCATGGTTTATTTTTGGCGAGTAGCTGTTGAAGAACCCAGTCCTAATTGGAATGAAAGTTCTTTTCAGTACATAGTTGGAAAAAGCGGATGGGGCCAGGATCATTTTTTTCAGTTTAAGAAGAATCATTTCGTTGGTTTAAATTACAATTTAAATAATCGAACAAAAGACTTTTATCCTGTATCTAAACAATTAGAATGTAACGTTATTTATTCCCAATCGTCACCTGCAATATATAACAATATGTATAGTATTGATGGTCAAATGATGGATTATGGAATTCTAAATTACACTCCCAAATTTCACGTAGCAATTATTGATAAGTACTCATTAGAGGCATGGGGAACACGTTTTGGATTGGAAAACCCGAATAATAATTTCGGTAATGCAAACGATAATTTTTTTAGAGTAATGAAGTACTTTACCTTTAATCAGAATAGTTCTTCTCAAATGGCATCGTTTCAAAATATGATTGAAAATATAGTTGATGACGGCAACTATATTCTCGTATACTCCCCTATGACGACACTTTTCAATCAACTTCCTCCTTCTATTTATGCAACATTTCAAAACCTAGGCTCTGATAGTATTGTTCCGGGAAGACCTAATATGCCATTTGCATTTTTCTGCAGAAAAGGTGATCCTAGCACGGTGGTAGAAGAATTTTCTCAATATGCTGGACAGGATGTTCATTTGGAAGCAATATTGAATGGATTTGACTACATCGGACAAGAACTATCAACTATGATTGGTCCTGCCGATGAATGGGGCTCCGTGTTCTGGAAAGAAGATTCCTTGGAAACAATTCATGCTGATTCAACTCGTCTTTATATCAGGGCTTACGATATTTCTGGAGCCCTGCAGATGGAGATTGACACGTTATTTACCCATAATGATTCGATTGTTGATTTAAATGCACTTGTAGACGCTAACTTATACCCCTACTTACAGCTAGGTGCATTCTACCAGGATTCTCTTGCATTCACACCTGCTCAAATTGATCGTTGGCATGTCTTGTACACTGCACTTCCAGAAGCGGCAATTGATGGTAGCAACCTTTACACATGGATTCCTGCATTGGATACAGTAACTGAAGGGCAGAATGTGAAATTTGCTGCAGATATTAAAAACATTTACAATTTACCAATGGATTCATTACTCGTAAATTATTGGGTCACCGATCAAAACGAGGTAAAACATCCTATTAATTATCCGCGGCAAGATTCACTTTTGGTCGGTGAGACACTGCGCGATACAATCGAATTCTCTACGTTTGGTTTAGCCGGAATAAACTCATTCTGGATGGAAGTAAACCCATATGTTGCAGGAAGCTATTCAATAACCGACCAACCGGAACAAGAACACTTCAACAATTTATTGCAATTACCATTTTATGTAACATCGGATAATGAGCAACCAATATTAGATGTAACATTCAATGGACGACATATATTGAACAATGATATTATAGCGCCTCAAAGTGAAATATTTATAACTCTGAAAGATGATAATGAATTCCTCATCATGGATAATGTTTCAGACACATCCCATTTTGGCATTTACCTTACCGATCCGGATGGAATTCAAACACGAATCCCGTTTGTTGACGGAAATGGAAATACAATTATGCAATGGATTCCTGCTCAAGCGCAAAACAAAAAATTCAAAATCATTTTCCCTACGAACTTTGCAAAAAATGGTAAATACACACTATTTGTTCAAGGAAGCGACCGGAGTGGTAATCTTTCAGGAGATTTAGAATACAGAATAAGTTTCGAAGTCATTCGCGAGTCAATGATTACCTACTTAATGAATTACCCGAATCCTTTTAGCACGAGTACACGATTTGTGTTTACGTTAACAGGAAATGAAGTGCCTGACGAAATGATTATTCAAATCATGACTGTTTCCGGAAAGGTTGTAAGAGAAATCACTGAAGATGAACTTGGAAGCATTCAAATTGGCCGAAATATATCAGAATATGCTTGGGATGGCAAAGATGAATTTGGAGATCCGTTGTCAAATGGTGTTTATTTGTACCGTGTTAAAGCGCAGATTAACGGTGAAGATATCAAACATTTAGAAACCGGAGCGGATACTCACTTCAAAAAGGAGTTCGGAAAGATGTATATCATACGTTAACGTAATAGAAGCAATGCTTTTTAACAGTTTAGATTTCCTGTGCTTCTTTTTAATTGTGTGCTTTACGTATTGGTTACTACCGTCAAAATTCCGTTGGATTTTACTTTTGATTTGTAGTTACTTCTTCTATGCTTATTGGAATCCATACTATCTTATACTATTATTTACTAGTACTTTAATAGATTATTTGTTTGGACTATATTTCACCTCATCAAACAATCCAATTAAAAAAAAAATTGGCTTAACTATTAGTCTCCTCCTCAATTTTGGATTGCTTTTTTCATTCAAATACTACAATTTCTTTACTGATGGATTAAACGAACTGACCTATTTAATTTTTGACAGAAAGTTTATTCCGAATTATTCCATTCTGCTGCCTGTAGGAATTAGTTTCTATACTTTTCAATCAACATCCTATGCCATTGATGTTTATCGGAAAAATATCCCCGCAGAGCGAAATTTAGGAAAATTTGCATTGTTCATTTCATTTTTCCCTCAGTTAGTTGCAGGACCGATTGAAAGAGCAAAAAATTTGTTGCCCCAAATTAATAATCAAAAAAAGTATATTTCATTTCAGGATGTAACGGAGGGGGTTAAACTTATAATATGGGGATTATTTATCAAATTAGTTGTGGCTGACAATTTAGCTACATTAATCGACAGAAAATTCGAGGATTTGGTTAATCAAACTGGTGGGGCATTAGCCTTTGTTATGATTCTTTTCACCTTCCAGTTATATTGTGATTTCAGTGGGTATTCTAAAATTGCTGTGGGTGTTTCGAGATTGTTAGGTTTTCGTTTAATGAATAATTTTAATTATCCATTAATCTCGTCCTCCTTTGGTGAGTTTTGGAAGCGCTGGCACATTTCACTTTCTGAGTGGTTCAGAGATTATGTTTACATACCATTAGGAGGTTCAAAAAAAAATATTCAAATAACCCTCCTTAATATTCTCGTCGTATTTATTTTAAGTGGCTTATGGCATGGTGCCACCTTAAATTTTGTTCTTTGGGGAGTCCTTTGTGGTGTATTTTTCATTGTTGAATATGTATTAATCAAATATATTTTTTCTCAAATAAAGTGTTGGAACTACTTCAAGGCTATACAAATAGTCCTCATATTTTCACTTTTCACTTTTAGCTTAGTTCCTTTCAGGGCATCTGATTTAGCAGATACATGGCTGATTTACAAAAAGATATTTCAATCTTCTTTTGGTGATCTATATTTTTGGTTTGTTGACAATAGATATTCCCCAGGCATTGTAGGACTATACCTTTTTGTCTTTATTGAAATCTGGTTTGGATTAAAATTGAACAAGCTATTCAATATTAAGAATCCAATTACAGAATCAATTTTCTACGTGTTGATCTTTTTCATGATTATCCTGCTAGGAAAAGACACGGGATCACAATTCATTTATTTTCAATTTTGATGAAAAAAATTGTTTTCTTCCTATTTATCATGACAGGCATGATCTTCTTTCTTGATTATTCAATTGGAAAGCATCTATCTCATAAATACGAGGATAACTATTGTGAGAATGCGGGTGGAGACTTGAATGCCTATTTAAAAAATACACGTTCTTATGACACTATAGTGATTGGTTCATCAAGAGTAAATACAATGGTTAATCCGAAACTTTTGGGAAATAAATTAACGAATATTACGAAAGCTGCAAAGCACACTTATTACAATAT
>JBKDKG010000324.1:0-5710 GCA_046345095.1 Flavobacteriia bacterium | reverse complement strand
GAGTACTGTATGGATCAGCATTTACCAATTGTTGTTGGCACAACAGCATGGCAAGAGCATATAAATGCGGTTAAAGAATTAGTTTCTGAAAAGAATGGAAGTATGCTTTATGCCAGTAACTTTTCGATTGGTGTAAATATTTTCTTTGAAATAAACCGAAAACTAGCTCAACTCATGTCTGGGCAGGCTGGTTACAAAGCATCTTTAGAAGAAATTCACCACTTGCAGAAATTGGACGCACCAAGCGGAACAGCAATTACCTTGGCCAATGGGATTCTTGAAAACAATGAAGATTATATTTCTTGGGTTTTGGGTGAGGAAAAACCACCTCATACGAATGACTATCAACTGGGCATAACCTCTTTTCGAGAACCGGATGTTCCCGGAACACATATTATAAAATATAGTTCAGACATAGATACTTTATCCATAAGTCACCAAGCACATAACAGAAAGGGGTTTGCCCTGGGCGCTGTAATCGCTGCTGAATGGCTGCAAAACAAAAAAGGTCTTTTCACGATTAATGATGCACTCAATTTTTAAACTATGAATTTTCTTTTCTTCTATATCCTTATTCTCGCTCACCCCTACCTTGCGATGTGGTGGACTTTGTTCGAAAAAGCTGGGCGTCAGAAATGGGAAGCATTCGTTCCTGGTTACAATTATTTTGTAGCATTTAAAGTTACATGTCATAAGCCTTTTTGGTCTTTTTTGCTTTTATTTCCGGGAGTTCATCTAGTCATGTTGGCTACAGTGAATACATCGCTGATTAGACGATTCGGGTATTATTCTTTTTTAGACACGCTCCAAGGAATATTCTTTCCTTATTTGATTTTTTTTAAAATAGCCAGTAGAAAAGAAAATGTTTTATCCGCAAACCCTTCAGATGAAGTTCTTAACAAGATATTAGAGTCAAATCATCCTTTTTTACCTGAAACCAATTGGGCGAACAGCAGAGAATCTGAGCAAAGGAAATGGGGAGATCATTTGGTTCTATTCCTTTCTTTACCTGTTCTTGGACACGTGATAGCACTTGCCTTAAATGCTGTAACAAGAGAAAAACCTGGTGTAAAATCAAAAGTAAAAGAATGGGGAGATTCAATTTTATTTGCATTGGTAGCGGCAAGCATCATCAGAACATATGTTTTTGAACCATTTCAAATTCCAACAGGATCGATGGAAAAAACATTGGTAGTTGGTGATTTTCTATTTGTAAACAAATTGGCTTACGGACCAAAAGTACCTGTTACTCCATTATCATTTCCATTGGTTCACAATACGGTTCCTTGGGTGAATATCAAATCTTACAGTTCACTTGAGAAAGGTTCTTACACACGGCTTCCTGGATTTGGTAAGATACATCGCAATGATGTTGTTGTTTTCAACTATCCATCCGGCGACACAGCAGTATATGACCCTAGAATGCCTGACGGACTTATGGGTCATGATTATCATCAAATATTGAACGACGAAGCATTTTATTATTGGAGAGAGGATTTCAAACAGCGTTACCCTGAAAAGGTAGATTTGATTCTAAATAAATCTGCTGGCGATCAGGCTTTCGCTTATGAATTATTCATTGATACATTCGCATTTGATTTCTTTAATTCAATGGCCAAATGGAAGCAGATCGCACGCACTGAAATGGCAAAAGGTGTAACATATTGTCGTGGAGGAATGCCAGAAAAAGGATTGAATTACATTGAACATGGTGGTTTGATTTATCGTCCGGTAGATAAGAGAGAAAATTACATTAAACGATGTGTTGGTATACCTGGTGATTGGCTTGAAATAAAAAAATCCATTCTCTATGTCAACGGAAAACCAGCATTTGTTCCGGAGTTCCAAAATTTACAATACACTGTCACCAATGTTGAACCAGCATCAAATGCTACAATGATTGAAAAATTCGGTTTAGAAAAAAGTAGAAATGATTATTACACGAACGATGGAGGTCAAAGCTACATAATGAACTTAACAAAAAAGCAGAAAGCCGACTTGCAAAAAAGAAATCCAGAGGCAATATTCAGTTTGAATTTACAACCACAATATTCAGACATTAAGGGCTATCAGCCAAAAGCGTCAGAGCTATTGAGTAATATCGGTCATTTTCCAAAGGATTTGTATGTGAACAATACAATAACGGACTTTACGAAATTTCAAATTCCTAAAAAAGGCCAGATTGTTAAAATAAACAAAGACAATATTGCTTGGTACCGCCGCATCATAACTGCCTATGAAGGTCACTCTCTTTCAGAACGAAAAGATGGCATTTACATCGATGGAAAGAAGGCAAATACTTACAAATTTAGTATGAATTACTACTGGTTAATGGGAGATAATCGCTACAATTCAGCTGATTCACGTATTTGGGGATTTGTTCCAGAAGACCATGTAGTTGGCCGTGCTTCTTTAGTTTGGTTCTCAAAGAGTACAGATCCAGAAATTGGTATCCGTTGGGAAAGACTTTTCAAATTGATACATTAATGCACTCTGTATTTCCCGTTGCCTATTTCGGGAACCTCGTTTACTTTAAAAGTCTTTTGAATGCAAAAGAAGTAGTCTTTGATGTTCATGAATATTTTGTAAAGCAGACGCTACGCAGTCGTTGTGAAATCCAAAGTGCCAATGGACGCATACAACTCAATATCCCCGTCTCAAAACCGAATGGTTCTAAAACCAAAATGATTGACATTGAAATTAGCTATGCCACTGATTGGCAAAGAATTCATTGGAAAGCAATTGAAAGTGCATATGCTTCTTCACCCTATTTTGAAGATTACGCAACAGAAATTTACGATCTTATCTTCTCTAATTCCGTCTCATTGGTTGATTTTAACATGAGAACAATCCAGATGATTGTAAGCCGTTTGGATCTAGTTCTCGATACTAAATTTTCATCGGAATACATTGCACCTACAGAATGTAATGATTTCAGAATGCGTGAATTTAACCTACCTTCTTCTGCGCCAACTTATATTCAAGTGTTTAGCGATAAATCACCATTCGAGCCAAATTTATCAATACTAGATATTCTTTTTTGCGAAGGCCCCATAGCAAGAAAATGGTTGTTGAATTGACAAAGATTTCATGTTAATTTTAAATGAAAACGCATCAAATCGATTACTTTTATACAAACTACAATCATGCCTAGACTATTAGTATTTTTTATTCCTCTATTCATATCTTCTGTAGCGTTTTCACAAAAAGAACGAAGTATTGCATTTTACAACGTTGAAAATCTATTTGACACGATCGATGGTGCAAATGATGATGCAGAGTTTCTACCAAGTGCAAAAAACCAATGGAATACAGCTCGTTACAAAGAAAAAATTCAGCATATCAATAAAGTAATTGGTGAATTAAGAAATCCCTTAATCGTTGGTTTTTGTGAAATTGAAAATGCATCTGTAATGCGGGATGTAATTAAAGCTTCGGCCTTTCCAAACAAATACGGATTGGTGCATTTCGAAAGTCCAGATGCTCGTGGAATTGATGTCGCTATGATTTATGACAGCAGCTATTTAAAAGTTGCAGCATCAGGGAAACTACGCTTTATATTGCCTGGACAAGAGTCACCATCAACGAGAGATATTCTATGGGCGAAATACGCGCACAACAAAGATACAATCTTCGCAATGGTAAATCATTGGCCGAGTAGACGAAGCGGACAAGATGAAAGTGAACCAAATCGACTTAAAGCTTCCGAAACAGCGAGAAATTTCATTGATTCATTGTTAAACGTAAATTGCAATTACAAAATTGTTTTTATGGGAGATCTGAATGACTATCCTTCTGACAAAGCACCTAAACTTATTGCAGAAAAATTAAATCCAATGATTCTTGCATCAAGTGGCAAGTTTGGCGGCTCTCACAATTACAACAACGAATGGGATGTTTTGGATCACATTTTGGTTTCTCAAGGATTCATGAAGAAAAAAGGAGTTAAAGCTGTAAAAAATTCTGGTGAAATTCATTCCTTCGATTACTTGTTAACAGAATACAAAGGACAGATAGTTCCTTTCAGAACGTATGGTGGAAGCAAATACCTTGGGGGCTATTCAGATCATTTGCCAGTATCAATTAAAGTTTCAGCACCCTGAGGTACAGATGATTTAATGAAATCATAAGGCAGACGTTCTCTGTAAAGAAATTTCTTTTGTGCTGTTTCATATGGACGATAGATGTAATAAACGAAATTGTCATGCACTGCAATTTTATCCACATATTTAAAGTTTAATCTCACTTTTTCAGTTATCTGACCTGTTTTAGTATCTACCAATCCAAGCTGATGAAATCCTGATTTTTCATAAAGCGCATAGATTTGTCCCGCACCCCTATCTTGAATTAATTGTTTTCGCCAGCCAGAATTTTTGGGCTGATAATGATGATAAATAGAAACACTATCCAGCGAAGTCCCATGCACATCAAACGTTCTTAGTTTATCCTTGTAATAATCAAAAACATAGAGCGAGTCATTCTTTTTAAACATTGGGGCATATAATTCCTTGTAATAAATTGACTGCGTGAAAAAATTAGCCCCAACCCAAATTTCAGCGTCAATTCCGGTTTCATGCTCTTTTTCCTTCGCCCATAACTTTGTTCTGATATCTACCCATTTGTATTCTGAGCGGTACAGCTCCATCATTAATGCATCTTCAATGTGAAGAATTTGCGAATAGGATGAATCCAACTGATCAAAGGCGTAATAATTGAACGCGGGATAATCTTTGTTGAAATTGGACAGGTACCACTTGGTATGGTTCGTGTCCACAATTGGTGCAATGTATTTCATATAATAAGCTCTATCAATTGTTAGTATTTCAACATCTTGATCCTTTACCTGTACACCATAAACATTGTCATTGCAAACAATATGTGCATTTCCTCGGAAATCGCGCACCAATTCTACGGCTTCTCCCGGAACAGAAAATGAACTTTGAACTTTTAATCCATCGTAGAGCAACAATTCACTGCCTTTCTTAAGTTGCTTTGGATACGCTAAGAGCACCATGCGTCCATCAGGAAGTATTTCAAAATCAGCCACACTTAACTTGCTCGAACCATAAACTGTATCTGGAACTCCGGGAGCCTTGACAACAACCTCCGACAAATCAATTTTTCGCAATGCCTGGAGGGAAATATTCAATTCAAGTGTATCACCTTTGAATTTTGGACTAATCAGCACATTTTCTTTGTAACTGTCAAAAATTGGATGACTAATTTCAACTGTTATCTTTTGATTTATTTCAGTAAAGAATCGAATATTACCGTCTGGATTGGAGTTATAGAATTTTATTTGATCATTCTTTCTTACAAGCACATTTGCATTAGGAACAGCTTCACCATATGTCTTGTCCACTATGTTAATTAATACTAAACACGTATCACTTTGAGCATGAAAAGACCAAAGAAAACCGTAAAAGAAGATACATATTATCCAATGCTTCATGCTTTTTAGATGCATTTTTAAAATAATTCCATAAAAAAAGGCTTCATTCGAAGCCTTAATCATTTAAACTTTTAAGCACCATCCGTATTCATCTTTCACGGTGCCTGCTTTTATACCGTCAAGATGTTCCTTGATTTTATTAGATAACTCACGTGTCTCTATAGGCGGAAGCTCTAAAACTTCATCCCTATATCCTATTTTAACTATTTGAGCAACTGTTGCAGCTGTTCCAGCACCAAAAGCATCTTGTAATGTACC
>JBKDKG010000323.1:0-7909 GCA_046345095.1 Flavobacteriia bacterium | reverse complement strand
ATCAATAACACCAGCCACTGCATCTGCCGTTACTTCCACTGCTTCGAATGGTGGCACCATTACAATTGGCGGTCTAACAAATGGGCAAGCATTTTCTTTCCAAGTTCAAGATGCCAATGGATGTCCTGTAACAGTCTCCGGAACTTTTACTGGTTTGCAAAATGCAGGATTTTCATACGCTCAAACCGCATATTGTCAAAGTGCGAGTAATCCTTCGCCAACCATTACAGGTGTAGCTGGTGGAACATTTACATCCTCACCAGCTGGTTTGTCGATAACTTCTTCCTCTGGTGTAATAAATTTAGTGGGATCGACTCCTGGAACTTATACTGTCACTTATACCACACCTGGTCCAACATGCCAAGGAACTTCAACAACGACAATTACTGTAAATCCTTTGCCAATCATTAACGTTGCAGACGATGCAATATGTCAGGGACAAAATGTTACATTAAGTGGAAATGGAGCAGACACATATACTTGGACAGGTGGTATAACAAACGGTGTAGCATTCGCTCCGACTTCTACAAACACTTATACTGTTACAGGAACAATCACTGCAACAGGCTGCACGAATACAGATTTGGCAACAGTTACTGTAAATATTCTTCCAGGTATTAACGCTGGCCAAGATCAAAATATATGTGATGGAACAAGTGTCACTTTATCTGGCTCAGGCGCTACGACGTATTCTTGGGATAATAGTGTTTCCAATGGTGTTTCATTTACTCCTGCCGTTGGATCTGTAACATACACAGTTACTGGAACAGGAACAGGTGGTTGTACAGGACAAGATGATGTTACTATAGTTGTCAGCGCATTACCTGTAATTACAGCCGATGATGTTACTGTCTGTCCAGGAGGAACCGTAACAGTCAATGCTACAGGTGCAAACACTTATTCTTGGTCACCAACGACATCTTTGAGCTCGGGCACAGGCGCTAGTGTTACATTCACTGCAGGGGTATCAACGGCATATACAGTTACCGGTACAACAGCGCAAGGATGCTCTGCCTCTGATGCTGTTTCTGTTACAGTATTACCTGTTGCAATAATCAATGCTGGAAATGATGTGACTATTTGCCAAGGCCCTACTGTAACGCTTTCAGGTTCGGGAGGAACCACCTATAGTTGGAGTAATGGAATAACAAACGGATCTGCTTTCACTCCTAATTCTGGAGCAACAACTTATACTGTAACCGGAACGAACGTTTCAGGTTGCACTGGAACTGATGAAGTTGTGGTGACTATCAATCCTAATCCTGTCATTAATGCAGGTATAGATCAGGCAATTTGTCCGGGCGAAACTGTTACATTAAATGGTTCGGGTGGTGCGACATATAGTTGGAATAACAGTGTTTCAAATGGGGTTGCCTTTAGTCCGACAGTAACAGCTACTTATACCCTTACAGGCACAAATGCTAGTGGCTGTACTGGCACCGATCAAGTTATTGTGACAATTGACCCTCTACCTGGTGTTTCAGCTGGTGCTGACTTTACAATTTGTTCTGGATCACCAGCAACATTGACCGGATCTGGAGCAACATCCTATTCTTGGAACAATGGGGTACTTAATGGTGTTGCTTTCTTCCCGAACGCTACAACCACCTATACTGTCACTGGAACAAGTGCAGCGGGTTGTACAAATACAGATCAAGTAACAATTAGCATTGAAGCTCTACCTGTCGTATCATTTTCACCAGATGTAACAATTGCCTGTGCGCCACATACTGTGAACTTTACAAACAAAAGCACAGGTTCTAACGTTTGTACTTGGACAATGAGCGATGGCACAGTTCTAACAGGTTGTTCAACAGTAAGCAATACATTCGAAGCAGCCGGTTGTTATGATATTACTTTAACAGTGAGCTCACTTAATAATTGTGTAAGCTCCTTAACTTCTAATGATCTGATTTGTGTTGAGGCGAACCCTATTGCACAATTTGCTCCTTCGATAAACATCGTGACTGAATATAATGGACTTATTGATTTTACTAACCTCTCAATTGGCGCAACAGATTACAGTTGGAACTTTGGAGACAATTCAAGTCCGACGAGTGAAGAGAATCCAAGCCACGATTTTGGAGGACAAAATCAAAATACTTGGTTAGTTACCTTGGTTGCAGAAACGCCTTTGGGATGTGCTGATACGGCCTATTCGACCATTATTTATCAAGAGGAACTAATTTTTTATGTTCCCAACACATTTACCCCGGATGATGATGATTACAATCAAACCTTTAAACCAATTTTTACAGCAGGTTACGACCCATATGATTATGTCTTATATATCTTCAATAGATGGGGAGAGATAATATTTGAATCACGTGATTCTGAGAAAGGATGGGATGGAAGTTATGGAAATAATGGTGAAGTAGAATTAGTCCAAGACGGAACATACACATGGAAAATAGAGTTCAAGGTGACAAAAAATGACGAACGAAAAATGGTCGTGGGTCATGTAAATATATTGAGATAGGTTTCAAATACCATTTGTGTGAAGTATTTAACACATAAGGCCTGTTCGTTTTAGGTGAACAGGTCTTTTTTTTTGTATTTTTGATCTTCTAAATCTTACCCTATTCGATAAGGTAATATTTATATAAATGAAGCGAAACCTACCTATAAGCCTCGTGCAACGCACGTTCTTCATATTTATGGAGGGAAAAATATGTGATCATAGCAATCATATAATAATTCAGAATTATCCAAAAACTTCTTTATTTACTAGGATTTACGAAAAAGATCCAAATACAACTATTGTTGCAAAATTATTTGTTGAATTTCAATTTTTGAACCATTGTTCATTAGATCAACTTATTCAAGTAATCACCAGAATAGCGAGGAAATAGATATCAAAATCATTTTTGATTGGCATTACCAAACCAAAGGCTAACATTGACATAATTAAACTAATTCGACATAATGAAATATTTTCACTTCAAATTCTTGTTATTAACCACATTCTTTATAAGTCACGCATGGGAAACAAATGCGCAACTTACAATTAACAATACACTTTACACGCCGACCCAATTGATTAATGGTGTTCTTGTCCCTGCAGGAAGTGGTGTTTTAGTTTCTAATGTTGTTTTTTCTGGTGTATATAATAATTCAAACCGCTATCAAGTTGGTCATTTCAGCACTGCCACAACAACACTAGCACAAATGGGCTTTTCGTCTGGAGTTGTCTTGTCAACAGGTAATACTGCTGATATTCCACTTGCACTTGGCACTGATCCTCAAGCGAGTCAAATGTCTACTAATTTTGTCTCTTGTACCGCGGGTGAAATTCGTGAAACGGGCACTTGCCAGACAACCATTAATGACCTTAACATTCTCGGTGGTTCATCCAATTATTTTAATGGGGCAATTTTGGAATTTGATTTTATTCCAGTAGGAACAGAGGTGAAATTTAGATATATTTTCGGATCGGAAGAATTTTCGGACAACAGTGGTAATATTAACTACCAGTGTTCTTCTTACAATGATAAATTCGCGTTTCTAATTAGTGGCCCGGGTATTTCTGGAGGTCAAGGATATACGAATGATGCTAGGAACATTGCCCGTTTAGCAAATGGTTCAGTAGTGTCAATCAACGCAGTAAACAATGGAATTGTAGGTAGCAGTGGAGGCGCACCCTCTGCCGCAAATTGTCAAACAGCAAATCCTTCATGGGTTCAAAATAGTGCCGTTTCGGAATACCTTGGAACCATCGACGGAACCGAATTAAATGGAAACACAAAAATACTTACAGCTCAACAGACAGGATTAACTGCTGGTTCTACTTATCACATGAAATTGTTAATTGCTGATATAAATGACGGAGCTTATGATGCAGTGGTTTATATTGAAGCAAATAGCTTAACTACTATATCATGCAATATTCCTCAACCAACTCTAAATGCTCCAACTCAACCAACATGCAGCACTTCAACGGGAAGTTTTACCATCACTAATTACAACCCTTCCTATACATATAGTGCATCACCTTCAGTAGGCGTTGTAATAAGTGGATCAACCATAACAGCGCCCGCAGGTAATTATACTATTACTGCGACATCAGGCTCTTGCACGAACACTGCAAGCGTAACAATTAACCCACAACCCGTAACACCTCCTACCCCAACGTTTAGTGCTGTAACTCAACCAACATGTACAACAGCAACGGGTAGTTTTACAATTACAAACTACACGAGTTCTTTTACCTATTCATCTTCACCTAGTTCTGGAATAACAATAAATTCTGGCTCTGTGACTGCGTCACCAGGAAACTACACAATTTCTGCAACGAATGGCTTATGCACCAGCTCTGCAAGCTTAACAATCAACGCACAACCTGCTACACAAACACCAACCTTCAATCAGATTTCTGGAATTTGTCCAGGAGGATCCTTTACTTTACCCCCAGTATCATTACAAGGAATTTCCGGGACATGGTCTCCTCCAATTAATAATTCAACTACTACACAATATACTTTTACACCGACATCTGGAGCTTGCGCAAACACAGCAACAATGACCGTTTCAGTGAATTCTTCTGTTACACCAACATTTACTCCGAGTGGGCCTTATTGTCAGAATGCCATTTTAACGCAAGTTATGCTACCGTCATCTTCCATAGAAGGCATAACAGGTACTTGGAATCCTGGAATGATTTCTACTGCAAATGCAGGAAATATCGTGCATTCTTTTACTACAGATGCCGGTCAATGTGCCACTAACACAACCATGACTATTATAGTTAATGCTGAGGTATTGTCAACATTTACACAATTGGAACCGGTCTGTGAAGGAGGTACTTTTGTGCTACCATCAAATTCACTAGAGGGAATTCCAGGATCATGGTCTCCTGCAATGAATAATATAAATTCAACGCCATACACATTTACGCCAGATGGAGGAGAATGTGCAACAACAGCCTCTATGACTGTTTCAATTATTTCAACTGTGACTCCGAGTTTTACTCAAATCAATCCGGTATGTAATTTACAATCTGTCACAATTTCTAATACATCAAATAATGGAATCACTGGCTCATGGAGTTTAACAATCAGCAATGCAAGCGGTGGACTCTTTACGTTTACACCTGATGCTGGACAATGCGCAACTTCAACCACCATGACGGTGTCATTAACATCTCCACAACCTCAATTTACTCAAATTGACCCAATCTGCACCGGTGAAAGTTTCACTTTGCCATTGACGTCAAATGATGGTTTTACAGGAACCTGGAGTCCACTAGAAAACCTTAATGCCACCACAAATTACACTTTTACACCAGGTGCAAACCAATGTGCTGCAACCACGACAATGACTGTCTCAGTGCTCTCGGTAAGTACTCCTACTTTTACGAATCCAGGACCATTGTGTTTGGGAGATCCTCTTGCATTGCCTCCAACATCGAATGAAGGAATAACTGGAAGTTGGTCGCCAACTATTAACAGCACTGCAACCACAACATATACGTTTACTCCTGATCCAGGACAATGTGCAACTACATCTACACTTACAGTTGTTGTTTATCCTATTCCAACAGCAGTCTTTAATCCTGACGTGAACCAAGGTTGCGCGCCTCTGACTGTCAACTTTACAAATATGAGTGCCGGTTCTGCGCTTTGTACTTGGAATTTTGGTAATGGTGTAAACATTGAAGATTGTAGCACAGTATCCTATACTTTTCAGCAAGCAGGTTGTTACGACATTTCACTTACTGTGACCACACAGGCAGGCTGTTCGGCAACTACTTCAGTAAATGATTTAATTTGTGTAAGCGCTATACCAATAGCTGATTTTAGTGCTTCAACATATATTATTGATGAATTTCATACGCTTGTTGACTTTGAAAACACATCAATCGGCGCAACGAATTACGAATGGTTATTTGGCGATAGCTCTTCTGTTTCAACAATTGAAAATGCGAGCCATGACTATGCAGGAAATAATTTGGGCAACTATTTGGTTACACTCGTTGCTTCTTCACCTCAAGGGTGCATTGATACAGCATTTGCGACAATAATTTTTCAGGAGCAACTTGTTTATTACAACCCGAATGCATTCACCCCAGATGGTAACGAATTCAACCAAACATTTCAACCAATTTTTACTTCAGGAATTGACCCTGCAAACTTTGAATTATTTATTTACAACCGTTGGGGTGAATTAATTTTTGAAACAAACGATCCAAATGATGGTTGGGATGGATCAATTGGAAATGGCTCGAACACTGCCCTTGCCCCTGATGGGGTATATACTTGGAAAGTAAATATCAAATTAAAAAATAACGACGATCGTAAAACAGTCGTTGGACATGTTAATTTAATGCGATAAGGATTTTATTTCTTCATTTGTTTAATACAAGGAATTGAAAAAGCCGCTGAAGAGAGGGCTTTTGGTGTTCTAATCTGACCTGTTTTTGAACCGAATTGTGAAGGGGATTGTCCTGTTCTTAGATCAAAATAAAAAACGGCAATTCAATTTTCTGAACGAAGATTTGGTTATTACTTTGGTCCAATATAATCTCAAATGAAATAAATTTTCATTTTTACTGCCGTTTCAATCTTAATTTTAATAGTGGGTTATACGGATTTATGAGGTGAGTCATCGATTGTATGTACCATTCAAATATCTTTAAAATTCCAATAATGAATTAGGAGCAGCGACTTTTCGGATTTTAAGAACGAAGTTAAATTAATCGCTCTTGATATTCATTTTAATTCTCCTCAAATTTGGTATTTAACTTATCAAACATTATGGTCAAGTTTGCCGTACAATAACTAGGGTCTTTATCCATCCACTTTGTACAATTGGTTAACAAACTAAAAAACCCTCTATTTTATTTAATCTAATTTTAGTTAACTTTAGTTCCAAACTTCGCAAACATGAAGATAATCAATAGTTTAATTCTGTTTATTTTAGGGACAAGTTCCTTCGCTCAGTTGAGTGTGCAAAATAATGTTTTTGCGACGGCCGGAAGTAGTTTTTCAAATGGAACCACAGTGATTGATTTTACATTTGGAGAAACATTTACAACTATACTTCCATTAGAAAGTAATTATATTTTTACTCAGGGTTTTCAGCAGCCAATTAGTGTACAATCAGGCATATCATTGGATGAATTTTTAAATGATGGTTTTGAAGTGTATCCAAATCCATTCCGAGGTGAGTTAGAAATCAAGATCCCAGATAACTATGCGCTGGAAATGCTTCTTTTTGATAATTTAGGAAGGATTGTTTATGAATCTTTCTTGTCAGCAGTTCAAACAACCATCGATCTTTCAAAACTTGCTAATGGCAATTACCAATTAGTCTTGAAGAAAGAAGAAAAAGTGATTGGAAATCTGACGTTAATAAAATCATACTAACCATTTTAATATGAGGACAATCATTCTATATTTTACACTTTTTTTAAGCCTCTTCTCAAATGCTCAAGCCCCCCCAGGTATCAATTATCAGGCTGTGATACGTAACACTGATGGAACAACTGTGAATAATGCACCAGTAGGACTGCGACTTAACATCCTTCAAGGTACTGCAGATGGAACAGTCGAATATTCAGAGACTTTCAGTGTAACGACAAGTAACATTGGTTTAGTGAATATTGTTCTCGGGCAGGGGAATGTGTTAAGTGGAACATTCAATTCTATCAACTGGGGTGCAGGCCCTTACTTTTTACAAATTGATGCAGATGCGAGCGGCGGCACAAACTATAACTTGATGGGAACTCAACAAATGATGAGTGTACCATATGCGTTATATGCTGAAAATTCGGGGACGCCCGGGCCACAGGGGCCTGCTGGTAATGATGGCACCAATGGTATAAACGGACAGAATGGTTTAAGTGCATATCAATCATGGTTGGCATTGGGTAACATTGGAACGGAAGCTGATTTCGTTGCTTCATTAACAG
>JBKDKG010000322.1:0-3676 GCA_046345095.1 Flavobacteriia bacterium | reverse complement strand
GGTGATTGCATGGAGTGATTAAGTAGATTTAGTTTTTGTGACCGAGCGAAAAATGGTTATTAGAAGTAATCCCAAATAAACAATAAGTGAAATCTTATAAAATATTCCCGCTATCAGCTCGTAAAAGGTAAAGTCTTGTTTTTTTGAAATAGAGGCATGAATAATTCCTGCGTTTCTACCTTTTTTACGCACCAAAATCTTTCCATCTTGATCAATGATTGCAGAAATTCCGCTGTTTGAACTTCTAAGAATAGCAGTTCGACTCTGAATGGCCATTGCAACATTGGAACATAAATATTGTTCGGAGCCATTCAAGTTTTTGTTCCAAAACTCATTTGCTAAAACAACAAGAAAGTCACTTTCGCTAGCAAATTCTGCCATTTTTAGAGGGAAAATACTTTCATAGCACAATACAGGAACAAACTTTTTTCCTAGCATGGTTTTGTGAACGGTTCGACTGTTTTCATAGCCAGAAACCATTGTGTTGGTACCTACTACATCTGCAAATTCTTCCATCACAGGGAGCGTTTCAAGAAATGGAATTCGTTCTTGAAATGGAACAAAAATTTCTTTTCCTCGGAGAGAGTATAAGCCATCTTTATTTATTGTCACTGCCACATTGTGTGTCCGGTAGTAAAAATTCCGTGCTTTTTCTAGTCTTGAATAGGGGTTGTTTTGACCTTCGGGGTCTAATGAGAACCCAAAGCCTCCAAAGCAAACTGATAATTCATTCGTATTTTTCAATTTCAACAACATTGACTTGTAAGAATTCTCACCACTCAAATTATTCATCCAACCAACATTTGAAATGATTGTCTCTGGCCAAGCCAAGAGTTCAGTTTTGCTGAATGAATTTAGTTTGGATTTTTCACATAGTTTATTGACAATTTCTTCTGGATTGAAGTGAGTTCTGCGATTGTAAGTGTCTTGGAAAGTGTGCAGTGCTGCGATAGTTGTCTTTTTATTATCAGGGTTGAAAGACATGAAAATGGAAAGAACGAAAGGAGAAATACCCAAGGATATCAAAGCAAGGGATTTTCCTGGTTTTTGTTTGGAAAGAATTTTCTCCAGTGCTAAATAACAACCCAAATTAGCCGTTAATATAAAGAAAGATCCACCCTCAATTCCAATGATTTCATAGGATTGTATGATTTTGGGAAACATACCTAATCCACTGCCCAGAGAGAAAAATGGAGTACTTAGCACCAAGTATTGATTAACCAATTCAATAGTCATGTGTCCTGCGAGGAAGTAGATTAAGCTCCATTTTCGACCTAAACGCTTGTTGATAAAGAGCATTGGGCTTAATAACACCGAATAGGCAATGCTTTCAAAAAGTACGCCTATAAAGTAAGATTTTGGTGAAGAGTCATAAAACCAATTGGAACTTAGTCCAATCCATGATGCATGTGCTATAAAAAGAAAAGAGAACCACATGATGCCTTTTCTTTTGATGTCCGAATTGGCTAAATAGTGAAATGCTAACAAAAGTGGTGTGAGTCCAATGAACAGAAGAGGAAACAGTCCATTTGTTGGCCATCCAATATAGAAAAGGAGCCCAGATAATATGCTTAGTAAGAAACCGGTCGTTATTCGATTAAACATGTAAATCAATCTTTGAGTGATAAAATTAAGCAGAAGATGACATTTTTTGTTTTTTATTTAACTCAATATAAGAAAATTAAACATAAATTTTGTTTACAAACTGATAAAGTCATAACTTCGGGGCGCCTAAATACACTGTAAGGATGAATTGTATTCGCTTATGCTTGCTAAATGCAGCTTTTTTTGTACTGTCAAGTGCGTTTGTTTCCTATTCTCAGGAATCGGCCAACGTTACTAAAGTTGAAGAGTTTTTAAAAGAAATCTATAGAGATTGTCCGCAATATATAGATTCTTCGCACATAGAATTTGGTAAAGATTGTTTGAAAAGAACAATTTTTCACAAGGTTTCAAAGGATCAATACCCTGAATGTCCTTTACTTTCTGTAGCTCAAAAAAAGAATAAATGTAATGAACAAATGTCTTACGATTTATCAAGCTTTGATCCACAAACATTCAATCCATTAAAGTATCATTTCTTTTATTACTCTCCCAATACTTCTTTTTTTAGAGTGGATGGTACTGAATACATTATTGAAATTAAACCTGGCAAATAAAAAAATCACATGAAAAAGCTCATATTATTTGTCTTCGTAACTCTCCTTATTTGCTCAAGCAAAGTGTTTGCTTCGGGAGGAGGCTGTACAGGAACAGAAATACCATGTACTTCAGCCAATCCATTTTGTTCAACCATATCGTATAATTTTCCAAATGAAACAAGTACATGCGCGCCAACCGGTCCAGAATACGGTTGTTTGGCTTCGCAACCAAATCCGGTTTGGTATTACATGCAAATTAATCAGTCAGGCTCTATTCAACTTGATTTGGAGCAAACAACAGGTCCAAATGGAACTGGTTCTGGTCTTGATGTTGACTTTGCCTTGTATGGACCTTATTCAAGTTTAAGTGCAGGTTGTTCAGCAATAGATGGAGGCGATTTTCCTCTACAATGTAGTTTTAGTGCGGCGCCAACAGAGACTATTGGACTAGGGTTGACTGGAGGTTCGGGCTCAGGAGAGTCTACGCCGTCTTCCGCTGTTGTTGGGCAGTTTTACATTGTACTAATTACAAATTATGATGGAGATCCAGGCTATATAAGTTTTAATCAGTCTGTTGGTTCAACAGGCTCTGCCGATTGTTCTATTGTCACACCATGTGATATTTCTAGTGTAACAGCAACACCTAGTTCATGTGATGCCAGCGGAAATTATTCAGTTAGTGGAACCATTTCTTTTTCTACGCCGCCAACAGCAGGAACTTTAACAGTTACTACTAGCTGTGGCGGAAGTCAGACATTTTTTGCGCCTTTCACATCACCTCAAAATTATTCAATTAGTGGTCTAATAGGCAATGGAGGCAGTTGCACAGTTACAGCAACATTTTCTGATGATGCCACGTGTACAAAAGATCAAACATTCACAGCTCCAACCTGTGGATGTACTGTTACTGCTGGAAATTCAGGCCCTGTATGTGAAGGGTCTACTTTTGATTTGACAGCCTCAAATGTAACGGGAGCAACTTCCTATTCATGGAGTGGACCGGGAGGATTTTCTTCTTCATCTCAAAATCCGACGGCAATAGCAGCACCGGCATCGGCTGGCACTTATACTTACACACTTACAGTAAATTCTTCAACTGGTAGCTGCACGAATACGACATCTTTGGTAGTGGATGACTTACCTGTTTTAACATTGAACCCACAAGCAGTATGCTCACCCGCGACAGTTGATCTTACATCTGGAACCGTTGCAAGTACAACTGTAGGTGCATTAACCTATTTTTCAGATGTAGCACTTACAAATCCTGTAGCTTCACCGAACGCAGTCAGTGCCGGTACATATTTTGTTAATGCCACAAACGGCTCATGTAACTCAAATGGTTCATTGCTGGTAACAGTAAACACAACACCTACTTTAACTTTGACAGATCAAACAGTTTGTTCACCTGCAACAGTCGATTTAACGAATGCAAGTGTCTCAAACACTGATGTCGGTGCAATTTCTTATTATTCTGATCCAGCCTTGACAACCTTATTATCAAGCCCAAATGCAGTAGGCAATGGATCCTACTACGT
>JBKDKG010000321.1:0-8724 GCA_046345095.1 Flavobacteriia bacterium | reverse complement strand
TTCGTAATAATCTCTTTTTTGACTCATGTCTTTATCAAGGGGTTGATATTTTTATTCGGGATTAATGCCCTTTTATTTGAAATTGGAAGATAGCAACTATTGCCCCACGACTACCTTTGCAAAACGAATTACCTTTTCATTCAAGTAGTACCCTTTCTCAACGTCGTCGATTACTTTTCCTTTATCTTCCTCACTTGGAGCAGGAACATTCGCAATTGCTTCATGCAATTCACTGTCGAAGACAAGACCTTTTGATTCCATTTGCTTCAAGCCTTTTGATTCCAATATCCCTTTGAATTTGTTGTGAATCAATTGAAAACCTTCTTTGACAGCGTCAATATCTTCTACCTTTTCGTTATTTACTATTGCGCGATCGAAATCGTCCAAAATGGTTAACAAATCCTTCAATATTCCAGCGCTTGCATTACTGATAAGATCAATTCGCTCTTTATTGGTGCGCTTTCTATAATTGTCAAATTCAGCATAAAGTCGAAGGAAACGATCATTCAATTCTGCACATTTCTCTTCCGGAGTCAACTCTTTACTTGTTTCTTCCTGCTGTGAATCATTCTCTACAGCCTCTTCCTGCACTTCTTCGTGTTTTGAAGTTTCCTGTTCATTCAGTTCTTTTTCCTCTGCCATAGTATTCATTTTTCGCGATTCCGACAAAGATACTGCCAATCTAAAAATTCGGACAGGTTGTCAGCGGAATATTACATTAGAATGAAAAGTTGGCATTTTTTCAATAATTAGAACACCTTAAATGACTCGAACAATCTGAACAAATTGAACTCTTGAACTTTCAAGACAAAAGACTTTTAGATCAAAGACAAAAGATTTGAATGTTCTTTTGAACTTTTGAACTTTTTGATCTGCTTTTCACCACAAAGACACTAGTTTAATGAAAAATAAAACACTTTGTTAAGACACAAAGAAGGATCTTTTATATTATCAAAATCATGCATTATTAGCTCCAAAAGCCCTCGGCTTTTTCTGAATTTGTGCCTTCAACATCTTGAGAATCAAAATTAACCTTGCGCCCTTGTGGTAATTTTATTTATTTCATCTCTTCAACTTTTGAACTCTTGAACTTTTGAACCTCTTGAACTTTCAAGACAAAAGACTTGGAGACAATAGACAAAAGACCTGAACTTTTGAACCTTCTTTGAACGCCCTCAACGACTACTTTTTTGCCGATTTCGTTGAATATTTGCGCATTCTAGTCAGTTCTCGTAAATTTGCGGTTCATTTTTACTAAGTATTGAAACAGCTAAAGCCATTTCACGTTCTCTTTTTTGTAATAGGCACCTTTGCCATATTGGCTCCCGTGGTACATTACATTCCAGAGGACGGTTGGGAAATTAATGGCCTACCAATACGATTTTTGAGTGAAGAGAACTTCTTTACACCGGTCAAACAAGTCAAAAAAGATATTACATCGATTGTCGCCGAAGTTGATACAACTGCAATCGAAGAAAACGATCAACTCACACATTACAATTCCTCTTCAGGCAATATGGGTGCTCCTTCTGGGGGTGAATTATCAACAGAAAGTGAAACAGAGATTTTTTTAAGCGATACTGGTAGAGAAACGTTGCACCGCTTTTTTGAGACATTGCAGCAAGTGGCAAATGAAAAGTCTAAAATTCATGTGCTGCATTATGGAGATTCTCAAATTGAAGGAGATCGAATGACGGCCTATATTCGGCAGATGATTCAGAATCAATTTGGTGGTAATGGGCCAGGTTTAGTGCCTGCTGTGAACGTTTACAACACAGTTGCATTCAAGCAATCGTATTCTGATAATTTCATGCGGTACACTTGTTTTGGAGGCAAAAAACTTAAAAACAAACGTTACGGAGCAATGGGTTCGGCTGCTCGATTTGCACCAGAACTTGACAGTGCTGGAATGGCAGCTAGAACAGTTGAAGAGGAAGCATGGATTGAAATTGCACCGAACAAATCAGCTTATTCAAGAGCACGTGACTTCAACAATGTCAAAATGTTTTACAATAGTTGTCTTCGTCCTTGTGGATTGAAAGTCTTTCAAAATGGAAAACTTATACATGAAGACAGTTTAAATACCGATGGCAAGGCGCACACCGTAGAATTGAAATTTGCGACCACACCTGGCAAACTGAAATTCGTATTCTCTTCTATTGCTAGTCCAACTATTTCCGGATTTTCGCTAGAAGGTGATTTCGGGGTTCAAGTCAGTAATATTGGAATGCGTGGCTCAAGCGGTACGATCTTTGGTTCAATGGATCAAGCACTTTTAGGAAAGATGTACGCGGAACTAAACACAAAATTAATCATCTTACAATTTGGAGGGAATTCTGTCCCATCCTTTCGTGACAGCAGTTCTGTACGAGCATATGCGCGTTACATGAAAGGACAAATCAATACCTTAAAAAAACTTTGTCCTTCAGCAGCAATATTGTTCATTGGTCCAAGTGATATGTCTAAACTAAATAATGGAGTTTTTGTCACCTATCCCCTTTTACCTTACTGTGTTTCATTATTGAAAAAAACAGTTGTTGAAAATGGAGCAGGTTACTGGGATCTTTATGCAGCTATGGGAGGACAAAACTCCATGCCTTCATGGGTTGAAAAAGGTTACGCAGGAAAAGATTATGTGCATTTCAGTAACCGCGGGGCAAGCATAGCTTCTCAATTGTTTTTTGATGCATTTGCGGCAGAATATGCTAAATGGCAAAAAGGCGCTTCTTACACACAACCTTAATTCTTTGTGATGCGGGCGGGGTTTCTTTTTATTCTATTGTTTTTGACCTACACTGTCAAAGCTCAGCAAGAAACAAATCCTAACGATTCGCTTAATCGATACTTCCATCCCGAAATCTTTTGGCTGGATACGACAGTTGCTACACAATACCCGTTTATTGATCTTTCACTAAATAATTTTCGGTTTTATACGGCTGAAGCACCCAACTGGAAGCATTTCTTTCGGGAATTTGATGCCATGACAGCAGAAAAAGATCGTAAATTGAATCTTTATCATCTAGGTGGCTCACACTTGCAAGCAGATATTTATACCCACGTATTTCGTACATTTCTGCAGACAAATTGGGAAGATTTATGTGGTGAACGAGGACAAGTTTTCCCATTCTCTATTGCAGGGACAAATAACCCTGCTAACTATAAATTCCGCTCTCCAAATAAATGGAAAGGGTTTAGAAGTCCTGTTACGCGTCCCACAACTATTCATTATGGTTTATCAGGGATTGTTGCAACATGTGCAGACTCAATCATCAATCTTTCCTTTAAATACGACAGAACCGAAGTACGCTCTGAATTCAAATCTTTTCGAATTCTGCACAACAAAGGAATCCTCCCTTATTCAATAAGTATTTTGAATGGCGAATTAGGGATCGAAGATATTTTTACTAATGAATCTCTCGGCTACACTGAGTACTTTTTAAACAAAGAAATTGATTCACTGGATCTTGAATTCACCCGCACGAGTGCTGACAAGAATCCCCTTGAAATTTATGGTTTTACATTTTTAAATGATTCTCCTGGCTGCTCTTACTCTGCAATTGGTGTGAATGGAGCCGCATTGAACACATACCTTGGAAACGAAAATTTCGAAGAACAACTTTGCATCTACCCTCCTGATCTTTTCATTTTTTCCGTAGGTACAAATGATGCAAATGTTCCTTACGATCAATTCGATCCTCAGTATTACAAAAACAATCTTGAGTCATTGATTCAAAAAGTAATGCGTTGTAATCCAGATTGTGCAATTCTACTTACCGTGCCCAACGATTCCTATTATCAGAAGAAATACTTGAATAGAAATATTGAACGACAACGAAAAGTGATTGTTGAATTGGCTGAAAAATATAAATTGGCAGTTTGGGATGTTTACGGCATCATGGGAGAGCTTGGGTCCTCTAAAACATGGCAAAATGCAGGTTTAATGCAAGCAGACCTCGTACATTTCACCCCGCTTGGATACCAATTAAAAGGCAAACTTTTGACCGATGCGTTCCTTAAGTTCCTCGAGCAAATGAGAAATACCGAAAAAATGCAATAGTTTTGCAACCCAAATGGAAAGAATCTACGAAATATTCAGTTTTGCTGCCACCGATAGGATGGTCTTCAACAGATTGGATTTCTGGTTGTTCTTTTTGGCGTTTATGGTTGTTTTTTCAGCTTTGCATAAACAACAACTTGTACGAAGTATTTTCTTTACCATCGTCAGCCTATTTCTTTATTTCAAAACATCCGGCTTATTTGTCGTATTGCTGGGTGGATCCATTATCGTGAACTTCTTTCTCGGTAAATGGGTTTTCAAAACAGAAAAGGAAAGCGGAAAAAAATGGATTATCGCCGTTGCCGCAATCTTCAATTTATTTTTCCTGGCATTTTTCAAGTATGCCTATTTCTTTACTGATTCTTACAATCAACTTTTTCAAACGAAATACGAAATTGTCAATTGGTTTGCTCAAATGGGCAATGGTTTCTTCGGAACGGGATTCTTTGAGACAAAAATTTTACTTCCGGCAGGTGTCAGTTTCTTTACTTTTCAGTCGATCTCCTATGTAGTTGATATCAAGCGAAAAGAGATAGAGCCTGTTAAAAATATTTTTGATTACGGATTCTATGTGACCTTTTTTCCGCACGTGATTATGGGGCCAATTGTTCGGGCACGCGATTTTATACCGCAAATTTACCAACCATTCTCACTGAATAAAGATCAGTTTTCTTCCTCTGTCATTCTAATCGTTAAAGGACTTATCAAAAAAATAATCCTTGCAGATTACATTGCCGTCCATTTCATAGATAAAATTGTCGACTCGCCAGAAGCCTATCCAGGATTTGTAAGTGTACTCGCCATGTGGGGATATTCGCTTCAAATCTATGGTGATTTTTCGGGTTACACGGACATTGCAATTGGTATTTCGAGGTTAATGGGTTTCGAACTTTTACCAAATTTCAATTCGCCCTACAAAGCAAACAGCGTGGCCGATTTCTGGAGAAGATGGCACAAGTCACTTGGTTCTTGGCTTCGTGATTATTTGTACATTCCACTTGGCGGAAATAAATCGGGCGGTTGGGGAACTTATATGGCCACAACGGTGATTTTCATCTTTCTCTTCTTCATTCTTCAATGGTACGAATTGATTTATGTTTACAGTATTTTAATGGGAATCTACCTCATCGGTGTACTCATCTCTCCTTCATTTAAACGCTATGTCCACCGCGACCTCAACTTACTCATAACAATGATTGTAGGTGGATTGTGGCATGGTGCCAGTGAGAATTTTATTATCTGGGGAGCAATGAATGGAATTGCCTTGGTGATTTACAATTATTGGAAAAAAATCTCTCCCTATGAAAATAAAAGTTGGTGGATTGTTCATTTCTGGAAGATCTTTTTGACCTTCAATTTTATTACTTTTACGCGCATTTGGTTCCGATTGGATGAAGAAGGAGAACCGATGGCCATGCTGAACCACATCTGGAATCATTTTGATTTTCAATGGGCTACATTTGTGAAAGTATTAGAAACCTACCAAAGTGTTTTTTGGATTATCCTATTCGGATTTATCTTTCACTGGTTACCTGAAAGAACCAAGAAATGGTATGAATCGTTGTTTGCGAAATTCCCTATGCCGCTGCAAGCAATTACTGTTGCGGTAATTGTGATATTGATCTATCAAGCTGTTTCAGACACCTTCAAACCGTTCGTTTATTTCCAATTTTAAAGAACTTAAACTGTTTCTTTCTCCACAATCTCATTGAAAGGGAAACGCATAACAGCTGTAAATCCATTGCCTGAACTTGAATTAAATTTGACATTGCCCTTGTAGGCTTTGGTGCGTTCTTCAATACTGTTTAAACCAACTCCTTTGAGTAAATCATTCAACTCAACACCTTTACCATTATCTCTGAATAGTATTCTCAGCTCTTCTCCATCTTTTTGGATGTTTACTTCAACGGATGTTGCTTCAGCGTATTTGAATGTGTTATTTGTTAATTCCTGGAGAATCCGGTACATGTTCACACTGAATCCTTTTTCCAATTTCAAATCATCTGCTTCAAAATTGAAGATGAAAGATTCGTGGATGGTGCCTAATCTCAAGTAAAAATTCTTTAAAGAATTAATTACACCGGACACCAAGATCTCAGAGGGATACATATCGCGGCAAACCCTTCTCAAATCGGTAATTGATCCCTGCACTATATCATACAATTTATTGAAATCACTGACTTGATCTGGATTCTTACTTCCAGCCTGATTGACCAACAAGCTGATTAGCGTTAACGAACCACCCAATGTATCGTGCAAATCACGCGAGAATCGTAATTTCTCATTTTCTGAAGCTTCAAGCGCTGCTCTTTTTAATTCATTTTTTCTCTCAATTTTTAACGCTTGTTCTTTCTTTCGTTGCCTATAGAAGAAAAGAGTTACTAATAGACCGAGCAACACCACAGATACAATGATACCATTTTGCAACTTGTAATAAGATAATTTGGCCTGTTGGTTTCGGCTCTTTAACCTTAGTATCTGAGCTTGCCGATCCGTTGCATTGAAAAGTTCCTGCATCTCAATCACCTTATCGTTGCGTTCTTTGGCATCGTAATACTGCTTGTAATCATAATAGGTACGCAGGTAGCTCCTACTTTTATAGTAATTTCCTTTCGCAAACTCGAGCTCACTCAGGTTAAAGAAAATAAAAACATTTTCTGACGTCTTTACTTGAAGCACTTTGAAGGCCTCCAACGCTTCATTGTAATAATGAGTTGTGCGATCGTATTCACCTCGATCTAAATAAACAGCACCTAAAGTTGTGGTTAGGGTATATAAGCCCTCACCTTGGTTCAACACATGCTTATATTCCTTATAGGTCTTCGTCAGATAAGCCAATGCTTTTTTATTATTGTTCAATTTAAAGTAATTCTGACCAATGCTCATTAGATAAGCGCCATTTTCTGCACTATCGTTAGGATTATTTAATTCAAGTGCCTTTTTGAAATAATAGATTGCTTTTAGATGACTCTTGGCATCCGGTTTTTCGAAATAACAAAGAGCAATCGAAGACAATACATTTGGCATCTCCTCCTTATCACCAGCTTTACGGGCATAGTGTAAAGCCTTAAGAGCAAAGATTTTCACATATCTTTTATTACCTAATACAGCGTGACTGTGTGACATGTATTGGTAAACCCTCGCATATTGCTTGGCAGTAAGTTTCGAATCTCTTAAAAGCCCATTTAATGCCACAAGAGCCTCTTCGAATTTCCCTTCCAATATAAAAGGGGCAACCCCTAGTATCTTCAAATCATTTATAGTTGCCGCATTCGCTTGAGTTTTAAGATCACTCTTTATAACGGATTCTGCTTTTCGCAGTTCTCCGTTTTTCATTAAATAACGTGCATAAAAGTACGCATGTCTGCTTTTAGCAATAGGAGTTCTATTCTTTTCTTCACACTGTTTAAGATCCTTGGTAAGTTTAAAATATTCTGACAAATTTGCCGTTTTATCAAACTGAGTTTCTAATGCTACACAGGGGCTTTGTGAAAAGGAGACAAAACACGTAAACTGAAGTACCGCATAAAACAGCAATCGATAATAATGCATGCGGGTTAAATTGTAATAGTGCCTACTTGTTTAATCACACTTGTGGGGGTTCTTACAGTAGTTACTTTAACGTATCCGTAAGTTCCTGAAGGAATAGCAGAAAGGCTAACAGCAACAGTACCAACTGTTCCACTTCCGACTGGTGTCAAAGTAATGTTAATTCCCTTTCCCGGTGTTGTTGAATCTATAGTTACTGCAGAAGTAAAACTTGCAGCTCTCAATGTTGTAAAAGCAATAGTCACTTTTTTTGCAGCCTCATCAATGGTTATCGTTCCGTCTAATGCATTGGTGGTTTCAATTTTCATGGTAATTTATAGATTAAATAGTAAAATATTAGTTTAGAAAGCGATACGATGCTTTACATTTAAAGTTACGCCTGATCCAGTTTTTTCACCATCGTGAGGATTGTAGCTAAAGCAACGGTTTCGCCTGTTTCATCGTACACATCTACTAGAAACTTTACAATTCCCTTCGCGATGTCATCATCTGAGCGTTTTTCCTGATCGATCTTTTCCTTCACAGTGAAGCGCACGCCAATTGTTGCTCCGGGATAAACAGGCTTCACAAAACGCGCTTCGTCGATACCGTAATTCAGCAATACCGGACCTTTTTTCGGATCCACGAACAAGCCCGCCGCTTTGGAAAGAATGAAATACCCATGCGCCACACGCCCCTCAAAAATGGTTCCTTCCAAAGAAGTGGCATCCATGTGCGCATAAAAATTATCCCCTGAAACATTGGCAAAATTCACGATGTCGGCATCTGTCACGGTATGTTTGTGTGTGAAAACCGTTTCACCAACAACTAGTTCTTCGAAGTGCTTTCTAAAGACATGTGGATTGGCCTCAGGCATCGCAGCTCCAACCTGGAATTGTTGTGTAATTTCGGTAATGGTCGTTGGGTGTCCCTGAATGGCTGTGCGTTGCAAGTAGTGCATAACACCTCTTTTTCCACCCATTTCTTCACCACCTCCTGCTCGGCCCGGACCACCGTGCGTTAACAACGGCATTGGCGAACCATGTCCTGTGCTCTCTTTTGCACACCCTTTGTTCAAGACTAAAATCCGTCCATGCATACTTGCAGCATTGACCACGTATTCTCTTGCCTCCTTGTTG
>JBKDKG010000320.1:0-1630 GCA_046345095.1 Flavobacteriia bacterium | reverse complement strand
CTTAATTTCAAATGATTCAGAGAGTAAAGTTAAAAATTCCGCTATAGACAATTTGTTTAAGCTCTTAACTAGCCTATTGAATTCTAGTATTTTAAGTTTGTTTTCATCAATGAAAAATGCAAGAAAATAGTTTTCATTTGGAAAATGAATTTTACCGGAATCGTCTCTTAGTCTTTTGAGTCCAGCTGAAGAAGCTGAGCGATGATGGCCATCTGCAATATATGTCGCAGGCAATTTTTCAAAGGCTTTAATGATTGCGTTCGAATCATTTGAATTTAGAACCCACAATTCATGAGTAATGCGATCTGTAGTCGTAAATTCATATTCAGGTCGCTCCGAAATGTATTTTTCTAACAATAGATCTATTTCATTTTCATGAGGGTGAGAGAGAAGCACGGGTTCAGCATTGTACCCAACAATGTCTAGGTAATTCGTAAACATCGCTTCTCTGGAAGTCAAAGTTGCCTCATGTTTTTTAATCAAGTCTTGCTCATATTCCTCAACACTTGCACCAGCTATTACACCTGTAAATGCATGACCCTCTTTCGTTTGTCTATAAACGTAGATATGAGCATCCAGATCTTTAATAAGGATTCCCTGATCGATAAATTCCTTGTATTTATCTTTCACTAAGCCAAATCGTTCTAGAGAATTCGGCTTTGTTTTTATTGTCTTATCAAATTCGGGATTAATAATCCTTAAAAAGGTATATGGATTGTCCTCCAATTTTGCTTTCAAAACATTTTTCTTGTAAGAATAATAAGGTCTGGTTGCAACGAGATGCACCTTATCACGAACAGGTCGCAAGGCTTTAAAAGCAGAAATTTTTGTCATTTATAATTAGAAATTAGGCATTTGCAAATTGACCAATGATCAACGACGCTAATTCTTCACCAATTCGATCTTGAGCTTCCATAGTTGCCGCACCGATGTGTGGTGTACACGCAATATTTGAATGATTTAATAAATCTTTTCTTGGATTAGGCTCATTTTCAAAAACATCGAGTGCAACTCCAGCAACTTGTCCATTTTCGAGAGCAACCAACAAATCATCTTCATTTATAACGCCACCTCTGGATGCATTTACTAATCGAGCACCTTTTTTCATCAAGCCAAATTCCTTTGCTGTGATCACTGCACTTCCATCCGCCTGTTTCGGGACATGTAAAGAGATATAATCCATTTTTCCAATAACCTCATGAAGCGATTGGCTTGGAGTAATACTTACACTTGCTTCTTGGCTTGTTCCAATTGGAACTTTCACTAAAACTGGATTTGTTTGCAGGTCAACTGCGATAACGTCCATGCCTGCGCCTAAAGCATAGGATGCTAGACTCTGACCAATACGACCAAAACCAACAATGCCCAATGTTTTTCCACGCAATTCAACACCTTTCGCATATTTCTTCTTTAAAGCAGAGAAATCTCCACTTTCCATATTTTTATATGAATCATTCAATGAACGAGAAATAGCGAATAGGTGACCCATTACTAATTCTGCTACAGATTGAGATGACGAAGCGGGAGTATTGATGACCGTAATTCCTTTTTCACGAGCATAAGCAACATCAATATTGTCCATGCCAACACCACCGCGGCCGATAAGTTTTATTCCAGGACAAGCATCAAT
>JBKDKG010000319.1:0-1735 GCA_046345095.1 Flavobacteriia bacterium | reverse complement strand
CTTCCACAGTTCAATACCTTGCTCCTATTTTTACAATTTTTTTCGCAGTTATTCTTTCCGGCGAACAAATCAAAAATCACCAGTGGATTTTTATACTAAGTGCTTTGTTGGGAGTCCTACTTATAAGTTCACCGAATTTTCTTTCCAATGACCTAGCGGACATCAGTTTAAACTGGTTGCTTGTTGGCATTTTATCCGCTACCTTTTCAGGGCTGGCCTATTCTTCTATTGTTAAACTAAAAAATACAGAAGATCCGCTGAACGTTGTGCTATACTTCCCAATGATTGCCATACCCATTATGCTTGTGTGGTGCTTCTTCGATTTTGTAATGCCAGTTGGTATTGAATGGTTGCTTCTAATTATCATGGGAGTTTTCACACAAATAGCGCAATTGTTTCTTACCAAAGGACTTATGAGTGAAGAAACATCTATTGTCGCTCCCTTTCAATATTTAGGCGCCATTTATGCCGCATTAGCGGGTTACCTTATTTTTGATGAGTCTTTATCGATCATTGTTTACGTTGGTATAGCAATGATTTTAGCTGGTGTTATCTTTAACACGATAAGCGCTAAGAAATAATTCGTTACATTTGATTGTGGACAATAAAATTGACAGGTCAAAACTCGGACAATTCGGAAATCTTGAATTGTTGGCAAAACAAGTTGTTGAAGGTTTTATAACTGGACTGCATAAAAGTCCCTACCATGGTTTTTCTGTTGAATTTGCCGAACATCGTTTGTACAATACAGGTGAATCAACGCGCCATATAGATTGGAAACTTTACGGAAGAAGTGAAAAATTATTCACAAAAAAATACGAGGAAGAAACAAATCTACGGTGTCAAATAGTCATTGATTGCTCAGGCTCTATGTTTTTTCCGAAAGATGGTAACACAAATAAATACGAGTATTCCGTTTATGCTGCCGCATCTTTGATAGAATTATTGAGAAGACAACGGGATGCAATTGGCGTTTCCATTTTTGCGGATAATCTTGAACTTCAAACAGCGGCCAAATCCTCTACATCGCACATCCATTACCTATACAGTGAATTGGAAAAACGGCTTTCCAATTACAGTGAAAAGCAACAAAAAAATACGAATGCAATTACAGCTTTGAATGACATTGCAGAGCTTTGTCACAAAAGAAGTTTAATTGTAATCTTCAGCGATTTATTAGACGATCCAACCAAATTGGATGAGCTTTTTCAGGCTTTGCAACACATGAAACACAACAAACACGAGGTAATTCTTTTTCATGTTACGGACAAACAAACTGAAATTGATTTCGAACTTGAAAATCGCCCTTACAACCTGATCGATATGGAAACAGGCGAAAGTTTAAAGTTGCAACCGAATGAAATCAAAACACATTATAAAAACGCTATTCAAAACTATTTCGAAGAGATCAAACTACGCTGCGCCAACCACCGAATAGATTTTATGCCTGCAGATATTCAAATGGGATTCAATGACGTTCTGTTGAAATACTTGATCAAACGACAAAAATTGCATTAATATCACTTCACATTCTTTAAATTTGTCTCAATAGATTCTGAAACGTGTTATCTAAAAAATCAAAATACGCAATCAAGGCCCTCATGTCGCTGGCAAAGCGATTTGATGAAAAAACACCTTTGAAAATCATTACTATTTCGGAAGAAGAGCATATTCCCCGAAAATTTTTGGAAGCAATCCTTGTGGAATTAAGAAACAATGGCCTACTCTACAGTAA
>JBKDKG010000318.1:0-7255 GCA_046345095.1 Flavobacteriia bacterium | reverse complement strand
GTTTCAACGTTAACTGCACTCTATGGAGAGGTCAATTTCACAAAAGGTACGATGTTCGTTCGTGATTCTGTTCAGCTTTTCAATTATCGAAAAAAACAGCGTTTAGTTACCGAATCGCTCCATTGGAATCAAAAAGACAGCCTTATTTATACACATTCAAATGTTGTTGTTCGATCACCGGGTAGTATTCTTTATGGCGACGGCATCGAGACAAAGCAAGATTTTTCGGAATATGTCTTTTTAAAACCAAGAGGCACCTATAATTTTGACAAAGATTAATTTAAAAGCACATGGAATTTTACAATCGAATTATGACATACGTATGGTTGATAGCAGGAATAGCTATCTTCATCGTAAGCACTTATATGAGTATCACTGACGACATTAAAAAGTGGGGATTTTATTACATTTTCTCTTTGGTTGCATTCATGATGTTTTTCATGAAACGTTGGATGGTAAAACGCATGCAAAAACACATTCAGTTCTTGGAAGATCAAAAAAAATCAGCGCAATAAACCTCCCATTTATCACGTTTTTTTTATCGTTGAAACAGCCAAGTTTCTGTTAAACATAAAAAACAAAAAAAGATTATTGTTGGCTTGTAACTTTAAGAATGCTATCGGTAATTATTTTATCAAAACAATATAAATAATAGTCGTTTAAAATTCAATGTTCAAATACCTACTCCTTTTTTTCTTTAGTTGTCTTATGTTCACTAGCTGGACACAACAGCTTTTGAATGGGAAAATCTTTGACGAAAAAAATGTTGCTATTCCATTTGCAAAAATATTCGTTAAAAACAACGCTGAAATGCGAACGATTGCCGATGCTAATGGCTATTATGAAATACGCCTGTATCCTGGAGAATATTTTCTTGTAATCAATGCCACTGGTTACAATGAACGAGAAACGTATGTTGTGATGAATGATGTGCCCGTGAATAGAGATTTACAACTTTTTCCAACTTCGGTGAAGGATTTACAAGATGTTGAAATAACAGCTAAGAAATCCAACCCAGGTCGAGAAATCATGTTAAAGGTTGTTGAAAAACGTGACAGCATCAACCTTTGGAATTACCCGCATGCTGTCGAAGCATACACGAAAGCAACCGAAAAAATTGACCGTAAGGAAAAAGAAACAAAAGACAAAAAGAAAAACCAAGAAACGAAGTCAGATGACCCTGGAGGCATTTCAGATCCCTTTGAAGAAGAGGAGAAGAAAAAAAGAGACGCATTAACACAAAACATGAACCTCGTTGAGGTACAATTGACACGCTACTACTCGCCACCGAATAAAGTCAAAGAAATCCGAAATGCCTACGATAAAAGAGGGACAGATCAAAATCTGTATTATACCACTACGGTAAAATCAAATTTCAATTTCTTCCAAAACTTATTGCACTTGGATGATCTACATCAGTCACCTGTGAGTTCCCCCATTTCAGCGCCGGGAATTTTATCTTACAAGTACCGACTCGAAGATCAATATGAGGAAAATGGCTTAAAAATCAATAAAATAAAAATTATTCCAAGAAGCACTGCTACCACTACTTTAGAAGGCTATATATGGGTTATTGATTCTTTATGGTTAGTCCAAAAACTAGAATTAACACTGAACAAGGGGAATCTCTTGGTCTACGATCGATTTACGATTCGACAGTTTTTTGATCACCCAGGCGATTCAATTTGCATACTAACAAAACAAGAACTCGACTACGGCGTCAAATACAAGGACCAAAGTTCAAGCTGCACTACCTACACTGAATTCAGTAACTATTCTTTCACCCCTGAATACGGCAAGAAATTCTTCGGAAATGAAGTTTCCGTAACAGACCAAAAAGCGTATGAAAGAGACAGTTCCTTTTGGAAAGATCAGCGAAAGGTAGCTTTGACGATAGAGGAACAAGCATTCATTGTAGCAAAAGACAGTATAAGAGATTTTCAAAACCGCAAAGAATACCTTGATTCGGTAGATGCTGTTTTCAACAAAGTGACTGCCTTGAAGGTTTTGTGGTTCGGAATTGATCATCGGAACAGAGCAAAAAAATCACAATGGACCTTGAGTTCTATTGCGGCAACAAGTCGTCCGGTTTACATTGCTGGTCCGAGAGTAGCGCCAAGCTTTTATTATTTCAAAAAATGGGAAAATGAACATGCCTTGGATTCTTATACTGAAGCATCCATGGGAATCCTAAATGCAGATTTAAAAGGTCAAACCTGGTGGCGATATCGTTATGCACCTTTTCATTTTGGAACGGCATCCTTATCTTTTTCGCACGATTTTGATGCAATTAGAAGTTACGATGCAATTACTCAAATCTACAAGCGCGAAAACTTTATTGAGACCACAAGTGGTCAGATTGGCAATGAATATGAATTGTTCAATGGTTTTTATTTGAACACAAATTTGGAATTTACAGAAAGAAGAAGTTTGAAAGATTACCGTTTCGTAACACTTTTTGACAACTCCATTCCAAATAATGAACCTTCTGTTTTTAAGACCTATCAAGCACTGGTTGGTGAAGCAACAATAACATATACTCCCAAACAAAAATACATGAAGGAAGCAAAGAAAAAAGTATTGCTTGGCTCACGCTTACCTTCGTTTTACGCGACTTATGAGCGAGGTATCCCAAAATTATTTGGAAGCGATATTGACCATGAATATGGCAGGATTGGTATGATGCAGACCTTCAAAATTGGTACAATTGGAACTTCTTCATACCACATTTTATCTGGTAAATTTTTGAGCTCAAAAAATCTTCAGATTGCTGACTTTAAGTTTCAAAGAAGAAGTGATCCCATTTGGTTTTCGAACCCACTCTATTCCTTCCAAGGACTCGATTCATCTTTACCGTCTAAAGATTATTTCCTTGAAGGACATTTTGTACACCACGACAATGGTTCAATTATCAATAAGATTCCTTTCATGAAAAAAACAAACATTGGTTTGTCAATGGGAATTGGTGCCCTCTACGTAAAAGAATTCAATTGGCAGCATTATGAGATATTTGGTGGCTTGGAACGTAATTTCAAATTCTCCAGAAGAAGATTGCGAATTGGAGTTTATGCCGTTGCATCAGATGGCAATAAAATGGATCCGCGCGTAAATTATAAAATTTCATTTGCTTTGCTCGACGACCGCAATATGAAATGGAACTTCTAATAAATAGAACGTTTTTCTGTCCAAGTCAAATTGCTATATTTGACAAAAATTAATAGGCATGTACGGTAATTTAAAAGAACATCTTCAAGGGGAATTAAAAACCATTGAAGAAGGAGGCATCTACAAGAGAGAACGCATCATTACTACCCCACAAGGTGCAAGAGTGAAAGTCAACTCTGGTGATGAAGTAGTTATTATGTGTGCAAACAATTACCTTGGTCTTTCATCTCATCCAGAAGTAATTCAAGCATCAAAAGATGCTTTAGACACGCATGGTTACGGGATGTCATCTGTTCGATTTATATGTGGCACACAAGATATTCATAAAGAGCTCGAGGCAAAAATTGCCAATTTTTATGGCACAGAAGATACAATCTTATATGCCGCAGCATTTGATGCCAATGGTGGTGTGTTTGAGCCATTGTTCTCTGAAGAAGATGCAATTATTTCAGACGAATTGAACCACGCTTCCATCATTGATGGTGTTCGACTTTGCAAGGCACAGCGCTACCGTTACAAGCATTCCAACATGCAAGATTTGGAAGAACAATTGCAAAAAGCACAAGCACAACGCTTCCGTATTATTGTTACTGATGGAGTATTCTCAATGGATGGTGACATCGCTAAAATGAATGAAATTTGTGACCTTGCGGATAAGTACGATGCGCTTGTGATGACAGATGAATGTCATTCAGCTGGATTTATAGGAAAAACTGGTCGCGGAGTTCCAGAATATCACAATTGCATGGATCGCGTTGATATTATTACTGGAACACTTGGAAAAGCATTGGGCGGCGCAATGGGTGGATACACAACAGGTAAAAAAGAAATAATAGATATTCTTCGTCAGCGATCAAGACCATATCTTTTCTCCAATTCATTGGCTCCTGCAATCGTGGGTGCGTCAAATAAGGTATTTGATATTTTGAGTGCTACGACAGAATTGCGCGACAAACTAGAGGCAAACACAGCCTATTTCAAAGAAAAAATAATTGCTGCAGGCTTTGACATCAAGCCTGGCGATTCACCAATCGTTCCGATTATGCTTTATGATGCGGCTCTTTCTCAGAAATTTGCTGATGCTCTTTTAAAAGAAGGCGTTTATGCCATTGGATTCTTTTACCCGGTAGTTGCCAAAGGACAAGCTCGTATTCGAACACAGATTTCAGCAGCACACAGCATGGAAGATCTTGATAAAGCAATTGATGCATTTATTAAAGTTGGAAAAGAATTAAAGGTAATCAACTAGTCCTGTTAAATTCAAGACATACTTTTTCCCAAATTCCTGCTAAACCTATTTGCAGGAAAACTAAGATTTTTTTATTCTAAAGTTTATCAATTAGACTTTTAGAACTTCACCGTATTCTTGTGAAATGCTAAGTTTGGAACAAAAAAAGATCATTGAGCTTGATTTACTTTTTCATACAAAAATCAACAGAGAAAGAGGCCTCGACATGTCGAAATACATGAAGGATCTTTTTCCATTTTATGGAATTGATGCCACTAATCGACGTTTGCTCCAAGCACAATGGTACCCATTCTTAAAAGAGCTGACACAGAATGACAAAAAGCATCTAATCAAAGAATTATGGGTGAAAGATGAACGTGAATTTCAATATGCGGCCATTGACTTACTTAATAAAACTTCACTTTCAAAGATTAATAGCGATGATGACTTATTGTTGGAATGGCTCATTACAAATAAATCTTGGTGGGATTCAGTTGATGCGATCGCATCCAACTACCTAGGAAAATACGTCCAAAAGTTTCCTGAAGAAGGAAAAAAAATAATAGCAGAATGGCGAGATTCTGAAAATTTGTGGTTGCGTAGATCTTGTCTTATCTTTCAACTAAAATATAGCACTAACGTAGATTTTGAATTGCTCAAAAGTCTAATCCTTCAATTTCAGCATGAAAAAGAATTTTTCATTCAAAAAGCGATTGGTTGGTCATTGCGTCAATACTCTAAATTTAACCCTGAGTCAGTTCGTAGTTTTATTACTGAAATCAACTTAAAAGGCCTTGCTCATAAAGAAGCATCGAAGTATCTTTAACGAAAATTGAATCTAATGGCACTTATCAAAGCATGTAAAGGTATTGAACCCCAATTTGGGAATGACTGTTGGTTGGCAGAAAACGCAACAATCGTTGGCGATGTAATCATGGGTGATCAGTGCTCCGTTTGGTTCAATGCTGTTGTTCGAGGGGATGTCAATTCCATCAGAATGGGTAACAAAGTTAATATCCAAGATGGTGCAGTTCTTCACTGTACCTATGAAAAAACAAAAGTGAATTTGGGCAACAATGTATCCATTGGTCATAATGCCCTGGTTCACGGGTGCACCGTAGAAGACAATGTTTTAATTGGAATGGGCGCAATCGTAATGGATGATTGCTACATAGAAGCCAACTGTATAATTGCGGCGGGTGCAGTTTTATTAGAAGGTACGAGGGTGGAATCATGGAGTATTTATGCCGGCGTTCCAGCCAAGAAAGTCAAGACACTTTCTCCCGAATTATTCAAGGGTGAAGTGCAACGCATTGCCAACAACTATGTCATGTACTCTGGTTGGTTCAAAGAAGATAAATGAAAGACATAGAAACTTATGAAGATGTTCTAGATCTTATCAAGCTATTTTACAAAAAGCTGCTATTCGATGAACAAATAGGTCATTTCTTTCAAGAACTTAATTTAGACTTACACATTCCCAGAGTCGCTGATTTTTGGGCATTTATACTTATTGATCAACCAGGGTATTCTGGCAACAAGATAACAGCACACGCCCAACTTGACTTGTAAGAACCTGATTTTGAGCGATGGTTAAATTTATTTCATAAAACAATTCAAGAGAACTTTGAAGGTACCAAAGCCGCTCTAGCAATAGAAAGATCTACATTAATCGCTTGGACAATGAAATCCAAGCTTTAATTTCCTTCTTTTATTATAGAAACAATACCCGTAATCGTTTCTTTTCCATCTTTATTGGGTTCTATTAGAAAATAATAACTTGCAACGGGCATAACTTTATCTTCGTATTTACCATCCCAAGGGTTCTTAGAGTAACTTCCTTTTTCAGATTGATAAAGTTTGTTCCCCCAACGATTGTATACCGTCACCACCTTATCCGAATAAATTTCATCTAGATTCAGAATTTCCCAATTATCATTTACCTGATCATCATCAGTTAACGCAATAAGTTAACACAAGCTTAAAAATGAATGTGCTCTGAAGAGACTCCTCTGCCAAGAAATTTACTTGCATTTAAATTAAATACTTCTGTATTTTCTGATGTGAGAAATCGAATGTCGCCGTTTTTTGAACAAGCTTTTTCCATTGAAGGATGCCTTTGAAGGTACTCAGCAAGTTTCTGAGCTACAATCTTGCCTTGCGATACGACTTTAACTTTTGCAGGTACGAGAGTACGAATATAATCTTCAATGAGCGGATAATGTGTACAGCCTAGCACAATGACATCAATTTCCGGATCTTTTAACAGCAATTTTTCAATGTCCTGCTTAATGAATAATTTTCCTGCCTCCGTATCCTGCTGGTCATTTTCAATGATTGGCACCCACATCGGGCAAGCTTGTTGCACCACTTTACAACCAGCAGCAAATTTTTGAAGTTCCAACGGATATGATTCTGAGCGAACGGTACCTTCGGTAGCAAGAATACCAATATGCCCTGTTGTTGTCCATTGACCGATCACTTCGACACTTGGGCGAATAACACCAAGCACTCTTTTTTTCGCATCAATTATAGGAAGGTTATTTTGCTGAATACTTCTCAGTGCTTTTGCTGAGGCCGTATTACAGGCAAGAATCACAAGTTCACAACCCCTTGAAAAAAGCTCATTAACTGCTTGCAAGGTATATTCATAGACGACCTCAAAAGAACGTGTACCGTAGGGTGCTCTTGCGTTGTCACCCAAATAAACATAGTCATACTGTGGCAAATAAGCAACAATGTCTTTTAATACGGTTAAACCTCCGTATCCAGAATCAAATACACCAATAGGACCTTGTCTATTCATTGATTTTCAAAACTACAAACAAATGTGGGCTTCGATTTCTCTCAGACGACTTTTTG
>JBKDKG010000317.1:0-3591 GCA_046345095.1 Flavobacteriia bacterium | reverse complement strand
GTCTTGGTAGGGCAGTTGGTGTGCTCCATTGACCATTGTCTAAAAGGCGCGCAACAAAAATATCAGAATCCACAGGGTCTCCGCGTCTGCTCACTCTTCGCACAAAATAAAGTGTTTTCCCATCAGCAGAAAGTGATGGTTGTGATTCCCATGTAGGAGTATTTACGTTGCCAGGAAGATTAACCGGATCTGTCCAGCGAGCACCTAATTTTTTTGTAAAGAACATATCACAACTTCCCTTTCCTGTTCTTTTTTCTCCGTAGTTATTGTCACCAGACATGTCTGAACATGCTACAAAAATTAAAGATCGACCATCTGCCGCGATTGTTGGCGCTCCTTCATTAAGCACTGTATTCACATTTGGAGGCATGGGTTCCGCAATTCCCCACATATTTCGCTCGTTTAGTTGAGAAACATAGAAATCTTCTTGCTGTTTGAATTGTGGAACTCGATCATCTTTTATACGGCGCGTAAATAATATTGTTTTTCCATCAACTGTAATTGTTGGAAAGTATTCTGGATCAGCTGTATTGATACCAGGCCCAACATTGATAGGGTTGAAATTACGAGGGTTTTTCATGGCATTCATGGCAAACTCGGAATTCACTCTAATGGTTTGAGCTTGCTGCTGTAAATCTGGATTTGCATTTCTGTTGCGTAAGAATAAATCTAGGTTCTGAATACTCTTTTCATAGTCACCCACCGCATTTTGTAGGTTTCCTAGATAAAAATAGGTGGTGCCTGTAGCACTGTGATTTGGATTGATTTGCAGTGCAGCTTCATAATGTTTTATTGCATTTTCATAATCCCTCATGTTCTCGTAAAATTCTCCAGCCCAGACATGGGGTTCCCAAAAAGATGGGTCTTTTTCAATAGCCGCTTCCATCAGTCGAACACCTTCTTTGAAATCAGGCATATTCGTAATAGGATCAAAGATTTTGTTGGGGGCCTCTTTTCCTTCCTCAAAAAGTTTTATTGCTTTTTTGTTGGAAGATGAATAACCAACTTGCGCCGTTGAGCAGGAGGCGATAAAAAGTAGACCAAAGAAAAATGCTAAAATTCTCATATTAAGGAATGTTCATGTATTTGTGTGTCTGCAATGAAATCAACCATTTTGGGTTTGATTTGATGTAGTCTACGATAATTGGCAAAAAACGTTCCCTTTTTTCCCATTCAGGTTGCAGAAACAGTTTGCATTCGGAATTTACCTTTTCAGCATGTGTTTCTGCCCAAGCAAGATCTGACGGATGGTTGATAATAATTTTAAGCTCAGAGGCTAAGGAATATGCTTCTTTAATCGGTGCTTTGAATTTTTTAGGAGAGAAACAATACCAATCGACTTCGCCTTTTAACGGAGCTGTACCGGAAGTTTCAATTGCAATCTCAATTCCATTATCTCTAAGTAATTCGGTGATTTTTGTCAAATCATGAAGTGCTGGTTCTCCACCTGTTATAACAACGAAATCACAATTTGAAGATATGGTTTCATTTACAATGTTTTCCACAGCAATAGATGGGTGCAATAATTCATCCCAACTTTCTTTAACGTCGCACCAAGTGCAACCAACATCGCAACCAGCTAAACGGATAAAATAAGCAGCTCTTCCGGAGTGAAATCCCTCTCCTTGAATCGTAAAAAATGATTCCATGATTGGGAGTTTTTGCGCAGTCATATACTTCCTTTTCAGACAAATTTAACATTATCCTGAGTAAAAATGTCTGTCAGCTAAAATGTATCGAATTATTCAATTTTTACAAGTTTGTGAATTGTAGTTTGTTCTTTGAATTAAAAAAGATTAAAAAATCGATTCACCATATTTTAATGGAGTGAAGCGAGTCTAAACTAGCAACAAAAAATATACAAGAAACTGCATATTCAACCTAATGAACAGGTTTGATTTTGTGATTTATTTATTGAATTTACTGAGGAAATCAGAAATTTGAATTTCAGTGTGATCAATCTTTAGTTTTTTCCGAAGTCTACCTCTTGCAATGTTAATTGAATGTGCTGTTTGACCAGTAATTGCGGCAATTTCTTTCGTGTTCATATTTAAGGAAAGGAAAGCACAGAGTTTCTTTTCGTTTGGCGAAAGTTTAGGGTGTGATTCCGTGAGGTTTTCAAAGAAATGGGGGTGAGCTTTTTTGAATTGAGCTTCAAATTCTTCCGAACGCTTATTATCAACATTTCCTTTTAAATCATGTATGACATTTCCAATAAAATTCTGTTGGTCTTCTTTTACATCGGGTAAGGCTTGGTTTAACTTGTTGACAATTTCATTTATCAGATTGTCTTTCTCCATTAAAAACATTGCTTTTGTCTTGCTTTCTCTTTCTTCGATTTCCTTTTCTAGATTTATATTTTGTTTTTCAATTTCAGCTTTTTGTTTTTCAATAAAATGCAATTGCCTGTTTTTTCGGTGCCGAATAATCAAATAAAATAGGAGTAGAAGTAAGCTTAAGGCTAAAAGACCACTGACAATCAGTTGAAGTATGTATTTGCTGTTTTCAAATTCAGATAATTTTGCCTTGGTTTTGAGTGATTTTAATTTAAGATTTTGTTCGAACACAAATTGCTCATGGTTCAATTTGTATTTTTCAGATGAATCGGTAAAAGCAATTTGTAGCTCTTTATATTTTAAGGCATTTGATTTGTCATTTTTTGCTTTATATAATTCGCTGAGTGCGTTACAAAGATTTAACTTGTCGGCAAAAGTATTGTGAGCATGTATCGTTTTAAAACTCGTTAGCAAATAGCTCAGGGACTTATTTTCATCTTTTTTATCCCTGTAGTATAGTCCTAGGTAAAGAGATCTTTGAGCATCGTCTATTAATTCAGGTGTTTTCGTGGCAAGAACATATGACCTATTAAAATATATTTCGGCAGAATCTATTTTATTTAAGTGCAAAAAGTTAACTCCCATGTTATGGGTTACAATTGATTGCAACCAAAAGTCATTTTTCGCTTTAACAATATTCAGCGCTAAATGCTGCTGCTTGAGTGATTTGTAGTATTGGCCATCAGCTTGCAATGAAAGGGAATAATTACTGTGAATAACTTCTTCTAAATAGTGAGAGTTATTTTTTTGAAGCAAATTCAATGCTTTTGTAAATTCTGCAAATGATTTCTCTAAATTGTTGTTATTGAAGTAATAGAGTTTACCCAATGAATTGTGAAAACGAATCTCATATTGAAGGTTTTTAGAACGAAGAACTTCTTTTTCTAATTTTTTCATCCAAAACATACATTCTTTAAAGTTTTTCATTTCAACTAAGTAAAAATTTGAAAGTTCTTCAAGAATTACATATCTGTCTTCAATGTTTTTTGGATCGCTGTAGTTTTCTAATTCCTGCAGTTTTAAGAGGCATTTCTCTGGATCGCTTTGAACGTTACTATTCACCCATTTTAGTGCTTCTTTTACTTCACTGCTTTGCGCTGTTGAAGTGAAGACTGCGCTTAAAAACGCAAGTAGTAAAAGAGTATTTAATACTTTCGACATAAAACGAAATTAATCAAATTCCAATTAAAACAAAATTCTCCCAAAATGGGAATAAATGTTTTTAAATGGGAATTTTTTATATTTTAAAATTAAA
>JBKDKG010000316.1:0-7198 GCA_046345095.1 Flavobacteriia bacterium | reverse complement strand
ACTATAGCCACTGCAGATTCACGAATAGAAGCCTCAGCATCCCAGTTTATTTTTTTTCGATCAATTGGGGACATTGCCGTATGCGCAGACTCGCCCGGTAAGCCCTTTGAAATTTCAGTTTTTATTTGATCAACAACTATTTTCAAACTCATAGATAAACGGAGCGAAGAATCTTTAAAAAATCGTCATGCAAATAGGCGAGGGGTTCTCCATTTCCAAAAAATTGAAAAACAAACTTTCCTTTATTTGTATCGATGGCTCCGATTTCATATATCTGAACAGGATCAGCTAAATCAGAATTAACTTTTATTATTTGATAACAAAGCGGTAAACCACTTTTCGTTTTACTCTGTTTACGAATGGAGGTAGCGTAATTGGATAAACTTTTTTCCCTAGAATAGATGTAATGATCCATTAAAACGGTAAGATCAGAGCTTACTTCATAGTTGCCTTTGCGTATAGAAATGATGTCATTTGGTGTAAAGAGCTCGACAGAAAAATAGATATTCATTGAAGGAATACTGTAAACCTTGGAATTATTTTTCATCACAAATTGACCACTGTAATTAGATTCCTCAAAAAAATCTGACAATTTGAAATGAATTTCATGAAAGGTCTCCGTTTGCAGTTTGACTAAGTTGTAGCCGTTTTTGACGAAAGAATGCTTTGCTTTTCCATCAGAAGGTTTAACACAACCACCTAAAATAAATAGGACAAAAATGCTTGCTAATTTTAACTTTCGAATCATTGTTTAAAAGTAGGCAAATGAAATTAGAAGTTCAAACGAAAGAAAGTTCCATGCGTTCAAAGAGTTCAAAAGTTGAAGAGATGAAATCAAAAATTTTACCACAAGGGCGCAAGGTTAATTTTGATTCTCAAGATGTTGAAGGCACAAATTCAGAAAAAGCCGATGGCTTTTGGAGCTAATAATGCATGATTTTGATAATGTAAAAGATCCTTCTTTGTGTCTTAAAAAGGGGTTTTAATTTTCAATAAACTAGTGCCTTTGTGGTGAAAAGCAGTTCAAAGAGTTCAATGAGTTCAAAAGGACGTTCAAGTCTTTTGTCTTGAAAGTTCAAGAGTTCAATTTTCAAATGCAATTCCTATCTTTGCTTCACTTTTTATTTAAAACAACATAGCATGCAACTGTGGAATACATTAAATAAGGAGGAGTTGGAAGCCAAATGGCGTGCAAGTGGTTACAAGTTTGTAACGATCTCCTTCTATCAATACGCACATATTTCCAATCCTCGATTATTCAGAGATCATTTATTTCAAATGTGGTCGGCCATTGATGTGGTTGGGAGGACTTATGTCGCAAAAGAAGGAATCAACGCACAAATAGCTGTCCCACTTCATTCTCTGGATCGCTTCAGGGAAGAATTAAATCAAATCGATTTCTTAAATGATATACGGTTAAATATCGCTGTGGATGATGCCGAGGCTGAATTTTCGTTTTTAAAATTAAAAATCAAGGTTAGGGACAAAATTCTTGCGGATGGTTTGAGCGATGAAACGTTCGATGTGACCAACAAAGGGAAGCACCTTAATGCGAAGGAATTCAATCAGTTGACTGATGACCCAAATACAATTCTTATCGATTTTCGGAATCATTACGAATCTGAAGTAGGGCATTTCAAAGGTGCTATTTTACCGGATGTGGATACATTTCGTGAATCCTTGCCCTATATTGAGGAAGAATATTTGAAAGGAAACGAAGATAAAAACTTGGTGATGTATTGTACGGGTGGTATTCGCTGTGAAAAGGCTTCTGCCTGGTTTCGTCACCGAGGATTTAAAAATGTACACCAATTGGAGGGTGGAATTATAAAATATGCGAATGATTGCCGTGAAAATGGGATAGAGAATAAATTCATAGGCAAGAATTTCGTGTTCGATGAACGTCGTGGAGAGCGGATTTCAGAAGATATAATTTCTGTTTGTCACCAATGCGGCAATCCAGCAGATACGCATACGAATTGTGCAAATGATGCTTGTCACTTGTTGTTCATTCAATGCGATGTGTGCAAATCGAACATGGAAAATTGCTGTTCGGATGACTGTCAACATACGATTCATTTATCAGAAGAGGAGCAGAAGGAGTTGCGCAAAGGAAAAAATATGAGCAACAAAATTTTCAAAAAAGGTCGATCAGAAAAATTGCCATTTAAAGCAAATAACGAAAAACCATTATCTTTAGTCACACCAATTATTGAAACGAAGGCGTGATTAATTTCATCAACTGGAACGTTAGTTCCGAACTCATAGAAGGATACAGAACTCCCAACCTTTACGGATTGCTTTTCGTAACGGGAATGATCTTGGGATATTTCGTAGTGCGTAAAATGTTCCGAAAGGAAAATATTGACGATAAAGTACTGGATAAACTTGTTTTTTACATGGTGCTTTCAACGATCGTTGGTGCTCGATTGGGGCATGTCTTTTTCTATGGTCCTTATTGGGATGTTGTTTCACCCGAAGGAATGGTGTTGGAACGAGGTTATTTTTCTCATCCTGGTGATATCGTCAAGATATGGGAGGGAGGATTGGCCAGTCACGGTGCAGCTGTGGTCATTTTAATTGCACTTTATATTTTTTCGAAGAAAGTCGTAAACAAGCCTTATTTGTGGATTCTTGATCGGATTGCTGCACCAATAGCGATTGGAGGTGCCTTCATTCGTTTGGGTAACTTAGTAAACCATGAAATGGTAGGCGATCCAACCAATGTGCCTTGGGCATTTCAATTTCAGCATTACTTTAATGAAACAATCGGGACATTTGATCCAACACCTCGTCATCCTGCGCAGCTGTATGAATCTATTTGTTATTTCATTGCTTTCGGTATACTGATGTTCTTGTTTTGGAAAAAGGAATTGTGGCGTAAGTCCGGAGTGGTGTTTGGTTCTTTCCTGATTTTAATTTTCGGGGCACGTTTCATAGTCGAATTTGTCAAACTTGGACAAACAGCACGCGATGCCTATCTTCCAATAAATACAGGGCAAATATTGTCTATTCCACTGGTTATTGCGGGGATCTATTTACTTTGGAACGGGTTGCGAAAAAAGGATGCTGTGCTTCCTGAATAGGATTATTATTCGTTAGTATTATTTTCCAATTCATCAAACTTTGCAGTCATTGTAGGATTGCCGCGTGTCAACTTTTTAATCGTTAAATCTTCTGCTTTGTTGTTCGCCAATCTTAGATTGTTTTCAGAGGACAATAGTGCCTCTTTTGTTTTCTGTAGGTGGTCAATCGTTTTATCGATTTCATCGATGGCAGTTTTAAATTTGCGACTCGCTAACTCGTAATTTCTGGCAAAACCTTCTTTAAACGCATTGATGTTATCTTCAAAATTGGTGATGTCAATGTTTTGATTTCGAATCAAGGCCAATTCTGATTTGTATTTCATCGAATTCATTGCAGCATTCCTAAGAAGTGTAATAATTGGAATAAAAAATTGAGGACGAACCACATACATTTTGTCGTATCTGTATGAAACATCAACTATACCGCCATTGTAGTATTCATTATCAGCTTCCAGCAGAGAAACCATTACAGCGTATTCGCATTTCTTTTCGTTGCGGTCTTTGTCCAATTCCTTGAAGAAATCTTCATTTCTTTTTTTTGATGCCGTTTCATCTCCTTCATTTTTCATTTCAAACATGATGGAAATGATTTCATTTCCGGAATCATCCATCTCACGGTAGATGTAATCCCCTTTACTGCCTGATTTTGAATCGTTGTCCTTTTCAAAATAAGCCTTTTGAAATCCGGTTGCCCGCAATTTATTGAACTCGTTCTCACAATGTTGCTCCAGCGTTTCGCCAATCATTTTCGTTGAAAGTTTGAGCTTCATGTCTTTTCGCAAAGCTATTTCCTCTTCCTTCATTTTGATGATATCATCCTTTGTTTTGAGTTCGGATGAAAATTTCTCAATTAACGATTTTTCGAGCAACTGCTTTTCAATTTCTTTGTTTTTTAAGTTGCTTGCCAGCTCATCACGTTCTTTTTCAATTTTCTGCACGGACTCTGTAACCATGAGTTTTTTTTCAAGTTCCGCATTTTCTATTTTGGATTTCATTTCAGCAATCTCAACCTCCTTCTTTGCTAGTTGTTCGGAAAGTTCGCGTTCATTCTTTGCCCTCAACTCAATGATCTCTTTGTCCTTTTTGACGATATCCTCTTGCAAGGCGCTTTTAATAGATGCTTCTGCTAATTTAATGGCGCTTTCCTTTTCTTTTTCAGCAAGGTTTAAACGGTTTTTCAATTCTTCATCAAATTGGTGATCGCGAACTTGCTTCAAAATATCGGCAAACCCAGATTCATCAACTTTAAAAACCTTTTTGCAATTTGGACAAATGATATCATTCATAGGGATAATGTTTGTTTGATTTAGAAATAGAATAGTGTTTTTAAATATAAGTTATTTTCGGGTGTTAAATTGCTGATTTTTTATTCAACTTTTTAGATAGCATGAACTCGATTTTTTTCGGAGGGATATCAGTAATTGTTCAACAAATAAGACCATCTTTAATATCCTAAAACATTAAACGAATGACATTTCACATTATAACTTTAAAATGCTGTATTGTTTGTCAAAGTGCCTTTTTTGCTGTTATAATATAGTTTAAAGTTTGTCTCTAAAGGATTACCACGGAAAAATGTGGATGTAAAGCACACGCGATAATTTGTAATTTTTTCTACCAAAAATTATCATAACAAGCATGACGATCAGTATCTCAAAGAACGTGGAAAGTTGCGGGAAAGAATAGTGTAAAATGAAAAAGGTGATGATTCCTTGCAGTACTGCAAATCCATAGCTTATATACATGGCACCTAAAAAGTATCCGGGTTCTCTGTCGAAATGATAATTGCATTTTTCACAGGCATCGTTCATGACTGGTAATTTTAAAATGCTCACATTTTGTTTGAAAACATATCCTTTGCTGCAATTCGGGCACTTTTCGTTAAAAACGTCGAGAATAAAATTCACCTTCTTGTTAGTTGTTTTCATGCTGCAATACTCTCCTTAATTAGAACATAGATGCTTTTAAGCAAAGTTAAGATTTCTTATTGTTGTGCTAGTTAATTTCTAATACCAAATCCCATAGCGAAGCGCTAGCAATTTAAAGTAAATCTAAATTGGAAGTGATAATAATTTCTTTGAATAGAGTCGGATTTATTGAAGATAGAGAAGAGTATTAATGTTTGTTAGCTATTCTAGAAATTTCATTTTTTTTTAATAGTGAAGTTTAGATGAAAGCAATGCTGTTGGAAGTAATACAATGAAAATTCAATTTTGTCAATTTCCCAGGTTAAAAATTTTTCTGGATCATTTATTTCAACCTCGGTATTTCTTGGTGGTCCGAATAATTCTATAAGATGACTTGATATGCGCTTAAACTCTTCTTCTGCAATGGTATCACCAATTGCAGAATATTCAATTTCAGTAAATCTTCTAAACCATCGTTGAAAACCAAAATTCCAAAAACAAGTGGTTAATTCTAGTTCCAATCCATTGAGAATAGTTTGTTTCCCCCAGTTGTATGCGGTTCTATCTCCTAAATTTTCTTTTGATCCATTGTATTTTTGGATAAGTGGGTTAATAAACACACCCCATTTCAAGAAATTACCTGATTCTTCGAATGTAATTCCATTCTTTAACATGTGATTTTTTTATTCTTTAAGTTGTCCAATTTTATTGAGCGTCTCGATCAGTTCATCTGGTTTGTTTGTTCCGACTAGTAATTTTATACTGTCAGTAAATTCAAGCTGTAAACCTTTGTCGCCCGAAACATTAAACGCCGTTCCTTTTCCAAATAATCCAAGTCGTAAGCCCCAACCACCATATTCTGTCAATGGTGAATATTGTCTAACGTATGATTTGCTTATGCTGTCCCAAGTAAAGTGTTTGAACTTTAAGTGAAAGGGAAAAAAGCGAATATAAATACCATCTTCTTTAATTATCGTATCAAGTCGAAAGATAAAAAATAACAAAGTTAGAAGTAAGAGTAATCCTGTTATGATTAAAAGTTCTGCATTCCCAGCCGGCTTGTCTCCAAATAGTTGCCCACCGATGACTTGCTTGAACACACCATAGATTAAAATTCCATTTAAACTTAAAAGCATTAACCAAATCCACCATTGTTTGAATTTCTGTCTTTCAGTAAATAAAATGTTGTTGCTTATCATTTTTTCTTCCAATTTGAATTAAGTGGACGAGAATGTCATACTAAATTCGCCAAAGTAGTACATTTTATTTTTTATTGATTTCGGTTTGTTGATGATGGCTAACGAAAAATGGTAGCCGTAGTTGCCGGATTTACAGCACTTTCGTATCAATTTAGCACTTCGTTTGTTAAAAGCACCAAAGTATCAAGTTGGCACAAATGCCGGCAATTATCGGCTACCATATGTTAGCACCTGTTTTTTTTATTATTTATATATTTTTCTTTTATTCATCAATCCATTTTAATTTGTTGTCAAAATGCTTAATTTTCGCCACTAATTGTTGAATTGTTAATGTAAAAAATTATTTTAGATTTCAATAAATCGTTAAAGTATTCATCAACCCTTTTGAAGTTTTTAATTCCGCTAATTTTGCATAAATCAATACTTTCACTAAGTACAATTACAGTTTAACAAACTTTTTCACTTCTACATTTTTTTTAGACTGTATTTGCATGATGTATACACCTGCTTGCAACCCGGCGATATCTATGCTCTGCAATGATTGATACAGAACGGTTGATTTTATTTGCTCTCCTCGTATTGTGTATATGTTGCATATAGCTCCCGGTTCTGCACCTTTAATAAAAATCAGATTATTAGATGGATTGGGATATATCATCACGTTATCATTGTTTTCTACAATTTCTGGAATAGCAATTCCAGAAATCAACTGGTTTATTTCTAGTATTTTGTCAATAATATCGTTGCGAAGGTCTTCAAGAGGACGAGTACAGTCCACATTATTGATCCAGTCGTTCAGGTCAGTAACGTCATTCCCAGCATCCAGTAACGAATCACGTATATTCAATAAGGTTGAGATATATCGCACATCGTTAATGGCCTCACGGTAACTCTCCCACTGGACAGTTTGCACAATCCCGTCCGAAGTCGGATACGCAAAGGCAATGTCAAGCGCATAAGATTGTAGGTTATCGAAATCATTCCAGAAATTCCCTAAACCGTGTTG
>JBKDKG010000315.1:0-8214 GCA_046345095.1 Flavobacteriia bacterium | reverse complement strand
ACTTAAAACTGTTCTAACTCGCGTAATCTGATAATTGGTTAAAATGTTCATACAACCATCATCCGTGTAATCCATGTAATTTTGTATCATGTCAGCAAACGCGTCGGTTGTACAAGAATTTGTCCCTGTTGGACAGCCGTAATTAGCTGCACCTGCAGGTGGTGTGTCTGCACAATAATCTGTTGCTGAACAATTTCCATCACCCCAAATATGTCTTAGTCCTAGATAGTGACCAAGTTCATGGGTAAGCGTTCTCCCCAATCCATATTGACCGCCCGCTGTATTTGGCGAAGCTACAGATCCAAGAGAAGTATATAAAATTACGACGCCATCTGTTGATGCTGAACCTCCGCTCGTGTTCAATCCCGCTAAGGTTGAGTTACTTGGGAATTGAGCATATCCAAGAAGACCACCACTAAGATTAACCACCCAAATATTAATGTATTTTGTAGGGTCCCAGATTGTTGCAGGTTTAATGGTGTTATCCATCATGGTTTGAGACTGTGTGCCCCCCCCATAAGTAGTTACACGATTAATTCCCGGTTCTGTTAAAATGTTGTCACTCGGGTCACGCAAGGCTAGACAGAAATTTATTTCGCAATCTCCTGCTGCTGCATTTGTGCTTCCTGCTAAATTTCTGTAGTCAATATTGAGTTGGTCGACTTGAGCTTGAATTCGAGATGCAGGAACGTTTGTAGCACCAGTTCCACTTGTAATTACATGGAAAACAATTGGCAACGTCAAAAGAACGTTCTTTGGTTGACCCTGAGCAACGCGTGCGTTTTGTTGGTCTTTGAAAATGGCAATTTGCTCTTGCAGCCAAATTTCTTCTTGCTCTAAAGATGGTAACGACGGATCTTGTGCCCTTCTTATTGAATCTGCTTCTACTGTGTAGCAGCGAATGGGTCTAGATGAATTACCAATCATCCCTTTATCAGGATTGAGTTCAGTTTGACTGTAAATAGAACTTACATTTAACAGTAAAATAAAACAGGTAAATATCGAGTGGATATTAAATTTTTTCATGGTTTAGATAGTTTATTAGATGACACAATTAAAAAAGACGACAAATCCTTTCAACTGGTTTGTGCAATAAGAAAAAGAAAAGATGATTTTCGTTCAAAGGAATGCACTATGGGTGCAATGTTAATTGTTTTCATGATTCAGGTTTATTACGTTTTAGCGTTACAATTTTATCTAATTAATCCTGAAACTTCAAGAAAAAATAACAATTTATTTTTCAACCATGTTTTAATTTACGGTTAAAAATTGTTTAAAAATCAATTAAATCAGCTCTTCTATTGTCGGATGTAAGGGATGCCTTCTTTATCTAATTGATTCAAAATAGCATTTGATTTCTTATCAAGTTCGTTTAATTGGAGCTGAAATTGCAAGAATTCATCTTGAATAAGAGCAAATTGTTGACGATGATTGTTTGATACGCCGGTAGTATTATCTGAAACCATGTATTGAATTAAACCAAAACGCTCCATGATTCCTGGCAAAGACTCAAACTCTTTGGATTTTTTTATTTCATCGCCATATAAAAGAGTTCTACAAGCTTCTTTCTGTAATTGCAATGCCTGAATTTCCTTTAGTAAAATAATAGAAGTGTTGGGGAAGATGACCAAAGCTGTAGCCATACTTTTAATTTGTTCGGAACGTTCCTCTAATTTGCGAGATGCGGCATTTAATTTTCGATTGAATTCCATTAACTCATAACGAAATTGATCCAATGCTGATGGATCCACTGCCATAAGTGTTTGATTATTTAGTCCAACTACATTGAATGCTGACTTTTCAGTAAGTGTATCAATTGTTCCATTATTAATTTTCAATACTTGAACAAAGTAAGTTCCTGGTTGGACAAGAAATCCATTGTTTTTGTTTGCATAATTTCCTGCTTCAATTGGATTGGTTGCTTCAGTTCTTAAATTCCATGTAATTCTTGAAATTCCCGCTGTAACTGGACTAACCAAACGACGAATCTCTTTGTTTTTAGATGTTGAAACAACAAATATTATCTGTGCAGTTTCCTCTAGTTTCTCGTTTCTTAATTCTTCAAAAGTAGGGTAGCTAACATCTTTTTTATCTTTTTCCAAACTTGTTTCCTTTTCTTGTCTGATTGATTTCAATGATTTAAATTCATCTTTCATGTAAAGTGTAAACGTTGCACCTACTTCCGGATTCGGTGTTGACCATAAATTAGCTCCTTGAAATCCAGTTCCTTCGAGTCCAAGTGGGTCAGCTTGTACATACAACAAAGCGTCTGAAACTGGAAATAAATGTGCTTTTTTGTCGATGTTGGTCTTGTTCAGTTGTCGAAGTGGACTGTAATTATCTAGTACATAAAATCCTCTTCCAAACGATGCTGCAACCAAATCATTTTCTCTTTTTTGTATGTCAAGGTCGTATACAGCGATAGTTGGTAAACCACTTAGTTTCGTCCATATTTTTCCGCCATCATTGGTGAAATAAGCACCAAATTCGGTGCCAACAAACAATAAATTTGGATCCAAATGGTCTTGTTTTAAGCAGTATACAGATCCTCTTTGTGGAAGATTTCCGCTAATTGACACCCATGTTTTTCCTTTGTCAGAACTCTTTAGAATATAGGGCTTGAAATCACCGGATCGGTGGTTGTTGAATACAGCGAAAACTTCATTCTCGTTGTGTTGAGAGGCTGTCAACATGTTGACTCTCGTATTTGCAGGTATTCCCGGGAATACCATTTGTTTCTTCCATGTTTGTCCATCATCTTCAGATGATTGGATCAAGCCATCGTCTGTTCCAGCATACAACAATCCTTTCTTTTTCGGCGATTCGTCAAGTGCAACGATGTTACCGTAAATGGTAGTAGAAGCATTCTTCATGATTGCATCAATCGACCAGACTTGCCCCATGACTTTTAGCTTGTTTCTGTCGATCTGCTGCGTTAAATCTGGTGAAATCACATTCCAGTCATCTCCTCGGTTGGTGGTTTTAAAAACTTTGTTTGCTGCAAAATAAAGAGTTTTATGATCGTGTGGTGAGACAAGTAAGGGCGAATCCCAGTTCCATCGGTAGGCAGCTTCTCCCTTTTGTGGAAGTGGTTGAATGTATACTTTTTCACCTGAGGCCTTGTCATGTCGCACTAAAAAACCATATTGCGCTTGAGCATATGTGATATTAGGGTCTGTAGGGTCACATGCAGATTCAAATCCATCACCACCGTTTGTGATGAACCAGTCTTCATTCATGATTCCACCCACATTGTTTGTTTGAGATGGTCCGCCCATTGAATTGTTATCTTGTGTTCCACCATAAATGTTGTAGAAAGGATAATCATTATCTGTAGCTACTTTGTAGAATTGAATGATTGGTAAATTGGAATAATAACGCCATTGTTGGGCGTGATTGTAGGTTTCATAGATTCCGCCATCACAACCAGCAATCCAATGATTCGTATTGGAAGGGTCTATCCAAATGGCATGATTATCAACGTGTTTTTGATGTTCACCAGTCGGTTTGAAATTCTTACCTCCATCTTCTGTATGGTGCATGTAGGTATCCATAGCAAATACTTTGTCCCTATTGTAAGGATCGCACATGATTTCTTGGTAATAGTTTCCACTTGTATTGAACCCTGACATTTTAGTCCAACTTTCTCCTTTGTTTGTGGATCTAAAAAAACCTCCTTTGTCCTCTTTTCCCTCAACGATAGCATATACATAATTCGGATCTACCGAAGAAACAGCTAAGCCAATTCTACCCATTTGATTTTTCGGCAATCCAGCATTAATCTCTCTCCAAGTAGTTCCCCCATCAGTTGATTTGTAAATGGCAGATTCTGGTCCACCGCCGATGTATGTCCACTCATGTCTTCTGCGCTGGTGAGCCGAAGCGTAGAGAATATTTGGGTTTTCAGGATCTATTGCAATCTCAGAAACACCTGTCTCCTCAGAAATAAAAAGTGTACGATTCCATGTTTTTCCACCATCGGTAGATTTGTAAACCCCGCGTTCTCCGCCTGAACTCCAAACTGGACCATAGGCGGCCACCCAAATGGTGTTTTCGTCTTGTGGATGTATGATAATATTGCCAATGTGCTCGGATTTACTCAGTCCCATGTTCGTAAAGCTTTTTCCGCCGTCTAAAGACTTGTAAACTCCATCTCCATATGCAACCGAACGCTGGTTGTTGTTTTCTCCAGTACCTACCCAAATTGTATTTGGATTTGATGGCGCGAGTTCAACACAAGCAATAGAGAAAGATCCATAGTTTTCAAAAATAGGACTGAATGTGGTGCCATGATTTTCCGTTATCCAAACCCCCGCACTCGCAGCAGCTATATACCATTTATCATGGTTTTTTGGGTGAACAGCTATATCTGCGATTCTTCCGGAGGTAAGCGCAGGGCCAACATTTCTGAAGCTTAATCCGCTGATGGTACTTGCATCAAATAGAGGTTTTACTTCAGCCTTCGTGTCTTTTTTTTGCCCAAATGAGCTTAAAATGAATAGAAAGGTAACGGAGCATGCGAATAGAGACTTATTCATGGGATAAAAATTTCTTATAAAAATACATATTTCAGTGAAACATTATTTAATCAATAAAATCATCCATGGAACATGGTTTTTAAGGTTTCATTGTTCAAAAAAATACAAAACAAGCAACCCTTTTCGCTGTAACTTTGAATGTACTTTTTCGCTATTCAAATATTGGGTATAGTATTTGACTAGCCAAAGTCGTTTAAAACAGATATGAAATATTTTACACTCCTTGCCATTGCGTTCATTTCAGGTTTAAGTTCCACTTCCTTCACTCAAGAAGAAGATGAATCCTGTTTGCCGCCGTCTAAAAAAGTCTTAAAATTAATTGATGCAGCCAATCAAGCCCCAGATGCTAAAACAGCTGTAGATAATTTCACGGCAGCCATCGAAGCAGCACCGGACAATGCTATGGCTTTTTACGAATATGCCATGTATGCATATGATGCTGGGATGAAATACTACGAAACGCAGCCAAATCCGGTAATAGGTGACAAGAGTTTTCAGAAATCGGAGGAAATGTTCATTAAAGCGCTACAGTTTTGTCCGGATTACCATGCAAATTGTACCTATTACCTTGGGGTGATCAACTATAGTCAACAACAGAAAACAGACGCGATTAAGTGGTTCAAAGAATTTAAGAAATTTAAGAATGCAGACAATACCCGTTATCCGGATGATTATGATAAAAAAATAAAAGATGTGAATGAGGTTTTGGCAGAATTAGAGTCCGAACAGGATTTATTGACAAATGCCGTTCCTTTTCAGCCAAACATGGTAAGAAATGTAAGTTCTGAGAAGGATGAATACTTTCCAATGATTTCGCCAGATAATGAGTTGATATTCTACACGAGGAAACTTGATCGCGCCAATTTGGGTGATTTGAAATCGAATTTTGTGGAGGAATTTACATTTTCTCAGCGTCCATCATTGACTTCAGATTTTGATAAGGGTGAGCCCTTAAAACCGCCATTTAACGATGGTACTTTTACGAATTATGGAGCGGCTACATTGTCGGTAGATAACAAAGAAATGATTATTTGTGCTTGCAAGAAAGAACAGGTGTATGGTAGGGATTATCTGAATTGTGATCTTTATACAACAACATACGAGAGGACAGGAAAAGGAGGAAATGATTTCAAATGGACGCCACTCAAAAATATGGGACCTGGAATCAATACACCAGATGGTTGGGAGGCACAGCCATCGCTTTCTTCTGACGGTCAGACACTTTTCTATACAGCAGCTCGACCTACAACACGTGACAATGACATTTTTGTTGTTAAACGCAAACCCGATGGTTCGTGGGGTGATGCGCGACCGTTCGATGAAATTAATACAGATGGCAAGGACAAGAGTCCATTTTTGCACCAAGACAGTGAGACGCTTTATTTTGTTTCTTCTTCGACAGAAAAACGAAAGGGTATTGGTGGCTTGGACATCTTCTATGTACGTGAAGAAAATGGAAAATGGCTGCAACCAAAAAACATTGGCTATCCAATCAATTCGAAAGAAGATGAATTGGGATTGTTTGTTTCAACAGATGGGAAAATTGCATATTACTCATCACGAGTCGGAGGAAATTGGAACATTTATTCATTTGAATTATACGAAGAAGCGCGACCAAAACCAGTTGCAATTTTGAAAGGGGAGTTAAAAGATGACAAGGGACAGCCCGTAAAAGATGCAACGATTGAAATTGCATATGCGGGATCGGGAGAAGTCAGCAAGGTAAAGGTAAATGGCAATGATGGGAAATATGCTGCAGTCGTTAAGCTGGATAAAAAACAGGATGTTATGGTTACCGTTCAAAAAGAGGGGCATGCCTTTGATTCTAAATTAATAACCAAAGAAGAGATTAAAAAAGAGGAGGTGGTTATTCGCAATAAAGACCTATCTGTGAAACCATTAAAAGTTGGTGAAGCTTATACTATCAATGATATTTTGTATGCGACTAACTCTGCAGAATTGAATGATAAATCAAAGTTTATTTTGCAAGGATTTGCGAGATTTTTGAATACAAATCCAACTATTAACGTTGCGATTCAAGGACATACAGACGATCAGGGAGATGATGCCTTGAATTTGACGCTTTCAGAAAGTCGTGCAATTGGGGTGAAAAATTACTTGATATCGCAAGGTGTTGATGCGCAGCGACTTTCCTCAAAAGGCTATGGAGAAACCGCTCCTAAATTGCCAAATACTTCTGATCTGAATAGAGCAAAAAATAGACGTACTGATTTTGTGATTGAAAAGCTTTAAGATCACTGAATCAATATTTTTGAAACGTTCATATCAACGCGTCTTTTCATTCTCGGTAATTCACCAGTATCTGTAAATTGCCAATGAATAATCCTTTCGTCATTTAAACAATCGGGTTGTCTGCTATAGGCTGCAATCCAAAATTTATAATCATAGAAATGTTCTGGAAATTTTGTTTCATACATGTGAAGTGACGTGTATATAACGGGACGCATTCCTGTTTCATATTCCACAATCTTTAACCAAATATCCATGTTTTTATGTAAATCAGGATTGTCGAAGCATTCGTATTCAACATCTAAAACAGGAGGTAGGTCTCCATCTTTTTTAATCCAGTGACGCAAAAAATGTTCTGCTTGAAGTATCGGGTCACTATTTCTGAAGTAATGGTATGCGCCATGAGGGATTTTTAATTTCCGCAGTTCTTTACGATTTTCATACCATCTTGCGTCTAAAAAATCTGTTCCTTCTGTGGCTTTGCAATAGACAAAATGGATCACAGTGTCGTAGTGCTCTGATTTCATAAGTTTTTCCCAATCAATTTCTCCTTGATGATGCGATATATCAATTCCGAATGATGAGAAGCCATAGGGTATTGTTCGAATCACTTTTTCTTTGGCCACTTCAATTCTAGCTTCACGAATTTTGTTGCGTACATAAAGGTACCCTGCAATTACTGCAACAATAATAAATAAGGCAAGGATCGACTGAATGTAAATTTTTTCAGGTCGTCTTTTTTGGGGAGTTGTTTTTTTCTTTTTAGTACGTTTTGCCACAATACCAAAAATAAAAAAGGCTTTCCCATTGAGAAAGCCTTGTACGAAAAAGATTCGAATATCTTAGTGTGTGAAACTTCTTTTTTCTTTGATACGTGCTGATTTTCCTGTTCTTTCTCTGAAGTAGAAAATTCTTGCGCGACGAACAGAACCTCTCTTGTTTACAGCGATTGCATCAATAAACGGAGATGCGATTGGGAAAATTCTTTCAACACCAACGTTACCTGACATTTTACGAACAGTGAAAGTTTCTGTAGCTCCGCTTCCACGACGCTGTAAAACAACACCTTGAAACTGCTGGATACGCTCCTTGTTTCCTTCTTTAATTTTGTAAGAAACAGTTACCGTGTCTCCTGCTCCGAACTTTGGGAATTCCTTCAATTCAATAAGCTCGCTCTGTATTTCTCTGATAATATCCATGACTGTTATTTTCTGTTCTTCCGCTTAAAACGGGGTGCAATATTACAAAAAAAACATCAAACAAATTATTTATCCGATAATTATTTTCACTAGTGTCCGATAAAAATATAAATTAATCATTTTGCTTTTTGAAAGCCTTGATTTTACTGAGGTCGATTTTTCGATTTCAAAAGTAAGCCCCCCTTTTTAAGAACTGCTAAATTTAAGTTGAAGTTGAGCACTATATT
>JBKDKG010000314.1:0-2846 GCA_046345095.1 Flavobacteriia bacterium | reverse complement strand
CATGGGAAGAGCATTTGAATACCGCAGAGCAGCAAAAGAAAAACGTTGGGACAAGATGTCCAAACTATTTCCAAAATTGGGTAAGGCCATTACAATGGCAGCTAAAGAAGGTGGAGAGGACCCTGCGACAAATGCTAAGTTACGCACGGCAATTCAAAATGCCAAAGCGGAGAACATGCCGAAAGACAATATTGAGGCAGCGATTAAGCGTGCAGCTCAAAAAGATATTAGTGCATTTACTGAGGTTATTTATGAAGGTAAAGGACCCCATGGTGTCTTGGTTGTGGTTGAATGTGCAACGGACAATCCGACAAGAACGGTTGCTAATGTAAAATCATACTTCAATAAAGCTGGTGGAAGCGTTGTTCCGAATGGATCAATGGATTTCATGTTTAATCGTAAATCTGTGTTTGAAATTGTAAAAACAGATACAATGGATCCCGAAGAATTGGAGTTAGAGCTAATTGATGCTGGTTGTGAGGAGATCGAAGTGGATGGGGACAAAGTATTTGTTTATGGGGATTATACCTCCTTTGGCACAATCGCAAAGGCATTGGAGGACATGAATATCGAGGTGCAAAAATCAAATCTTCAACGCATCCCAACTTCTCCAATTGATTTAACGGAAGACCAAATGTTGGATGTAGAAAAGATGTTGGATAAAATTGAAGATGATGATGATATCCAGCAGGTTTTCACAAACATATCATAAATAAAGAACGAACTTTTGTTCAAATAAAATAAATTGGGATTTTGGTAGTTATATCTCTACAAATCGCATCTTTAAAGAAAAAGAACTGTTCATGAGGCTGATCAGGTATTGGTATATGGTTGTGACGCTGTTCGTTTTAATTGTGGCGTCTTGTTCAACTGAAAAAAACACGCTGATCAACAGGTCTTATCATGGAATGACAGCCCATTACAATGGTTATTTTAATGCGAATGAGTTAATTCGACAATCACTAAGTACTTTTCGAACTTCGTTAAAAGAAGATTATTATTCTGTCTTGCCAATTGATCCACTTCCAGATGAAGAACAAGTGGTCGGGATGTATCCAGCAATAGATACAGCAATTTCAAAATGCACAAAAGTCATTCAGCGGCACAGCATGCCAAGTAATGATCGTCCCTCATTGAAAAAAGAAGAGCACAATCCTTGGATTGATGAGAATTGGACGACAATTGGAATAGCAAGTTACTATCGCCGGGATTATGACGCAGCCATGAAAGGCTTTCTTTTTGTAAAAAAATTCTATTCAAATGACCCATCTATATACATCGCAGATCTTTGGGTAGCCAAAACAAATATTCAACTAAATAAATTAACCGAAGCAGGCTTTAGTCTTTCTTCATTAGACAAGGCGTTAGCAAATGAGTCAGAAAGAGTAAAAGAAAAAAAATCGAAAAAAAAAGGTGATAAAAATGAAGAATCGATTGCTTCTGTTCCAAATTCCATACGATTTGACTTAGATAAAACGAAAGCAGAACTTGCTCTTCAAAAACAAAATCCACAAGAGGCCATTAAATTTTTAGAGTCTTCGCTTGAACATGCAAAATTCCAAACAGATAAATCACGCATTCATTACATTATAGCTCAATTAAATGAATTTTATGGAAGCAAGGAGGAGGCCAAAACTCACTACACACAATGTCTAAAATACAATGCGCCTTATGAAATGCATTTCAATGCAAGATTGAAAAGGGCTTTTATGGGGGGCGATGAAAAAGTCCGCAAGGAATTAATGAAAATGCTGCGTGACGCCAAAAACGCTCCTTATAAAGATCAAATTTATTATGCGTTAGCTGATATTGAATTACAAAAATCAAATGAGCCGAAAGCTTTTGAGTATTTAACACTTTCTGCATTTTATTCAGCATCAAACCCTCGTCAGAAAGGAATGTCGTTTGAGAAAATGGGGGATTTGTCGTTTACAAAACGAAACTATGTCAAAGCACAAAAGTATTATGATTCATGTGCGACGGTAATTGACGACAAATATCCGAATGCTGAGGGAGTAAAGAACAAAGCCAATAAACTAGCAGATTTAGTAGCTGCTGTTGAAACAGCAAATTTTGAGGACAGTGTGCAGCGCATTGCGGCAATGACTGAGGATGGGCGTGTGGCGTTTATTGAAGATGTGATCAAAAAAACGAAAGAAGAACGAGAGCGTAAGAAGAAAATGGAAGCCGAAAGGTTGCGTGAATTACAGCAAAATCAAAACAATGCTGTTCAGTCAACTGGTACAGGGAGCAAATGGTATTTCAACAACCCAAAAACCCGCGGTGATGGATATGAAGAATTCCGTCGTCTTTGGGGGCAACGTGAAAATGAAGATAACTGGCGGCGCAGTGACAAAACGGTCATGATGGCCATTAAAGATGAAGAAGATATCGATACTTCGACCGTTTCAGAAGATATTGTAAAAGACAAGGATACGTTGACTGTTGACATGCTATTAGCGAATATTCCGCTTACGGATTCAGCAATGAAGGCCTCCAATAATCGATTGCTTGAAGCACTGTATAGTGCAGGAGTTATCTATAAAGAAGAATTAAAGGAACCAGAGATGGCTAAAAAACAATTTGAAGCCGTTCGTTCCAAAAATACGGAAGGTGACATTGATTTATCTTCTGCGTTTCAGCTTTATAAATTATATGTTTCGGATGAGGCAAAATCAGAGGCGGAAAAACAATATATTTTAACGACCTATCCAAATTCTGACTATGCCAATTACCTAAGAGATCCGGATTTCTTTATTAAAAGGAAAGAACGTGAAGCATTGGCAGAACAAGAATATTTACTTGTCCTAGAGCGGTATAAAAAAGGCTTGTACATGCCTGTAATC
>JBKDKG010000313.1:0-5582 GCA_046345095.1 Flavobacteriia bacterium | reverse complement strand
TACAGAGATACCCACGTTGATCGCTGGTCTAATGCCCGCATTGAATAAATCTGATTCCAAGAAGATTTGACCATCAGTAATGGAAATTACGTTTGTTGGAATGTATGCAGAAACGTCACCCGCTTGTGTTTCAATAATTGGAAGTGCCGTTAAAGATCCACCACCTTTTACAATTGGTTTCAATGATTCTGGCAAATCATTCATTTGAGCCGCAATTTTATCATCAGCAATGATTTTCGCAGCTCTTTCCAATAATCTTGAGTGAAGGTAGAATACATCTCCTGGATATGCCTCACGACCTGGAGGACGACGCAATAAAAGAGAAACCTCACGGTATGCAACCGCTTGTTTTGACAAATCATCATAAACGATAAGTGCAGGACGTCCTGAATCACGGAAGAACTCACCAACTGCCGCTCCTGTCATTGGTGCATAAAACTGCATTGTAGCAGGGTCAGATGCATTTGCTGCAACAACAACTGTATAAGCCATCGCTCCTGCATCTTCAAATTTCTTAACAATTCCAGCAACTGTAGAACCTTTCTGACCTATTGCAACATAGATACAAAAAACTGGTTCACCTCTATCGTAAAACTCACGCTGGTTGATGATCGTATCAATTGCAACAGTTGACTTACCTGTTTGACGGTCACCAATAATTAACTCACGCTGACCACGTCCAATTGGAATCATCGCATCAACTGCCTTGATTCCAGTTTGCATTGGTTCAGTTACTGGTTGACGATAAATAACACCTGGAGCCTTGCGCTCAATTGGCATTTCATAAAGATCACCTGTAATTGGTCCTTTACCATCAATTGGGTTACCCAATGTGTCGATAACACGACCAACCATACCATCTCCCACTTTCACAGAAGCAATGCGTCCTAGGCGCTTTACAGTATCTCCTTCCTTTACAGCTGTTGAACGACCAAGTAATACAGCTCCAACATTGTCCTCTTCAAGGTTCAATGCGATTCCTTGCAAACCTCCATCAAACTCAATCAACTCACCATACTGAACTCCGTTCAGTCCGTAAATACGAGCAATACCATCACCAACTTGTAGTACGGTACCTACTTCTTGTAGTTCAGCTTCAGAACGAAATCCTGATAACTGCTCTCTTAAAATTGCAGAAACTTCTGCTGGTTTTACATCTGCCATCTTGCGTAGTTTTACTTTGATTCCACTTCTGTGGATTATCTTGTTAAACGTTGTTTTAAATTATTAAATTGACGAGAAATAGAAGCATCTATCTGCTTGTCATCCATTCGTACGATAAATCCTCCTATTAAGGATTCATCAATCAATTCCTTTATTTCCAATTCACCTTTTACAGAACCCTTCACTTTAGAAAGTATTGTCTCTTTGGTTTTATCGTTAAGGGGTGTTGCTGAAATTAAGGTGATCGGAACAATTCCTTTGTATTGCTTCACTTGAGATTCAAATGAATGAGCAATTTCTGCCAACAAATTTTCACGTCTGTTCCTGGTGATCAAGTCAATGAATTGCTCCGTTAGTGGATCAAATCCAACAAAAACTTCATTAAAGATTGTAATCTTTTTATCTGCCTTAACAACTGGTGAGCTCAACAGAACTGCAAAATCTTTCTCTTCCTCATTAACTTTCGCGACATAGGCCATATCTTCAGTAATCCTATCCAACTTATTTTGTTCAATAGCTAATTCCAAAAGTGCTTTAGCGTAACGAGATGCTGATTTCGTTCCTTTCATCCTGCGAATTCTTAATTCAGATTAATGTCTCCTGCCAATTTCTCAGCCAACGCTTTTTGCTTATCATCTGAAGAAAGTTCTCCGCGAACAACTTTTTCAGCAATCTCTAGAGAGAAAGATGCAACTTGAGTTTTTAATTCTGTTATGGCAGCTGCTTTTTCAGATTCAATTGACTGACGTGCTGAAGCAAGTACTTTTTCAGCCTCATTTTTTGCGGCATTTTTTGCATCATCAACCATTTTTGTAGCTGTTTCTTTGGCATCTTTAACGATTGCATCACGTTCAGCACGAGCCTCTTTTAGTAGATTCTCATTAGCAGCTTGCAAAGTTTTCATTTCAGCTTTTGTTTTTTCTGCTAGCTCTAATGCCTCTGAAATCTTTTGCTCCCTCACATTAACTGCACCTAATATAGGCTTCCAAATAAATTTAGTAAGTATGAACAATAAGCAAACAAACACTAATGCTGTCCAAAACAAAAGACCAAAATCAGGTAATATTAAATCCATTTTATCGTTTTTTTTTTAGATTGTTTGAAGAAAATAAAGATCCTGCTACAACCAACCGCTGCAGCAGGAATCTTAATTATTTCGCGTTTCCTAGTAGACCAACTACTACACCGAAAAGCGCAACACCTTCAATCAAAGCCGCAGCGATGATCATAGCTGTTTGAATTTTTCCTGAAGCTTCTGGTTGACGTGCGATTGCGTCCATTGCTGAACCACCGATTCGTCCAATACCCAATCCTGCACCTAAAACTGCAAGACCTGCTCCGATTGCTGCTATACTTCCGTACATACTATATAGATTAAAATAGTTACAAAATTAATGATGTGCTTCTTCAACCGCTGCACCTATGAACAACGCAGAAAGCATTGCGAATAGGTAAGCTTGTAAAAATGCCACCAACAACTCTAACACCGAAATAAACAATGCCATGGGTACGGACAAGGCACCCCATGCTGCATTCTTATTTATAAAGATGATAGAGATCAACGCCAAAATAATGATATGTCCCGCTGTTATGTTCGCAAACAAACGAACCATCAAAGCAAAAGGTTTTGTTAATATACCAACTACTTCGATTGGTATCATAATAGGTAACAAGGCCAATGGCACTCCGGGAGTAGCAAAAATGTGTGACCAGTAATTTTTATTTCCAGAAAACACTGTCACTAGTAAAGTACAAACAGCTAAAAACAAAGTAACTGCAATATTACCGGTCAAGTTTGCACCACCAGGTATTATTGGAATTAATCCCAATAGGTTATTAAAGAAAATAAAGAAAAATATTGTAAGCAGGTAAGGAACATATTTTTTATACTTATGTTTATCAATATTCGATTTTGCCACATCATCTCGGACCATAACAATTAATGGCTCAATAAACTTTGCCAAACCCTTTGGAGCAACTGCGCCATTTTTCTTGTAGAATCGAGCTACAACAGACATTATAGTTAGAATTAATAGTGCTCCAAAAAACAAGGCAAGAACATTTTTTGTAACAGACATATCAAAGGGCTTTGAATTGTGAGGATGTCCGTCTTCAAATTGCAGCTCATTGTTTGCAAGTTTATAAATTTTCTCATGAAACATTGCATACCCTTTGGCCGGTCCTACACCAGCAAAATAGTCAACCTTATCATTGGTTTTGTTATCAATTGCAGACCGAAGCTCTCCATGATAAAAATGCTCAGAGGAAAAAGTCTTGACTCCGCCATCAACGAGTATCACAGGAAGATAAATTGATGTGGAATTATCATGCCCACCCCACAAATGCCATTCATGAGCATCTTTGATGTGGTGCATAATCATTTCACCCACGTTAAATTCATCATGTGCAGCCGAACCGTTTCCGTCGTGCAAATCTGTTGAATGTTCAGAAGCAAAAGCTAAATTGAACGTACAAATTGAAAGAAATGAAAAAATGAGCGTGTTTAATACATTTTTAAATGCCATGTCTCTTGAATTACAAATATTGAGCTTTCAAAATTGGCGCAAAGGTATGGAAACTTTATTATTTTACAAGATTAATAGCATAAGAAAATTAAGGAAATTCAAAGACAATATTAACATTTCCTTATTTAATTGACTATCCAACTGTTAACAACGAAATAAATTAGTCAATCGGAATTTGAATTAATTCGAATCAATAATCCAGACTGTATGGCCAAAATCAAACAAAAAAGCGAAATAAGATGGAAACCCATTACTCTTGCATTAGCACAATCGAGGTAAACCATTACAGGAATAATTGACAGCACTGAGAGCATCTGCACCGTTGTAAGAATCATAAAACGCATAACAAAATTCTCTGCAGTCTTATTCAATCCGGGAGCAATAATTAGCAAACCCAAATTAAAGATTATTGATAGTGCTATAATAATAAAAATTGCATTTGTAAGTGACAGTGTAAAAAAACCTGTTTTGACGATAAGATAGTAAAGAGTCAAAATAATCAGCAAAAACGAAAGAAAACGACTAGAAAAATAACGAGCTTTATTCATCTTCTTTTTCTTTACTCATTTTTATAACTTCTTTGATTACAAGCGTAAGAGCCGCTGTGACACCAAAAAGAGAAAGACCAATTGTCCACCAAGCTGTCGTAGAATGGTATTTGGCATCCAAAAATGTACCCAGCCATGTAAAAAAGGCAATTATTACACCCATCTGTATTCCCATTGATGAGAATCTAAAAAACTTTGAGTTTCCTTTTTTAATTTGTTTTTCTGGCGTCACGTTTAGACAATTCATAAATAAAACATAAAAAATGGCACCTAGAGATGCCATTTCGGATTGCTGAAAGACAGCAAAATGAGCATTGATATAACGCCTAATACAACGAATTTTCTGAGTCGTCTGAATTTGATACTGCCGACATTTTGTGTCCACCAGCACCATTCATTTTACAAGCACCAAGGAAAATTGCACCTTCCTCAATGTGTAACTTATTCGTGTAAATGTCACCCTGAATGTTTGAACGATCTCGAAGAATCAAAAGTCCTTCTACCATCAACTTTCCTTCAATTCTTCCTTCTATATCAGCTTCCTGACAAGTAAGATTTCCTTTCAGACATCCATTTTCACCGATTACTACTTTTGCAGAAGTCGTAATATTTCCTTCCACTTCGCCATCAATACGAATATTAGATTCTGAGATGATGTCCCCAATAATTTTGGTACCTTCAACCAGCCTATTTACACTGTCAGTACTTTCAAAATTTGTTTATTCTTTTCTGTTCAACATGACTAATAAAATTCATCATAAAATGTCTCGTACTCCTGAAGCATTTTATTTTCAAAAAGAATCTTCAGGTTTTCTTGAGTAATCACCATGATTTTCGCTTTCTGAAGATCAAGTAAGTGTTTCCTCGTTGATTTGAATATACGGACATATTTCAATGCGGTTACATCATTATCGAAATCTTGTACTAAAATTACACTTTGGTCTTCTTCATAAATCTTCGAACTCACCTTCAAAGCATCCCTACTAAAGAACTCCCTATCAAAGTCCGAAACCTTTGATTTTGCTGCGCTAGAGCTCTCTCCTTTGTTCAAGAAAATAATGACCCACTGCGTTGCATTTTCCTGAAAATTAAAGGGTGATTTTTTTCCAAATTCAGCAGGAATATTTTTTGAATAACCAGTTTGAATGGTTGTAATCATTTCTTTTGCCCTAGCTTCTTCGTCTGTCGCAGGATACTCTGCAATTAATTGTTCAAGCACAGGTAAAAGTTCTTTTTTGTTTTCTGTCATCTGCCCCATACTCATTGCTTTCAACAACATGTATTTTGAACGAAATTTATTTTCTTTTTCTTGCGCAATTACAGCATCTGCACGTGAGATTACAGG
>JBKDKG010000312.1:0-3585 GCA_046345095.1 Flavobacteriia bacterium | reverse complement strand
ATCAAAAGGATATTTTCCCAAAGAATTACCCGAAGCCTTTACTACAAAAACATTCGGTGAAAACTCCAGAGAGATTATATCGGAATGGAATAAGGCGAAAATTTTCAGCGTCGAAACTAAGGCACTAGGCAAATTGGCCGGCAAAAAAGTGAGACGTGGATCCTATACGTATTCACTTGCAAGTGCAGACGCCGAAATTATCTCCGTTCCGAAGCGTGGATATGAGCGCCGAAATCTCCAACTGACACATCCCCTACCTGACCATTCATCCTTGCCAAAAGGAATATTTCCAATTCTATCAAAAATATGCAGTAAGCACGTTTTCAGAACTGCACCAAATTTACTCTCAAATGATGAAGTTGAACGATCGCTTAAAAATGGAATGAATTCTAGGCACGATGACTTGAATCAATTATTCGAAGAACTAGACACGATAAATGAAAAACGAAATTGGTTTGGATTCTAATAAAAATCTTTTCTAAAACCTAAACAAAATGTAAAGAAAAGAGGAGAATACATTCCATTTACGGAACCAGCTGTCGAATTGCTTGCACTATTCATAATAACATAAGAAAAACCTGCATCAAAATACGCTGTTCCAACGCCCGCAAATGTATTTTTAACACCACCACTGAGACCAAAACCAAGGCTAAAAATAGAACCTTTAGGTAGTTCGTTAATTGGAAGTTGATATTTTGACATATCAATACTTCCGTAATTATAATCTCGTTTTACAGTGTTAAAAATTGCCTGTAATGTACCACCTCCATATGCTCCAAAACCAGAATCATAGCCATCTCCGATATAAAAACGATTCCCACCTTCGATTACTGTATAATTCATAGAATTGTCATAGGTAATGGTTTGAGTACTTGGTACAGTAGTATTCATATTGATTGCCTCCACATATGTAGTATTTGTGAGTCCCTGCCACTGTTTACCGTAAAACGATATACGACCAAATAAAGAAGCGAAATCATCACGTGGCATCTCACCTCCAATTTGCAATCCAACAAAAGGTTTTGCCGTACCAAATCCTTTCAATAAACATGTTCCTCCACTTAGTCCAAATTGCGCTTGGGCAGAAGAAATTCCAACTATTGAAATAATCAAAACTAAATATTGCTTTATCCTTGAAACCATTTTGGTTGTTTTTTTAATACCTTTTCAAATACCGGGCAAAATTCTTGATGTGCTCCAGGTAAAAAACTAGTACTCATTAAAAATTCGTTTACAATTTCCGTACCTACAAATTTAAACGTCTTTTTGAATAGTTTATTCCATTCTTCTCTGCTTTTCGGATGATGGTATTCAAGCCAACTTGAGAATGAACCAAATTCCTGCTGCAATAGCTCTACCTGTTGAGCATTAAAAATGGCTGCTCTGACCTTTAATTTATTTCTAATGACACCTGAGTTGTTGAGTAAACGGACTTCATCTTCATGCGTAAATCGAGCGATTTTATTGATATTAAAACAACTATAAGCATGTCTAAAAGTAATTTCCTTTTTCAAAATTGTATCCCAAGATAAACCTGCCTGATTTATTTCAAGAATCAACCTGCCAAACAACTCATTGTCATTCGAAATTGGGAAACCATAGTGGTTTTCATGATAAATCGCATGAACATTCTTTGGCTCGAGAGAAAGGCAAAATTTACAATAACTCATAATCAAATATACTTCATTGAGAATTCTGCAGATGAAAATATCTCAAAAATCAACCTTAAATTTGAGCCAATTGACACATTAAAAAATTTTTCGAAATAGAAATTATGAAAATTGAAATCTGGTCAGATATAATGTGCCCTTTTTGTTACATCGGAAAACGTCACTTGGAAAAGGCAATCCACAAAATGAATATTCGTGATGCTTTAGAAATTGAATGGAAAAGCTATCAATTAGACCCAACGATTCCCGTTCAAACAAAACGAATAGGTGTATACGAATACTTATCTGACGCTAAAGGAATAAGTCTTGAACAATCAAAATTAATGCATGAACGTGCACTCGAGATGGCAAAAAATGCAGGTTTAACATACAATTTTGACCATGCCATAATTGGTAACTCATTTGATGCACACCGACTTATTCAATTCGCAAAAACAAAATGTCTAGGGGATGAAATGGAAGAAGAATTATTCAAGGCATATTTTACGAACGGAAAAGACATTGCGTCAAAAGATGATCTATTAGAAATAGGAAAAACTGTCGGACTAAAAGAGAATGAAGTAAAAGAGCTTTTGAATACTGATTCCTATAGTGAAGAGGTGAAAAAGGACTTAAACGAAGCACAACAAATCGGAGTTCGTGGGGTACCATTTTTTGTTTTTGACAGAAAATATGCTTTATCAGGTGCACAACCAGTTGAAGCCTTTGTGGAAACAATAAAAACAGCATTGGGAGAAAGTACAAATCTTTAATAATTATAAATAAATAATTAGGTCGTTCTCAATGATATGATAAACAGGAACTAATCATTAAATTCGTATCGCATAAACGGCACTTGATTTGAAAATATTTATCTATACATTACTTCTTTTTCTTGCATTGTCATCTAATGCGCAGAGGGTAACAGACAATTATTACAAAAAAGGAAACTTTTTTGTTTACTGGGGTTGGAACCGATCGGACTACACAACATCTGATATTCATTTTGAAGGAAACGAATATGATTTCACACTTCAAAATGTAATTGCAAAAGACAGACAATCTCCCTTTAATTTGAAAACCTATTTTTCACCAACCAAGCTTACTATTCCGCAGTACAATTTTCGTTTAGGGTATTTCTTTCATGATAATTATCAAATTTCAATTGGCGCTGATCATATGAAATATGTCATGAAACAAAACGAAACTGTTAAAATTAATGGAACAATTTCAAATTCAGGCACAAGCTATGATGGTACTTATGACAATGACGACATTCAATTGACAGAAGATTTCTTGAAATTCGAGCATACTGATGGACTGAATTATGAAAACATTGAAATCCGTCGTTTTGATGTTCTTTTTGGACTTAAAAACTTGAGCCTATCAGCAAACGAAGGAATTGGAATTGGTTTGTTAATTCCAAGAACGAATACCACTTTACTGAACAATGCTCGTTACGATGAATTTCATGTCGCTGGATTTGGTACAGGAATCGTTTTGGCACTGAACGCAACATTCTTCAGACACTTCTTTATTCAATCTGAATGGAAAGGCGGTTTCATAAATATGCCAGATATTCGCACAACAATGAATAAATCAGACCGCGCCGATCAACATTTCTGGTTCTCGCAATACAACATTGTATTTGGTGCAAATTTCAGATTCAAAACTAAAAACCCGAAATCAGAATAATGGCAATTTACGAATTCAACGGATTTAAACCTGTCATCAAAGCAAGTAGCTTTGTGCACCCACTTGCTTCTGTTACAGGCAATGTAATCATTGGTGAAAACGTGTATGTAGGTCCTGGAGCAGCAATTCGCGGCGATTGGGGTCAAATTATTATTGAAGACGGTTGCAACGTGCAAGAAAACTGCACTATTCATATGTTTCCAGGCACAACAGTTACATTAAAAAAGGGAGCTCATATTGG
>JBKDKG010000311.1:0-2433 GCA_046345095.1 Flavobacteriia bacterium | reverse complement strand
AGATAATGTCCCTGACTATTGATGTCACGCACAATACCACCACCCTTTTCATAGAGAAAACTTACTCTCTCATTTATTTGAAAGGTAATTGAGGTACCAGCCATAATGTTCTTTTATTGAATCATTCAGAAAAACGAGTAGGAAAAATGGAGCCAACATCACTGAAATCCATACGATGATTAAGCTTATTTTAAATAAGATACCGGCATCTTTTTCAACCGGACTAACTAACACATTGTTTACTTGAGAAGCGATGATTGGACCAGATTCATCTGATGATAATTCATCCATGTAAGCTTTCAATGTTGGCGTATGCGAAAGCAAAACATCTTTAATTTTCGAAAAGTCGCGATTGGACAATTTTTTATAGGTAGTTGTATATTGCACCTCCTCTTCTTTCAATTCCTTCCTTAAGTACCAATTCCGTTGGATTGAACGGACTCTGAACCCCATCAAAAAACCAAAAACAATCATAACCCAACTATCAATGTACCATCCAATAGCAATTAACACCAAAGACGAAATGAATGAAAAAACCAGTAAAAACAAATCATGTTCTCTTTTCATCAATAGTCGAAATAATTGACCACCATCCAATGGATCCAAAGGAACGAGGTTTAATAAATTCAAGAATAGAAACAACAAACCAAGATTCACCATCCACGCTTGATGTATTGTCCCTGCTAAAATCAACAGCAAGGCCCCAATAATAATTCCTGGCAGCGGACCGGCAATGACTACCCATAAACTTTGCTTTTGTGAATACTCTTCTTTGTTACCTTGAACAAAAGCCCCCATCAAAGGGATAAACAGCATGCGAACATTATCGTATTTAAACAATTTCATTAACAGAATATGTCCCAATTCATGAATGAGTAGAACTATTATAAGGTGAAAAATGAAATCCACTTCTTCTGAAAAAAGAAATAGGAACGTCATAACAAATAATACAACTGACAATACCGTTGTAGAAAGCTTACCTTTCGTTTTTTGCTCTATTAATTCAGGTTTCTGTGGGTAAAAATCGAAGTCTTCCATGAGTTATAAAGGTATAACAAACTGATGAAAAAAGCCCTATTTCATGCGTGATTTCAAAACTAAAAGCACATCGTTCAATGAATAACCCTTTGCTTTCAACAACAGTAAATAATGAAATAACAGATCCGCACTTTCTTCAAGAAACAAATTGTCATCTGAACGCAATGCTTCGATTACGACCTCAACTGCTTCTTCCCCGACTTTTTGAGCAATTTTATGGGTTCCTTTCTTTTTCAACGAAGCGACATATGAATCTGCTGAATCACTTTCCCAACGATCCTTTATTGTTGTCTCAAGATGTGTTAACAAACCGAAATTCGTAGTTCCCTCTTCATTCCAACAAGTCTTTGTTCCTTTATGACAGGTTGGACCAATTGGCTCTACCATGATCAGCAAGGTATCTTCGTCGCAATCTAAGGCCATGGATTTTACCAACAAAAAATTACCGCTTTCCTCTCCCTTTGTCCACAATCTGTTCTTTGTTCGAGAAAAAAACGTCACCTTTTGTTCAGTTTCCGTTTTTTTGTAAGCTTCTTCATTCATGTAACCTAGCATGAGTACTTGGAGGGTTGTTATATCCTGAATTACAGCCGGAATCAGACCATTGCTCTTTTGAAAATCAATCTTTTCAATCATCTTACATCAATATTTTTTGTTTTTAAAAATGCTTTTAATTCTGGAATTTCAATTTCACCGAAGTGGAACACACTTGCCGCTAAAGCAGCGTCAGCTCCGGAATATTTAAATACTTCTTCAAAATGTTCGACAGCACCGCAACCACCTGATGCAATTATCGGAACGTTTACAATTTTTGACAATCGATCTAATGCCTCAACAGCGAAACCGCTTTTAGTACCATCGTGATCCATTGAAGTAAACAATATTTCGCCTGCACCGAGTTCAACACCCGTTTTTGCCCATTCAAATAACTCTAAGTTGGCGGGAACCTTTCCCCCTGACAAGTATACCAACCATTTGTCATCAATGAATTTAGCATCAATAGCCAAAACAACACATTGGTTTCCAAATCGCGCGGCAAGATCCGCAATCAACTGTGGATTTCTTACAGCAGATGAATTCACACTAATTTTATCAGCGCCATTATTTAAAAGTAAGTAGGCATCCTCAACACTCGCAATCCCGCCCCCAACAGTAAATGGAATATTCACCTCCCTAGCAACTTGCCTCACCATTTCCACCATTGTTTTTCGACCTTCTTGGGTAGCTGTGATATCTAAAAAAACTAATTCATCTGCACCTTTCTCAGCATAAATACGAGCTAATTGAACGGCATCACCAGCATCTCGCAATCCCTCAAAATTGACCCCTTTAACCGTCCTCCCATCTTTGATATCCAAACAAGGAATAATTCTCTTTTTTAACATAGCTCAGACA
>JBKDKG010000310.1:0-9687 GCA_046345095.1 Flavobacteriia bacterium | reverse complement strand
GCAATGATACGAATACCGAGGGCACTTAGACTCAAGGCAATATCATCCTCCAGGTTTTTGATTTTTGAAATTCGAACACCCGGTGCAGGAACAATTTCATAAAGTGTAACGGTTGGACCAACAGTTGCTTTGATTTTATCAATGTCTATTTTATAGTGCGATAACGTTTCAACAATGCGATTTTTATTGTCTTCCAGTTCTTGTTTGTTCACTGAAACACCTGTGCTAACGTAATCTTTAAGAAGATCAATGGATGGAAGTACATAGCTGGCAAGATCAAGTTTCGGATCGTAGTCGCCGTATTCTTTTCGCAAATCATTCAGGTCTTCTTCATCCAATGTAACATCACTTTCGGCAACATCAATAGAGAAATTAGTGTCTCCCACTTCAATTTCATTCTCAACGACAGGCTCTTCAACTTCTTCGGATTCAACTTCTGGCATGTCGAAGACAATTCCGCTCGGTTCTGGTTCCTGACGAATGGTTACAATTAATTCAGATTCATCGAATTCTTCGTCATCTTCATCCTCTTCGTCAAAATTGATTGTTTCAGCAACTTTATCTTGTTCAATGTCCTCGTCACGAATTGTATTTACAACACGCAAATCGTTTAAACTTTCAGGGCGCATTTGGTTCTCTTCCTCCGAATCGATTTCATTTCGGTTACCAACAAGTCTTTCGAAAATTGCTTTAAAATCTGGATTGAAAAGAAGAACTACAACAAAATATCCAACTACCAAAATCATCACCATCGTTGCAAAACGACCAAAAGAAACGGATAACCATTGATTGATAAAATAGCCAAACGATCCTCCAAGAAAATTGATTGAATTTGCAAAATAACCAAGGAAAATAGAAGTCCAAACGGTTAGAATCGCAACAACGGTGTAGCTTTTAGCAATAGGGGTGAGGGTGACATTGAATAAGATTTTTACACCTGAAATGAAAAGTAAAAAGGTGAGTCCGAATGAAGATAATCCAAACCACTTGAAAATCAACAAATGCGAAGTCCAAGCACCAAATTTACCAAGCCAATTTGAAACTGGTTCTTCGTTTCCGTCGAATAGAAATTCAAATAAACCTTTATTCAAGACACGGTCTTGATCTTCTGTCCAAGTGAAAACATAGGATAGACAAGCGAGGAACAAGTAGAAGGAAAGTAAAATCAACACACCACCAGTGACTGTTTTAATTTTCTTCTTATCGAAACGACCGGAGAGACCCGATATAGGATTCTTCAGTTTGGGCTTCTCATCCGACTTTTCTTTTTTGGGTTTCTTCTCCTGTTTAGGCGCTTCTTCTTCCCTTGAGTAGTCTTCTTTTGGTCTATATTCGTTATCTGCCATTGTACAATTATCTTACGAAGTTAACGAAGGAATACAGGGATTTTCTGAGTAGTAAGCAATAACTATAAACAGATAAATGTTAGTTAGTTGGATTACTTTTCATTTTCAATTTCCCCTTGATTGCCTTGCTCTTCAAGAATTTCTTTGAGGAAGTCATCGAATGAGACTTTTTTGTAATCGGAAGGAATTCCAAAAAGATCGTGATTGGGAGTGTCTCTTTTGATGTCAATAAGTTCGTAAAGGAAGATTCCATCTGGTGAAGCCACGTAATAAATAGCTGGTAAACCGGGAAAGTTTTCAAATGCATTCAAATATTTTGGACTCAGATTTTTGAAGTAGAAAAAGGGAAGTTCTTCTGGGAATTCTGGATGCGACACTAAAAGTCGATTGGCTTTTAAACCACAAATTTTCACTTTGCCCCATTTTTTTTTGAACTGATAGGCTGATGAATCTTTCTTTTCCGTGTTATGATTAGTTTGAACCGCATATTTTTGAGTTGGTGTTTCAATCAATAAGTAGGATTTATTCAAGCTCATGTGCTTGATAACTGTCTGCCTACCAAATCTTTCAGTGTTATTTTCTATGCGTAACAAAGTGTCATCCGTTACTACAATCATGTAGTTTGCAGGGATAAGTTTGCGCAATGAAGTATCACAGATTGTAATCCTGTATGTTAGTTGACCTTGGAATACATCTTTCTTTTTCTGCGCGAATAAACTTGATTGTGCAAACAATAAGAAGAGAAGGGATATTTGTACTAAGTGTTGTTTCAAAATCATTGTTGAATACTGTTTTCTTTTGTAAAACTACATACATTAAACTAGGTCTTTTACGTTGGTTACAAAAATCAATTCACTTTCAGTTGTTGGGAAATATGCTAATTTTGCGGCACAACAAGAATTTATGTCAAAACAAACCGTTTTTATTATAAACAGATCTGAGATTGCTGCTGGAACAAGAGGAGCTTCACTAGGGCCTGAGGCAATTTTTACAGCGGCCAGATCTCTAAAAAATACTTTTTTCTCAAACTATAAGAAAGAAGACATTGGAGAAGTGAATGATTTGCTTGATTCTCCTACGGAACACGCATGTGCTCAGCGCATCGAAGGATTGATTGAAGTGCATCAGCGTGTTTCAAATAAAGTTTCAGAAATATTGGAGAATGGTGATTTCCCGTTTGTTCTTGCAGGAGATCACGGTTCTGCCGCTGGCACAATTGCGGGAATTAAAAAAGCCTACACAGATAAACGTTTAGGCGTGGTTTGGATTGATGCACATGGCGATTTGCATACGCCTTTTACAACACCTTCAGGAAATATGCACGGTATGCCATTGGCAATTGCATTGAATGAAGATAATTTAGAATCCAAGTTGAACAATGTTCCTGAAAATACAGTTCAACTTTGGACAGAGCTTAAAAATATAGGTGTTCAAGGTCCGAAATTAAATACGGAAGATCTTGTATTTATTGCTGTTCGAGACACGGAGCCTGAAGAAGATTTTATCATTCAGAAATATGGTATAAGAAACTATAAGGTTGAAGAAGTAAATCAACTTGGAACACAATTAATTGTTTCAAAGACCCTTGATCGCTTAAAAGATTGTGACTTAATCTATATTTCGTTTGATGTTGATTCTATGGATCCCAAGGCAACGTCTTATGGAACAGGAACACCAGTAAGACATGGATTAATGCCGAAACAAGCGAAAGAAATTTTACAAGGATTGATGCAGTCGCCCAAAACGGTATGCATGGAGTTTGTGGAAGTCAATCCTTGTTTGGATGAAAAGCTCAACCGTATGGCTGAAGTGGCCTTTGAACTAATCGAATCAGTGGTTTTAAATTCAAAAAAATAATGGAACAAAAAATCAAGGACCTTCTGATTCAAAATTCTGAATTGCTTTTCGGGACGGTAATAGACGATAAGTTAGTTCAATTTCAAAAAACTAAAAAAGAGCTAGATGGTGATCTAACACTTGTCATTTTTCCATTTGTAAAAATGCTGCGCTGTAATCCGCAAGAAGCAGGCTTGAAAATTGGTGATTTTCTTGTTCAAAACACCGATTTCATTGCACGATACGAAGTTGTTTCAGGGTTCTTGAATTTGATAATTTCTGATGATTATTGGGTTGAAGAATTAAATGCAATTCAAAAAACACAACATTACGGTTATGCTCTTCCGAACTCTGCATCCACTGTGATGGTGGAGTATTCTTCTCCTAACACGAATAAGCCACTTCATTTAGGCCACCTTCGAAATAATTTTCTTGGTTATTCTGTAGCTGAGATTTTAAAAGCAAACGGTCATAGGGTGATTAAAACGCAGGTCATCAATGATCGTGGAATTCACATATGTAAAAGTATGTTGGCATGGGAAAAATTCTCTCCTTTGAATGAAAAAGGAGAACGAGAGACACCAGAAAATACGGGTTTAAAAGGAGATAAACTTGTAGGGAAATATTATGTTGAATTTGACAAGCATTTCAATGCTGAAGCAAAGTCAATAATTGAAGAGTGGGAAGCAGGAAAGTTTGATGGTTATGCACTTGCAGTGAAGGAAGAGTTTGAGCGTTTGAAACTTGCGAAAGAAGGGAAGGATGAGAAGGCTATCAAAGGTTTGGATGATAAAATCAAAGACCTCGCTAAAAATCAGACATCCCTGCTGCGAGAAGCCAAAGAAATGCTTGTAAAATGGGAAGCAAGAGATCCCCAGGTTTATTTGCTTTGGACGACAATGAACAATTGGGTTTACAGCGGGTTTGATGTAACCTACAAATCCATGGGGGTTGATTTTGATAAGCTTTACTATGAATCCGACACTTTCTTATTGGGGAAGGACATTGTTTTAGATGGACTGAAAAAAGGCGTTTTTTATCAAAAAGACGATGGTTCTGTTTGGATAGATTTAACGGCTGATGGTCTAGATGAAAAGCTTGTTTTGAGATCTGATGGAACAGCTGTTTATATGACACAGGATATAGGTACAGCTGTAGATCGATTTAAAGACTTTCCTGATTTAAGTAGCATTATCTATACAGTTGGTAATGAACAGGATTATCACTTTAAGGTGCTTTTTCTGATTCTGGAAAAAATGGGATTTGATTGGGCGAGAAATTGCGCACATCTTTCCTATGGGATGGTTGATCTGCCAAGTGGGAAAATGAAATCGCGCGAAGGAACAGTTGTAGATGCCGATGACCTGATGCAAGAAGTTGTTGATAAAGCAACTGAAATGACAAGAGAACGTGGGCACTTGGAAGGGATGTCAGAAAACCAAAAGGAAGAACTATTCCGATTAATTGGAATGGGTGGTTTGAAGTATTACCTGTTGAAAGTTGATCCAAAAAAACGCATGATGTTTAATCCAGAGGAATCGATTGAGCTGAATGGAAATACAGGACCTTTCATTCAATATGCGCATGCAAGGATCAAATCGCTTCTCGCAAAATCTGGCGTCGAATTGAATTCAGCTGTTAACTCAACTACTTTGCTTCCGGAGGAAAAGGAAATTATCAAATTGCTTGCGGCTTTTCCTGAAACAGTGAAAGAAGCTGGTACTGCCCAATCACCTGCTGTTTTGGCAAATTATACGTATGAACTTGTAAAGACGTACAACCATTTTTACCAAACTATTCCGATTCTGATAGAAAAAGATGAGGTGGCCAAATACTTGCGTTTAGTGATAAGTGCCAATGTTGCAAAGGTTATCAATCTTTCTATGCGTTTGTTAGGGATAAACGTTCCGGAAAGGATGTAATTATTCTTTCCAGTTATCAGTGCGAAATGGAATAAGTGGGAGACCACAGCCGTTGCGCACATTGCCAACGGAATACGTTTTAAATGCGTATCTAACAGCTTCAGGATTTGGAACAAGTGAAGATGTGACTTCAATGTTATCAGCACCGTTTATGCCATTTGGCAGAAGAATTGCATTCGCTGGAAAGAATACATGGTCATTTCCAGCTATTTCAAAGCCAATTATGCTGTCAGAGGCCAGTTCCGAACGATTTTCAATATTGAGTCCGCCCGCTGTTTTTTTGAAAGTTACAATTGCCTTGTCATCTTTTACTTCTATGGAATCAAAAGCAGCAAAGTCTGCGCACAAAGAATCCTTAACGTATGTTTGCTTCAATGCACTATTCGCTAAACGTTCACCAATTGGTAGTTTTTGTTTAGGATGCACGGTTTTTGATTCATCCGGACCAACAAGATCATTCGTGGAAACAAATCCTGCATTTTCAATCATTGTTGATGCTTTGTATTGTGCTTCACGCAGTTTTGCTGCATTAACAGGGTCATCATAAATACATGGCGCAATTTCAACAATGTAGAAGGGTAGGTTGCCAAGTCCCCATTCGTATCGCCAAAGCGTTACCATGTCCTTCAATTTATCAGCATAAGTCGCATAACGATCAATATTTGCTTCTCCCTGGTACCAGAGAAATCCTTTCACAACATAATCGGTAAACGGCTTTAACATTCCGTTGTACATTATACAGGGTTTCTTCCAGTTTTCGTTATCCGGGATTTCTTGTTTTAAATCGAGGTCTGTGTAATTATCTACTAAATCGCGGTTCATCCATCCTTCAACGCTTGAACCACCCCAGCTTGAGTTGATGAGTCCAATGGGGATATTCAATTCTTTCCGCATTTTTAAAGCAAAAAAATAGGCGACAGCACTGAAGTTTGGCACGTTTTGAGGAGTGCTTAGCATCCATTTTCCTTCGGCTGTTTTTGAAGGGGCTTCCTGTCCGATTCGTTTAACCCTTAGCATTCGAATTCCACTGTTTGGATCCGCCTTAGCTATTATTTTTTCAGCATTTTCAATGGGTTGATTGTTGAATCCTTTAAAGGTCATTTCCATGTTGGACTGACCCGAGCAAAACCATACTTCACCTATGAGAATATTACTAATTCTCGTGATGCTCTTTCCTTCTTGAAAAGCAATAGAATGTGGCGTGAATGAAGCATTCGGAGTTTTAACTGATATGAGAAAGGAACCGTCTTTTTTTGTGCAATATTTATATTCTTTATCGCTCCAGCTGGTTCTGATTTTTACGCATTTATTCGGTTTTGCAATTCCCCAAAGTTTGATGTAGCTGTTTTGCTGCAACACCATGTTATCGCTTAGCATATCTGGCAGCACAACCTTACCCATCGCAGCTTGAGCAGTGAAGAAGAAAAGAAAAACACCAAGAATCTTGATAGGGTTCATAATTACGAACTTAATACAATTTTAGTTCCGTTTATTGAGTTCATTGGTGATTTCTTCATCTATTTTATTAAACTACTATAAATCAAATAGATAATTTATTATTTGCCATTCATGTATGTATAATGTATGTATTGAATTCCAGAAAATAGGGTGTACGTATGATTCTTGTATGTATAGCTTTCAAGGAAGTTGACTTGGAATGTTAGAAATTTGTAATCTATACTTAAAGGAATGAAACCCATGATGCGACGTGCTAAGACAAAGCTTCAGTTACTATTGATTGTTGTAAGCTGTTATTCGGTCACCAATCTGTTTGCTCAGACTTTTACGTTTGGTAATTATAACACTTCGCCGGGAGCAGGAATTACCTCCAACTACACGGAAACAAGTGCTGGGGTGACTATGACAGTGGCGACAAGCGTTTCTGGAGTAGCGGGATGGACTGCATTATGCTCAGTCAACAGTCCAGGCTATGTTTCTGGTTGTAACAGTGCTGCAGGTTTATCAAGAAATGTAAATTGGGCAGATAGAACATCAACGGTGACTACTACAATTACTTTTTCTAGCCCCATTAGTTGTGCATCTTTTAACATATTTAACATTAATAGAAATAGCTACAACGGAGGGTGTTCTAATTTATTTACTGATGTAGTGGATATTTCGGGAGATAATTCTGGCACTTCAGTAGCACCGTCCATAACCCAGTCTGCAAGTGCAGATCAAACAATTACGGGTACTACAACCAAAACTATAACTGGAACTGAGGGGTCATTAGGAGGAGCAGTAACTGTTTCTTTTACAGCTAACATAAACAGAATCGTTGTTGTTTATAAATCTGCCGCTTCAATTACTTCTTCATTAGGTTGTGCAGGAGGTTCAACAAATCCAAGAGATCAGTTTATTATTTTGGGAGCAATTTCTGGAAGTTCAGCGAATTATGGAACTTTGAATGGTGGTAATATAACTAGCTGTTTATCCATTGATCCTTCTCCAATTTTGTTCAGTAGTCCACCAAGTGGTGCTCCAACGTACCAGTGGTATTCTAAGCCCGGTATAAATGCCTGTCCTACTGGCACAAGCACTGCAGGTTGGACTTTGATAAGTGGTGCAACTTCTTCTTCTTATGATCCTCCGGCAGTTACGTCATCAACGACTTATGCATGCTTGGTAAGTGTGAGTGGTTGCGGAAGTTCTACTTGGGCATCGGGTTGTAAATCGATTACAGTCGATAATACGAATGCTACTGCATCGCCTACCATGTCAAACGGTGATTACTTATGGCAAGGTGCACCTTCTTCTGCGGTATCAGATGTAATTGTTGACGATATCAATGCAGTTTTCTATGGAACAGGATGGACTGCCTCCGCGAATCCAGGGTTTTACGGAAGTGGTTCAAAAAATAGTCTCTATATAGGTGTTTCGGGTGCTCCTACACGTTGGGTGTATTTTTATCCGACCATCGTGACTCCGGGCAGGTATGAAGTTTTTGAAAAGCATGTCGGAAGTTCAAACAGAAGTGCTGCTGCACCTGTAAAGGTAAGTCATGCAAATGGAATAACAAGTACCACTCTTAATCAGGAAAGCAACACAAATTCAGCAGCTGACATTACAACTTGGACCTCACTCGGAACCTACTATTTTAATGCTGGTAATGATGGTTATGTATATTATGAAAATGTAGGCGAAGTTAATACTGAATATTTAAATGTCGATGCTGTGGCTTTTGTCTTTAAAGGGTCAAATATTTATGAAACCGCAACAAATTGGCTAAAATACAATGGTACTAATTATACTGTAGCCACAGTTGCACCGACGACGGCAGACCATGTTTTTATAAAGCAAACGGGGGCATGTGTAAATGGCTATCCTCTAGTTACAACAACAGGCGCACAATCTAATAATCTTACGATAGGTACTTCAGCGCAGCTCACATCAAACAACGCAACTAACCTTACAGTTGCAGGAAACTGGAGCAATTCTGGTTCATATATTGAGAATCAGGGAAAAATAACATTTACCGGCAATGCAAAAACGCTCACCTGTTCAGGTGGTGAAACTTTTTACGATCTGAGCTCTTCAAATACGTCTGTTCTTACGCTTAACAATGACGCTGTAGTTACTAATGGGCTTTGGCTCAATGGGATAATTTCTACCGGGTCGAATCGAGTGAACCTGAATACTTCTGCTACAGATGGGGTATCATCAGGTATTATCGATGGTAATTATTCAGGTCATATAAATGGAAATTTTAGAAGAACGGTATCAACAAATACAGCTACTTATCGATTCCCGATGGGAGTGGGGACAACATTAACAACCAATCGACGTCTTATGGAATGGGTTAATAATAATCTCACGGGAATAAGTTATCTTGATTGTTCTGTTTCAAATTCATTCAAGGGCAGCGGACAAAACACGGATGCTAACATTTCATCGAGTCTTGCTGTGCAGAATGGAAAAGTTGTTTACTTAATTCATCCAGAAGCACAGTGGAGGCTTGGGCCAAATACAAATCCAACAGGTGGCTCCTATGGAATGCGTTTGTATGTTCAGAATTTTTCTTCTCTTTCAGCCTCAAGCGACAATAAGTTTATTGTTTTAAAAAGGCCTGACAACTCCACAACATTTGCTGACTATAACACCTTTGAGTCAACGACAACAATTCCTCCCCAAAATGTAGCTGGCAGGGTATTTAACTCAGGAAACGGATATGCGCAGCGTCTTGGATTTACAAGTTTTTCCGAATTTGTCATTGGATCTGTGCCAACCCCTTTGGGCGTTGAACTAGGGACTTTTGATTTGAAGTGTGATCGTGATGGATACATGTTAAATTATTCAACAGTTAGTGAAATTAATTCCTCACATTTTCAAATTAGTACTTCAAACAATGGGTATGATTTTACTGTAAATAGTGAAGTAGACGCACAAGGATATTCAAGTTCATTGATGGAGTATCAAATTTTTATTGCCAAGGGAAGCTACAATTATGTTCAGCTCGAACAATTTGATTTTGATGGCCAGTCAGAAGAGTTGTTTACATTGCATGTTCCATCTTGTGGTGAAGGACCGAAGCCTTTTATAAGACAAGACTTGAATGAGGATGTATTGGTAATTCTTCCATATTC
>JBKDKG010000309.1:0-6239 GCA_046345095.1 Flavobacteriia bacterium | reverse complement strand
GATAAATAGGTATAAAAATCCGATTTATAGTTTTAAGGTACGTGACAAAGAAATCAAAATTCAAACGCATACCGAAAGCTTGTCTCATTCACAAATTCCAAAAGTAGCGCTGCCAAAGTATCAAGCATGGGGAGATCTATTAAAATGGAATTTACAAGAAAATGTACCAGGCGAATTTCCATACACTTCAGGATTGTTCCCTTTCAAGCGTGAAGGAGAGGATCCAACCCGCATGTTTGCAGGAGAGGGTGGACCAGAAAGAACAAACAAAAGATTTCACTACGTATCACTTGGCATGCCTGCAAAACGACTTTCTACGGCATTTGATTCGGTAACACTGTATGGAAATGATCCTGATTTACGCCCAGATATTTATGGGAAAATAGGAAATTCCGGTGTGTCAATCTGTTGTTTGGATGATGCGAAAAAGTTGTATTCTGGGTTCGATTTAAGTCACCCGATGACTTCTGTATCCATGACGATTAATGGTCCTGCGCCCATGTTGTTAGGGTTTTTCATGAATGCTGCGATTGATCAGAATTGCGAAAAGTACATCAAAGCCAATGGATTAGAAAAGGAAGTAGAAACAAAAATTGCCACTATTTATAAAGAAAAGGGAACCGAACGACCAAAATACCAGGGAGAATTACCAGAAGGGAATGACGGCTTGGGCTTGATGCTGTTGGGAGTTACAGGAGACCAGGTTTTACCATCAGACGTTTATGCTAAAATAAAAGCTGAAACGTTGACACAAGTAAGAGGAACTGTACAAGCAGATATTCTGAAAGAAGATCAAGCTCAGAACACATGTATATTCTCTACTGAATTTGCACTTCGCTTAATGGGTGATGTTCAACAATACTTCATTAACAATGGCGTGCGAAATTTCTATTCGGTTTCCATCTCAGGTTACCACATTGCTGAGGCCGGAGCAAATCCAATTACCCAATTGGCATTTACACTGGCAAATGGCTTTACGTATGTAGAGTATTACATGAGCCGAGGAATGGATATCAACGACTTTGGACCAAATCTTTCCTTCTTTTTCTCGAATGGAATCGACCCCGAATATGCAGTCATAGGCCGCGTGGCTCGTCGTATTTGGGCAAAAGCATTGGCGAAAAAATACAGTGCAAACGCGCGTGCACAAATGCTGAAATACCATATTCAAACTTCGGGTAGATCATTGCACGCACAAGAAATAGATTTTAACGATATCCGAACAACTCTTCAGGCTTTGTACGCGATTTATGATAATTGTAATTCATTGCACACAAATGCTTACGATGAGGCCATAACTACGCCAACCGAGGAGTCTGTGCGTCGTGCGATGGCCATTCAGTTGATCATCAACCGAGAACTTGGCTTGGCGAAAAATGAAAATCCGCTGCAAGGATCGTTCATTATTGAAGAATTGACAGATCTAGTCGAAGAGGCAGTTTTAACTGAATTTGATAGAATAACTGAGAGAGGTGGAGTACTTGGCGCGATGGAGACGATGTATCAGCGTTCTAAAATTCAAGAGGAATCGTTGTACTATGAGACGCTGAAACACACAGGGGAATTCCCAATTATTGGTGTAAATACCTTCTTGAGCTCAAAAGGCTCTCCAACTGTTTTGCCGAAAGAGGTAATTCGAGCAACGGAAGAAGAAAAACAATACCAGATTAAAATGTTGTCGAATTTACATAGTGCCAATTCAGCAAACGCTGAAAATGCAATTCGTAAAGTACAGGAAGCCGCGATTCAAAACGAGAACATGTTTGAACAATTGATGGAAACATGTAAATTTTCTTCATTGGGACAGATTACGAATGCGCTCTTTGAGGTTGGTGGACAGTACCGTCGCAATATGTAATGGAAAAAAATCAAGATTCTTCGGCAAAAAAAGCTGAAAGGAAGTATTTGGGATACATAATCTTTGGGATCTTTTTATTGCTCTTCACGATTCTAATGGTCCTTGTAGAAATCAAAAATGGTCGTTTTTGGACGAATGATCTGAAGGTTTACTATGATGCTTCTTCAGATTATTTTAGAGGCAACAATCCATATTTGAAACCCTACGGATTATCAAGTGGTTTTTTCAAATATCCACCACCCACACTTTATTTTTTTTGGATATATACTAAATTGAATTATTTCACTGTTCAGATAATTCATATTGCATTATCATTTTCAGCATTTTTAATTTCGCTTCTGTTCTTGCATAAATTACTCAGTCCTATTAAAAAGGACAAACTGAAAGAATATTCAGGTATTCTTTGGCTTGCCTTTGTATTTGTTGCAATTCATCTTGTGCGAGAATTTCATTTAGGGAATATCAACCTATTGCTACTTTTCCTTTTTATAAATGGATTGTTTTGGCTAGAAAGAAATGATAAATGGACAGCCCTGAGTTGGTCTTTACTGGTGCTTTTAAAACCATTTTTGATCATTGTCTTTTTACCATTACTCATTTATAAAAAGTGGAAACTTATTCTTCTACTCATAAGTGCAACAGGCTTTTTTATGCTACTTCCTCTTATAGTAATTGAATGGACGAGTTATTTGGAATTATGGCAGTTTTGGTTAATTGCAATTTTGAAGCACGGCGAATATCAGGTAACATTTGATTCCTTAAGCGCACTAACGAATCACTATTTTAGGATAAAATCGGAGTGGGGACCATCCTTATTGTTTGGGTTAATATTTTTCTTTGTAATGTATTGGACAATCTATAAAAACTTTACATTTTCGATTATTGATTGGATGTGTTTTTTTCTAGCTTTTTCGCCTTCTTTTTTCAAAACAGATACACAGCATTTTATTTTGAGTTTACCATTGATTCTCCTGCTTTTAAAGGAATTAATAAATCAGACAAGTTGGTTAAGATGGAGTATCTTTGTGTTATTAATGGCAGGCTTTTCGCTGAATTCAAATGATTTACTTGGTAAAAACCTTGGGAAATGGGTAACAGAATCAGGGTTGCTCGGATTAAGTAATTTAGGATTAATGGTGTTTTTTATTTTTCAAAAAATTTCCATTAAGAAAATCTAAAGCCTTCAATAAACTGAAAAAGTGAAAATAGTTACTATTTGTTTATCAGTACTATGGGTGTGTTTTTCTGCCCAAATTATGTCAGTAAAAGCACAAGAAAGTTGTCCAATTCTACCGACACCAAACGTCTTTAAGTCAATAGATGGTTCCTTTCGATTCTCCAACCAACTTGCTATCAATGATCAAGCTATTCCAGAGCCAATCCGTGAATTTTTAATCCGAAAGTTCACTCGTGAAATGAATACGCGTGTTGTGTTTACACCTGTTGCAAAAGAACTTCAATTTAAAAAGGTTTTCAATACCCCAAGGGATTACTATTCAATCAATATCAATGACGGAATTATTATTCAGTATAGTTCAGAAGAAAGTTGTTTTTACGCGTTAACATCGCTCTTTCAACTTATGAATGAAGAAAGTGGAACGTATTTTTTTCCAAAATGTTTTGTTCAGGATTTCCCACGATTCCAATGGCGAGGCTTGCATTTGGACGTGAGTAGACACTTTTTCACAGTTGATGAAGTAAAGCGATACATTGATTTAATGTCGTATTATAAATTCAATGTGTTTCATTGGCACTTAACGGATGATCAGGGATGGCGTATTGAAATTAAGAAATATCCAAAACTTACTGAAATCGGAGCTTGGAGGGACAGTACTGTGAATGCTCATTACACAACTGTTCCCAGAACATACACCAAAAAAAGATATGGAGGCTTTTATACCCAGGAGGAGATAAAAGATGTTGTGCAATATGCTGCAGCCAAGTACATTACAATTGTTCCTGAAATAGAAATGCCCGGTCACAGCAGGGCGCTTCTTGCTGCGTATCCAAATCTTTCTTGCACTGGTGAACAGTTAGAAGTACCTGGACTTTGGGGTGTATTTGATGATATTTTGTGCACACATGAATCGTCAATTGATTTTATGAAAGATGTCTTGGATGAAGTGCTGCAATTGTTTCCGTCGACATATATCCATATTGGTGGAGATGAAGCTCCCAAAACAAGATGGAAAAAATGTAAAAAATGCCAAGCTGTAATCCGCGAGAATGGCTTGAAGGACGAACATGAATTGCAGGGTTGGTTTATCGGGAGAATTTACGATTATCTGACTTCAAAAGGTCGCTCATTAATTGGATGGGATGAGATTCTGGAAGGCGGTTTATCGACAAATGCGGCTGTTATGTCTTGGCGAGGAACAGAAGGCGGAATAGAAGCGGCAAAAATGCATCACAATGTGGTCATGTCACCTGGTTCCCACTGTTATTTTGATCATTATCAGAGTAAAAGTCCAAACGAACCTTTGGCAATTGGCGGATATACTTCACTTCAAAAAGTATATGAATTTAATCCAATACCCGACGGATTGAGTCAAGAGGAAGCTGGATATATACTTGGCGCACAGGCGAACCTTTGGACAGAGTACATTCCTGATATGAAGAAACTTGAATATATGTCATATCCAAGAGCATTGGCACTTGCTCAAGTCTTGTGGTGCAACAATAAACCTGATTTTGAAGCCTTCAAACGAACTTTTATTGATTACCACATGCAATTCTTGGAATCAAAAAACGTGAATTTCTCCCGTGCGATGTTCTATCCAGAAATGGAAGTTAAAAAGAATGTTAATGGTTTAAGTATTCATTTTAAGGGAGGTGAGGCAACTTCAAAACTGAATTTAGAAACAACAAAAAGTCAGAGGAACCTTAAAATGATTCCCGAAAAGACGAAAAGTAATGTAGGTCGTCAGGATACAATTTTTGTAAAACGTGAAAAGGGAGGAATTATAGATTTTAATTTTAAGGTCAAATCAGATATGCTTGAGGCGCCCTCCAATTTTAAAATTTTGGCACATCCTGCAATCGGTTTAAACATCTCTTATTTAACACCCCCTTCTGAGAAATACAACAGCGGTGGTGATTTAACACTAGTGGATGGAATTCTGGGTACTCGACCTTGGAAAGGAAATGAGTGGGCAGGATTCAATACAAATCAAATCATTTTTACAATTGATGCTGGGAATAAAACAAAAATTCATGATTTAGAATTGAGTTTTCTGGAAGATCCAAGTGCTTGGATTTTGATGCCAACTTCTGTGCATATTTTTATTTCTAGGGATGGTGAAAAATGGAAAGAATGCAAGCAATCAGCAATAAATTTGAAAGAACAAAATGTTGAATCAAAAAAAACATTACCTTTTTCTACTGTAATTGAACGGAAAGGAAGATATGTCAAAGTACAAATTGATGCTGTGGAAAAAATCCCAGATAATCAGCCAGGTGCAGGCAATATTCCGTGGATATTCATGGATGAAATAATATTGAACTACGAATGAGATTTGAATTGTGTGCTGCAACGATTGAAGCAATAAAAGTGGCAGGTGAGTTTGGATTCGATAGAATTGAATTGTGTCAAAATCTTGAACAAGGTGGGACCACACCTTCGAATGGAATGATTGAATATGCAATAGCTTGCGGTATAGAAACCCATGTTTTAATACGTCCTAGACCAGGAAATTTTACATACGACGAAAGCGAACATGAGGTGATTTTGCGGGATGTTCTTAACTGCAAAGAAATGGGAGCAAAAGGTGTTGTTATTGGAGCGTTAAATAGCGCAGGTGAAATTGATCGTTACTTTTTGAATAACATAATGAAGAAATCAAAAGGAATGGAAGTGACTTTTCATCGTGCTTTTGACGATTCTATAGACTGGAAACGCTCAATCGATTTATTAATCGAACATGGTGTGCATAGATTGCTTTCGAGTGGTATGGCCAGCAATGCAGAAATTGGAATTCCAATTCTTCGTCAAATGGTAAACTACAGTGCTGATCGAATACAGATTATGGCTGGAGGAGGAGTGAATGCTGCGAATATTTCCAAGATCATAAAGGAAGTAAAACCAGATGCCATCCATTTTTCTGGTACTTCAAAATTTCAAATGGATGAGGACTCACTTTTTTCAGATCCAATTTTAAAGGTCGAACGAAACAAAGTGAAACGAATTCTTGAAGCTGCAGCAAAGTAATTGTTACTTTTCAGAACATCATGCGTTTTATGGACATGAGAAATTATTTTTTGATCATTTTCAGTGTGCTATTTCTGAATACAGTAATTGCTCAATGCGATTCTATTTCATTGGTTAACATAAAGATTGTTGAATTTGCTTCCTCAAAAATGAATAAAAAAGTCGGTACAGGAG
>JBKDKG010000308.1:0-11511 GCA_046345095.1 Flavobacteriia bacterium | reverse complement strand
AGGTACTTCATAACACTAATTTTCCGGAAAAATGATGAAATGACAGGGAATAAAACACAAGTCAATCTTTGCGATCTTTCCATTCAATTCCTGAATCAAAAGATGAACTTGAGTCGTGTCTTGACCATTTCGCTGTGTTATCTCAAGGCAAGGTTTTCGAGTAAAACCAAGGTAATTGATCACCACCCGAAGTTCAGCGCTGAGCTGTGTTTGTGCAATTGAACCTTTGAGGGTAGACAGTTTACCTGAAAAGTAATTCAGAAATGCATGCTTTCCTTGGATGGACTCCACCACCCATTGTGAATCGTAAACCACACCTTCTGCCAGAAGCGGTTCAAGTTTGCTCACATCCAACGTATTCCAGCATTCGGCATAGGTTCTTAGCAGATTTACCTCTATTTGATTGATCGTCTGTTTCATAGCAATCAATTATTACACGATCCCGCATACGCCGGATGGGACGCATACGCCGGATGGGGAACCGACATCCATTTGGAAAAATCTACCCCATAGAAATTGAAATAGGTTCCCGGCGCTTCTTTTTCAATAATGTCTATCTTTTGAGTAGTTGCAGGCAATGCAGGAAAGATCAATGTATAGGTATGAAACTCACCTTTTCTCTTGAAATAGTGCTTCACGGGCGCAATCGGAATGTTGATTGCTTGGATTAAACTGTATTTCGTTCCAGATCCCACAGGCGAAATATACGCTGTACCTTCCATTTGGATCCAACCTCCATTGATGTAGCAGTCTGGAGCACGATAGATGAAGTCGATGCGTGTGTGCTCATCGGTTCGTTCAATACTTGCCATACGATGATGTAATTTGTGGTCCAATGCTCCTGGGTTCCACAATTTCACAATTCTAGGTGTTCCCGTCTCGCGGGTAACTTCAATTAATTTTTCGATAAGTACTTCCATGTTAAATAGATTTTATTTTACAAACCTAAAATGCCTCTCCGCATCCTTCATCCGGAGTAAAAAATATTTTTAATTTTAAAGCCAATCAACCATCATAATAACAGAATGCCTATTAACAAAAATGCCCTGGGGCGCTACAAAGTAATCGACATGCTCGTACGAAACAACATGCGCCCCTACCCGACTATGGAGGAAATCATTGAGGCTTGCCGTGAAAAACTGGGTATTGATCCTGCACCAGACACGATACAAAAGGATATCGCTCGCATGCGCATGGATCCGCCAGATGGATTCAGCGCACCGATTGATTACAACCGCCCAAAAGGTGGTTATGAATACCTTGACCCTAACTATTCGATATCCGGAATCCCTTTGAGTGAAAGTGACATCGATACAATTAAAGAGTCGATCGATCTGATACGGAATATTGGCAGATCTCAGATGAGTGAAAAGTTCAATAGTGCCATGGAGAAGATCCTCACGACGGTATTGGAAGAATTTCCTCAAGCAAATGCCAAACGCCAGATCTTACATACAATGACCCCACCTGCTGCCCGAGGCTTTGAGCATTTTGATCTATTTTACAACGCATGCAGAGAAAAAAAACCGGTTTCGTTTGTGCACTATTCCTATAAGAAGCGTACATTCAAGTCGGTAACGATACACCCTTACATGATCAAAGAATTTGACAATAAGTGGTACATCATGGGGTATTCCGAAAACCACAAACTCCTCAGAACTTTTGGATTGGATCGTGTATTTGATCCATTTATTTTGAAAAAAACCTTCATTTCGCCTGATCCTCAATCACTGGAAGTAAACACGCATGATTATTACGGCGTTTTTCCAATTCCACAACAAAAGAAGCAAAAGATCAAGATCCAGGCAAGTGCCCTTGCAACAGAATATTTTCAGGCCTACCCCATTCATGAGAGCCAGAAGATCAAGAAAGATCCGGATGGGTTTTCCTCCATATCGTTGCACCTAATTCCTACCCTCGAACTCACACGTCTCTTTTTGTCATACGGGCGTCACGTGAAAATCTTAACACCTGAATGGCTCATTGAATTCACCGAAAATCTGAAATAACATGTCTGTGAAGAACGAAACCCTACTTTTTGAAATTCCCGAACTGGATACGCCAAAAAAAAATCCAAAAGTCCTTAGGATATTGATTTCAAAAGATTTTACCCGCATCGATTTCGGCTATACCACACCTTGGTATTATGATAAAGGCGGATGGATCAAGATTTCCTCCAAAACCTACCTGCAGATCGAAGGATCCAACGAGAAATATGAGTTGAAAAATGCGGCAGGAATTGCTGTAGCTCCCAAACGAATCAACTTTGAATCTACCGAAGATTGGCAGTTCTTCACCTTGTATTTTGAACCAATTCCACAAAAGGATAGCACGCTGAACATGATCGAAGCCGAGAAACCAACGCCAAATGATTTTAATTATTACGGGATTGTATTGAAGATGAAGGAAGGAGTTGAGGTGCTGAAATAGCCTTTTGCCCTAATAGAAGAGTGAGGCGAGATTTTTATTTTTAAATAAATTTTTAATTCCTTACATACACTGCGCCAGTTGCAATTTCCGCACTAGTATCAATTTGACTTGATGTTGAATTGCAGTTACATCCAAGCTGAATTGAAGTTAACTTTAAGCAAAGATGAATTGAAAAAATGATAGTCAATTTGTTAAACCCTCTCCTATTCAAATTAAATCAATATGCATTTTAAGTCGCTAATATTCCATACCTACGAGCGGTGAGTTCAGCTATACCACACCTTGGTATTATGATAAAGGCGGGTGGATCAAGATTTCCTCCAAAACCTATCTGCAGATTGAAGGATCTATTGAGAAATATGCGTTGAAATCAGAGAATATTCACCCCCCTCTAAAAAAAATGCGCTGTTTCACCAATGACATAACTTCGAGAATGGATGAACTCGACAAGCTCCTCGCGCGCTTTATCTTTGGGATAAACAGATAAAATACAGATGCCGTTTTGGGGCAAAGCCGTGATATTTTCTAGTACAACCTCTCGTTTCTTTTTTCCAATGAGCGCTGGATCTTGCGCAAACCATCGAAAGGAAACATTTTGAGACTGAAGCATTTTGGCGATTAAAACACCTTTCTGTTCTGTCCCAATTAAGTAGAGATTTTGACCCTGAAATTCCTCTAAAAAATATACCAACTTGAGCCTAAAAAAACTCTCCTGCTGGTATACGTCAGAATTTCTGCTCGTACGATGGGAATGTTCACGCCACAAATGGGTGCACGCGTCACATGCTTTGATAACAAATCCCTTCTTTCGCCATTGAAAAACCATGTCATAATCTTCGGGATACTGAAGTCGTGTAAAGCCTTCCATCGCATCAAAATCCGATCGATGCATCATCCAATTTGGCGACGCCACCACACATTCTCGGTAAATCTGCTTGTAGAAAGAATTTTCGCTAGCCGTCTTGTTCAGCCAGTTTTCATATTCCTGATAGCCGAATGTAATTTCGCTTTCTGAAAAGTACTGCACTTTGCCTGTTGCAACCGTACCTTTTTGCTCGCTTAGAAGAATTTCTAGTAAGGTTTCTAATTTATGAGGTGGCATAATATCATCGGCATCCATTCGGGTCACGAAGTCTCCAGCAATGTATTTATGAGCGCTTCGCAAGGCTGGAAGTATGCCCTCCCCTTCGTTCTCATATACAACTATTCGTGGATCTAGAAAGCCTTCAACAATGGCCCTCGATTGATCGGAGGAATGATCATCGATTGCGATGAGTTCCCAGTCCTGGTGACTTTGAGCACATATCGATTCAATGCACTCCGTTAGGTATAGCGCGGCATTCTTGAAGGGTAAAACAATGCTTACTTTGATGGCTTCTAATTTTAAAGACGAATGTACTAGAAACTAAGGAATGATTTTTTGTTGAAGGGAATTACTTGCGAATAAGATAGCATCGAAACTTAGTTGATCCCCTTTTTTCGAGTAACTCCATGTAAAACAATCACAGTCCTCCACATTAAGTTTTTTCAAACAGCATTGCGCGTAAAAAGTCAACTCAACCCCTCATTTTAGGCTTTCGAAAAAAGAAATAAGGCATTACCCTATTTAACCTTGAGATTTTGATGTAATCTTGCATTTCAAAATATCTTTAATTTTCAATCTGAGAAACCTGTCTATGAAACGCATCAATGAATACAAAAAATTATTTCAGATTGAAGACGAAATCGAACTCTCCACTTTAAAACAGACTTACAGAAAACTAGTAAAACAATGGCATCCTGATAAGTTTCAAGATGACGACCCGCTGAAAGAAGAAGCAACTTTTATGGGGAGACAGGTTGTGGACGGATATCATTTCCTTGTAAGTATAGCACCTGAAACAAAAGCAAGTAATTTACCTGAATACCAAAATACAATTATGACATGTGGCATTGCTGACTTTAAACACAAAGGTCTGCTTCTCGAAATCACATTTACCGATGGTTCAACCTACGAATATTTTGGAGTCAATGCCAATGTTTTTAAAAAGCTCATCAATTCCGATAAGCAAGTGCGCTTCGCCAAACGATTCATCTACGACAGTTATTTGTACCGAAAATCGAAGAAAGCAAACCAGGAAGAAGAGTAGTTTCGCTAGATCACATCCGCTGTTAAAGCAAGAGAATATCTTCGACGTACTTTTTAAAGAAGACTTAAATCCAACATTTAAGCCCAAAAAGAGAACGTACAGTTTAAGTGAGATCGCACGTTTTTGTCATCTACCTCACGTGACATGAGCCCATTAAAAAAATGATCAGTGCCATGAGCGAAACAAGCTGGAGAATGAATGTTTTCATATACATGCGTTTTAGTGAATAAATCGATTGAGGAATTGCACCAAAAAGTTCTTTTATCCGAGGTTATTGCAGTAACCACTTTTTTGAATGTATTTTCGAACAGTTCCTTTTTCTAAAACTTAAAGCAGTATGAAAAATAACAGTTGAAAACTTTTTTTATCAATGAATACCTCCTTTTCAATTGGCAGAGTGCAAAGTGTTAACATCTATTTCTCAGACCAAGATCACAATTCTTTACCTTTGAAAAAAAGAAAAAATGACAGAAGATCAGCAACAAAAAATCAAATCTTTAATCGACAAATACAACGATATCTTGCTGAATTCGATGCGTTTAGCCGTTGCTGAAGACTTTATCAACCTTACCATTCTAAACCGGGATGATCAAACCTTCGAATTGAATGAGTTTCTTCAAAACAAGGAACAATACTACAATTATATCCTGAAGGAATTTCTGAAGAAAAACAGTTCTTCTGTGGTGGATGAATTGCGAAACATGGAGGATCCTGTGAAGAACATTAAAGACAACATGCGCCAATAATTTTCAATAGTTTTCGAGATGAAAGAGGTAGAAGTTGTCGCAGCAGTTATTCATGAAAATGACAAAATACTTTGTCTGCAAAAGGGTGAAACGAAATACGCTTACACCTCCTTCAACTATGAATTTCCAGGAGGAAAAGTCAACCCTGGCGAAACACTTGAAATTGCTTTGAAGCGCGAAATAATGGAAGAACTTTCAATGCACATCACCATCGAATCAAGGCTTCTGACCCATCATCATACTTATCCAGATTTTAAAATCATCATCCATTTCTTCCTCTGTCGAACCACAGACAAACAACCAACTTTGAGTGAACACATCAACTTTCAATGGCTGCAAAAGAATGAACTGAGCGACTTGAAATGGGCCGCAGCAGACATTCCTGCTGTTCAATTGCTAGCAGAACTGCCCTAACAACAAAAAAATCCTTACATTTAATTAAAATACTTGATCATGAAACATTTTCTTGCGCTCTTACTATTTTTTCAATTCTTCCTCTTACATGCCCAAAACGAAGGTGCGAATTTTCATGCGTATCAGAACATTCACGAAATCCGTCTGACCTTTCATCAAAATGCCTATTGGGATTCCTTAATCGATAGTTATGCCGGTGATTTTTACATTAAAGCCGACATTGAAATTGATGGGATTTTACTCGCTGATTGCGGCGTAAAAATGAAAGGCAATTCCTCTTACAACAGCACAAGTGTAAAGAAATCATTCAAACTGGACTTCAATGAATTTGTCAATGCTCAGAATTATGATGGTTTGAAAAAACTCAACCTAAACAATGCATTCAAAGACCCTACCCTGCTGCGTGAAAAACTCATGTTCGATTTTCTAAATGCAAACGGTTGTTACGCCCCGCGAGCGCACTTTGCCAATGTGTACATCAATGATCAATTGTGGGGATTGTACACCACCGTGGAAGAAATAGATAAAACTTTTTTGAGCAATGCTTTTCAAGATGACAAAGGAAATTTATTCAAAGGTGACCCTTCTGGTGATTTAAAATGGTTGGGGGCACAACAATCCCTTTACGAGCCAAAATACGAACTCAAACTGAATGAATCTTTAAACGACTGGACGGATCTCATCACATTCATTAACACGTTGAACAATACACCTGGCAATTTGCATGAGGCACTCAACCCCATTTTCGACAGTGAAAATTTTATCAAAACATGGGCTGCTCACAACCTATTCGCAAACCTGGATTCATACATTGGAAGCGGACACAATTATTACCTGTACCACGATTCTTTGACCTCCCAATTCAAATTCATTTCGTGGGATGCCAATGAAGCATTTGGAAATTTCAACATGGGAATGTCTGTATCGCAGCTCGAACAGATGAACATGAATTATTTCAGTCCACCTTCAGGCAACCGTCCTTTGATAGAGAAACTCATGGCCGATTCAACGTATTATGCCATGTACGAAAATGTTATTTGCACCTATTTGGATTTCAATTTCAGTCCTGCCGGATTGTACCATCGCATTGATTCTTTGGCCAACCTCATCCGTCCATCAGTCTATGCCGATCCCAACAAATTTTTCACCAATCAGCAATTTGAAGACAATCTTTCGAATACCATCAATGTACCTGGAACTCCCGGCGGCGAAAACATTGCAGGATTAAAGTCCTTCATCAACAACCGTCGAAACGCTGTTGCAACTCAAATAGCTGATTATTGCATTTTGGGAATTGACGAATTAAAATCATCACCCAAATTTAGTGTTTATCCAAATCCAAGCAGTAACGAGGTGACAATTGAAACGCCAGGAAACAGCAACAATTCCTTTGTCATTTGTGATCTACAAGGCAAGGTATTGAAAAGCCTGAGCACCAGTTCAAACATCTTCAAAATAAATGTTTCGGATCTTGCAAATGGTGTTTATTTCGTTCAAGAAACAAACAGTTCGGACAAAGGCAAAATGCTGATTATCGCACATTAGTAGCCCACTAATTTTACTTAAGAATTCCTTGAATGCTCGTCAAATCTGATTGAGCCAGCAGCACCATTGGTTTAATTCCCGAAAAGGTCTGTGGAATAAACTAGGACATCCTTCCATCCAGAGAATAGATTAGTCGCTTGAAATAGCATTTAATCACAAAAATCTCTGCGTATGAAAAATCTCAACGTTTACAAAAAGCGACTGATCACACTGATCGGTTTTCTGCTTTTCGCCGTACCGCTCTATGCTCAAACACAATTACCCGAGTGTGATGCAGATGTACCCTTTTTTACTTTCGACCTTTCAGGAAGTCCGGACACAACATTCACGACACCAGAAGTAGAAAGAAAGGGCCATTGTTGCGGTTCGACTAATTCGGACCTCTACCTTTCCTTTTATGCCACCCTGCACCCGCAAGTGGCCATGTTTGAGATTGTAGTTGCACCAGGCTATGCAGATCCAGGTGGATCAGGTGCTTATAATATCATCAGTGGTGGTGATTTAAATATACCGGGGGCCTGTGGAACAGAAATCGCAGGTGGAAATCCTGTTTGTATTTCAGGTTCAGGGCCTTTTAAAATCACCTACAGTAAACCTGGAAAAAATAAGATCAAATACATTTTTAGACAGATTCCACAACCTATTTTCCCTAATGATGACACGACCCGCGTTGGTTGTTCACTTCCATTAAACATTTATGGTCTAGACAACATTACAATAACATCCATCAATTCTTCCTCTGGAATTACAACAAGAGGAACATTTAATTCATTATTAAGTTGCATTAATTGCGGCAATCCCTCATTTAGTCCTGGATTAGCAACACCCGCATGGATAGATTACGAAATCTGCGGAACTCCTCAAGCATCTATTTGTGGCACGTACAGTAATTGCGATACCGTAAGGATTTATACGAAGCAAGCATTATCGTCCTATGTTACACCAGATCCAGCGTCTTTCTGCTCCAACGAAAGTGGTGTTGATTTAGTTGGCGTCGCCTCAGGAGGTGATAACAATTACACTTATATCTGGCGCAACAGCCAGGGCGATACGTTGAACACCAATGATAGCCTTTGGGTAAGTTCAGTCGGAACCTATTCTATCGAAATTGGTGATGGACTCAGTTCACCAACTTGTCCTAATGATTTTATGTCAGTTCCTGTTACCGTAGGAACTCTGCCAACGGTAAATGCAGGAAGCGATCAAACGAGATGTGCTAGTAATCCCACTGTTTATCTGAATGGCAGCAGTTCAACATCTTCGGGAGCATGGTCTGGTGGAGCAGGAACATTCAGCCCAGGTAATAATCTTGTCGCTGCCTACAATCCAACACCCTCAGAGATAAACAGTGGAAGTATAAAACTTTACTTGACTGCCACAAATGTCGATGCTGGCTGTGAAGATGTTATGGATTCTTTGACGATAACCTTCTCACCAATTGTTACAGTAAATCCAACTGCTGCACCAATAGCTTGTCACGATGGATCCACAACTATTTTTGCAAATGCTTCAGGCGGAACTGCACCATATACTTATTTATGGAATACCGGTTCGATCAATGCGTCACTTGTTGCCACCTCTGGTACTTACAACGTCACTGCGTATGACCAATTTGGTTGTAATGCTACATCAAATGTATTTATAGGGAATCCTACGCCAATCCTTTTAACTATGTCAAGCTCAAATACGAGTACAGACATTAGTTGTGATGGGAACGCCATAGTTTCTGCTTCCGGAGGAACAAACACCTTCAGTTATCTTTGGAACAATTTAGAAACCTCTGCCTCCACCACAAGTACTTTGTGCTACGGTATTTACACCGTAATTGTTGAAGATGGCAATGGATGTGTCAGCAATGGTAGTGTGGTTGTCAATAAACCTAGTTGTTCTTCTTTCAATGCAACAGTTTCTTCTGTTGATGTGAGTTGTTTCAATGGGACAGATGGCAGTGCTATTGCAAATGTTTCAGGAGGAACCTCACCCTATACTTACAGTTGGAATACATCTCCAGTTCAAAATACACAAAGCATTTCTGGAGTTTCTTTCGGTAATTATACAGTTACTGTAACAGATGATCTTGGTTGTATCGATGTTGCTAGCGCAGTCATCATGCAACCTTCCGTGCTGACAAATAACATGACATACACCAACGCAAGTGCGATTGGCGTTCCTGATGGCACTGCAACTGCAAATGTCTCAGGAGGAACACCTGGCTATTCCTATTTATGGGTTCCAGGCAGTCAAACAACAGCTACAGCAACAAATTTAGCATCAGCGCCTGGAGGAATTACATATCATGTTACCATCACCGATGCCAACTCATGTCAGATTGAAGACAGCATAATCATAAACGAGCCACCTTGTAATAATTTCTATCTTGGTGTAAACTTAAACCATGTAAGTTGTTTTGGATTAGCCAATGGAACTGCAGATCTTGTTATTGTAGACGGAACGGCGCCATATGATATCAATTGGTCAAATGGAGCAGTAAATACTCCTTCCCTCTCAGCTTTGGTCGCTGGCAATTATAGCGTATCTGTAACGGATGCATCTAAATGCACAGCAATAAAGACCTTCACGATTGGCCAACCAAATATTTTATCATTGGCACTTGTACCTACAAATATCACATGCAATAGTGCCGGAGATGGAACTATTGATCTGACTGTTGCTGGGGGTACATTTCCTTATGAATATGCCTGGTTTTTAGGAATTACTCCTATTGCCGATAATGAAGATTTGATTGATCTTGAACCCGGCACTTATTCAGTAACGGTAAATGATAAAAATGGCTGCAGTCTTACGGCAAGCGCAGGAATTTCTCAACCGAGTGCACTGAATGCCAGCTCAACGTATGAAGATGTTGATTGTTATGCGAACGCTAATGGATCAATTGATGCATCCGTCACTGGAGGCGTGTTACCTTATTCATATTCATGGACAGGTCCGAGCTCTTTCACTTCCAATTTACAGGATATAACTAGTTTGTATTCTGGCCTATATAGTTTGAATATTCAAGATGCCAATGGCTGCGATTACGGACCAATGGATGTTTTCATCAACCAACCATCTTTATTAACAATATCAGCTGTTCAGACTTCTGCAGTTTCATGCAACGGAGCGCAGGATGGTGCAATTAATTCAACTCCAAATGGCGGAACACTTCCGTATTTAATCAGCTGGACGGGCCCAAGCGGTTATACTTCTTCTGCAGAAGATCCAACGAGTCTATTTGCGGGATTCTATACTGTAACGTTAAGTGATGCGCAACTTTGTACAGCATCTGCAACGCTAACTGTTTCGACAATTGCAGACACAACTGATCCTGTCATAAATTGTCCAGGTGACACAATTGTAAAAACAGCCGTATCTTCTTGTCTTTACACCCAAAGCGGTATCGCTTTCAATGCAACAGCAACTGACAATTGTCAATTAAACACATTGCTTTATGCATTGTCCGGTGCAACAAGTGGATCAGGAAGCAACCTAAATGGAATTCAATTCAATAAAGGGGTGACTCAAGTAACTTGGACTGCCACAGATGCAACTGGAAATACAGCCACTTGCTCATTTAATGTTACAGTAAATGACAGCACCGTTCCGACAATAGTAAGTTGCGGTGTCTTAGGGACAGCAACAGTGCAAACCGATTTTGGTTATTGCAGTTACACGCATAATGGTGCAACGTGGATTCCAACAGTAACAGACAATTGCTCGGGAACAATTTCTTTGAGCTACGCAATTTCAGGAGCGACTTCCGGAACCGGAACGAGTTCATTAAACAATGTGGAATTCAACTATGGAACATCACTTGTAATCTGGACTGCCAGCGATAATTCCGGCAACACCTCAACTTGTTCTTTCAATGTATTAGTTGAAGATCAACAATCGCCTATTTTCACAAGTTGCGGCGTTACAACTGATACTTCTGTTATCGTTGAGGCTGGATTATGTACATACACTCAGCGCGACAACTCTTGGAACGCTGCAGCAGTTGATCTTTGCACAAATACAACTTTGAGCTATGCGCTTTCAGGTGCAACTTCAGGAACAGGAACAACATTAAATGGTGTTTCTTTCAACCTTGGAAACACATTGGTTGTCTGGACAGCATCCGATCAAGATGGAAACACTTCAACTTGCTCGTTCAATGTAATAGTAACAGATACACAAGATCCAATCATTAATTGTGTTTTAAATCAAACCGTAAATGTAGACGCTGGTCAATGTAACTATACGAAAACAGG
>JBKDKG010000307.1:0-2745 GCA_046345095.1 Flavobacteriia bacterium | reverse complement strand
TTCTATCACTCTCAGTCGGGAACAATTTCAAAAGCAGGTAATTACACAATTGGTCCTGCTTATATAAAAAAAGGAAACAAAGTCTACAAATCAAACACCACGAGTATACAAATAAAAAAGGAGTATACCCCGCCAACAAGCAATTACGAATTCACTTCTAAACAATTGCGTCAACCTGCATTTGGGATTATTGAAACTTCCAAGCAATCCATCTTTGAAGGTGAGCCTTTGCTTTTAAACGCAAAAGTGTATTCACTTTTTTCGCCAACCCATCTAGAAAATTATCAGGAATATACCTTAGAGGATGTGCTTGACAAGCATGATATTGGCGCATCCAATCAGCGAATAATGGTAGACGAAGTGAATATACGTCGAACAAGTTATTTCACGTTCGAATACGACAAAAAAGTAGTTTTCCCTGTTGGTAAAGGCAAAATCACAATCGAACCTTTCAAACTATTGCTCTTAAGAGGTTTCGAAAGTTTACCACTTACTTCATCTTCTGCTGTTATCGAAGTTAAAGCGCTACCAGGAAATGCTCCTAAAGATTTTACAGGTGGCGTGGGCAACATAAAAATAAAAAGAACAATTTCAAATGATGAATTCAAGCAAGGCGACGTATTTACACTTAGCCTTGAAATTTCTGGTAATGGCAACTTGCAAAACCTGTTAGAACCAAATCTTAAATTACCACAGGGTTTTTTGATTTATGGCGATCCCGAAATCAAAGAAGACTTTGTTTTTGGTGCTTTAGGTGCTGAGGGCAAAGTCACCTATAACTATAATATTCAAGTAACACAACATGGTAAACTCAATTTACCCGCAACTACCCTATCCTATTTTCATCCTGACAGCGAGAAATATATTCAACTCAAAACAGAATCAAATGAACTAATTGTTGCAAAAAACAACAAATTTCAACTGGCTCAAAAAAATAGTGGTTCAACACTCAATAGTTCTTTTGTTTCAGATGAACCAGCGCCACTTCGCGCCTCAACAAATGAGGAAAACAAACCTAATTTCATTTTCGGGTCTGGGGTTTTCTGGTTCGGACTTTCTGCTCCTATTTTAATTGCTCTTCTTAGCGGTATTTGGATGCGAAAGAAACCCGAAATAGAGCACAAAAAATCTAAAAATCAACAAAAGGAAATCTTCAAAAAGGAAACAGAAGAGCTCTTCGAAACCGCAAAAACGAAATTACAAGCTCAAGAATTTGGTGATTTTTATTCTATCCTCGAGAAGGCATTTGTACAATCCATAGCTATCGCATTGAGCGCGACTTATGAAGAATCAATCAACCGACAATTCATCATGAGAACATTGACAGAAAAAAAACTGTCCGAAACGAAAAAAGAAGAAATAAAACAATGGTTTGAAACATGCGATGCGGGAAGGTTTGGATTAGGTAGTATTGAAAATAATCACATCGAATTAATCGAATCATCCAAAAAGATTTGTCAAAATATCAATAAACAATGAGAAGAATATTAGGCATACTGCAGCTTTTCGTTGTTTTTGGAATACAAGCCCAAAATGAATATGACAATGCACTTCAACAAGCAAATAATAAACACTATCAACAAGCGATCCTTTCATTTGAAAAAATAGCAGAATCGAATCCAGAAAATGAATCGGTCTATTATAATTTAGGGAACTGCTATTATCACATCCGACGATACGGCGATGCTATATGGGCATATGAAAAAGTGCTCAAGCAAAATCCAATGGATAATGAAGTCATTATGAACCTAGAACTATGCTACAAAAAACTGGGGTCAAATCATTCATGGCAACCACACTTGAGCGGTATGCAACAACTTATAATTGCCGTTGGAAGTAATACATGGTCTTATCTTGCATTATTTCTCAGTATGACGTTTGCCTTTTGTTTATTCAATGTCTTAAAAAAGGAATCAGCTTGGCATAGACCTATGCTTTTGCTAGGGGCAGGTACGCTTATTCTACTTATCACCTCCATTGCTTGCGCTTTCGCCTCTTATGACCAATTGAAAAAGTCATATTTTGGGATCGTTACAAAAAATGAAACGCCAGTCTTTCTAAATGATGAAGGATTGAAAAGTACCTTTAAATTAGCTGAAGGCATGAAGGTGGCAATCATTGAACAAAAGGCTTCAAACTATCTCGTTGAATTGGAAAACGGCCGAACCTTGCTTGTGAATTCAAAACACATACGACTCATTTAAATCCAAATATCCGTTCTATTCTCTACCTTTGTGTCAGAATGGCCATTAAAAAGGAAAATATTCGCAATCTTTCATTGAAAGAACTTTTGTCATCGATGCAAAACATAGGTGAAAAACCTTTTCGTGCCAAACAGGTCTATGAATGGCTTTGGAAGAAAGACGCAATGTCTTTTGAACAAATGTCAAATCTCAGTAAAGATTTAAGAAATAAACTTGAAGAAAATTATTTCATTGATCATATTCATTTGGACGATCAACAAATCAGTTCGGATAAAACAATCAAATGTGCTTTTTCAGTTGGAGAAGGCAAAGTTGTTGAAGGAGTGTTAATTCCAACTTCATCTCGAACCACTGCGTGCATATCTTCTCAAGTAGGATGTAGCTTATCCTGTACCTTTTGTGCAACTGGAAGATTAAAATTAATGCGGAACCTAAGTGCGGGAGAAATTGTAGATCAAGTAGTCTATTTAAAAGATCAAGCGGAAACCAGATACAACACTCCCTTAACCAATATTGTATATATGGGAATGGGAGAGCCTTT
>JBKDKG010000306.1:0-2678 GCA_046345095.1 Flavobacteriia bacterium | reverse complement strand
GTATTAGAGGATGTAACAAAAGGATATGTTCCAAAATCAATATCTAACATAGTACCTTGAGCACCTTCTGCCAATACTTTTTTTCCTGACTTTAATGCATGATTCAAATAGTGTTCACTGTCAACAGCGGTAAGTTCACGTAACGTTTGAATTCCTTCCATCCAAGGACCTTCCAATTCTTCCAAATTGTATTCAAACCCTTCGTAATGCTTTAAAATACCTACATGTTTCTCCACCAAGGCATCGTACTTTTCTTTGAATTGAGCCGTGAAGATATCTCCCACACGTAAACCATTTCTACCCGTTTTATCCATGTAAGTCGGTCCAATGCCTTTCAAGGTAGAACCTATTTTATTTTTTCCTTTCGCCGTTTCAGATGCCGCATCGAGCAAGCGATGAGTAGGTAGAATAAGGTGTGCTTTTTTTGAAATCAACAATCGGGACTTGATGTCCAAATTAAAGGGAGCTAACTTTTCAAGCTCTTTTTGAAAAATAACAGGATCAATTACTACACCGTTTCCTACAAGATTGATAACGTCTTTTCTGAAAATGCCAGATGGAATAGTATGTAAAACATGTTTTATTCCTTCAAATTCGAGGGTGTGACCCGCATTTGGGCCTCCCTGGAAACGAGCGATTATGTCATATTGTGGCGTTAATACATCGACAATTTTTCCCTTGCCTTCATCGCCCCATTGCAAACCTAGTAATACGTCTACTTTCATTGTTATTTGTTGAAATGTTGTTTCGCTTCCGAAACATTGGTGTATATCGTGAAGATTTCATTGATCTTCGCTATTTCAAAAAGTTTTTCTACGTTGCCTTTTACTCCGCAAAGCACAAGTTCACCATTGTTTACTCTGGATCTTGTTAATGTGCGCACTAAAAAACCTATTCCAGTTGAATTTGTATGTGTCAACTCACTGAGGTCCATTATCCAGTTCATTCCTTCTGAGGCATTTAATTCCTGAAACTCGTGATTCAAGGTTTCAAGTTCTGCTTCAAACAAAATTTTCCCTTTCAATTGAACAATAGTCAAATGATCATCTGTTGATATGAAAAATTCCAACGATTTCACTGACTAATTGTTTTCTTTTTTGACACCGTAGAAGTAAAGAGAATGATGCTGTACAGTAACACCAAACAACTCCTCAATGGTGTCTTTAATGTTTTGAATACGTGGATCACAAAATTCAATTACCTCGCCCGTATCAGTACAAATTACATGGTCATGTTGCTTTGAACCATGAGATTTTTCAAATTGAGCAATGTTTTTACCAAATTGGTGTTTGCGAACAAGATGACAAGCTAACAATAGATCAATCGTATTGTAAAGTGTCGCTCTTGAAACACGGTAGTTCTGATTTTTCATTTTCAGGTAAAGCGATTCAACATCGAAGTGTCCCTGATAATTGTAAATTTCAGCGAGTATCGCATACCGTTCAGGTGTCTTGCGGTGGCCATTCTGCTCAAGATAAGCAGAAAAGATATTTTTTACGGTAATCTGTAAGTCCTGATTAGACATTTTTGCTGAAAAAAGGCAAATTTAGTCAAATATTTTCGATCCAAATCAATTCCTTTTCTTCTCTTTTTCAACAAAAATGGTAAGATTTTAATAAATATTTCGTGAATCTTTCGATTGGAAGTAATTAGAATTTCTACTTTTCCAAAAAAATCGATTTAACATTACAGATGAGGCGCTTTCGTAATTTTTCTCCTTCTTCATTAGTACTTATTCTCCTTTGTCTGTTCATCTTCTTTTTTAGACTTAATTACCGTGAAAGCAGAGAAATTACTTGGGACGTTTTTGGGTATTATTTGCCTTTACCTGCAACTTTTATTTACAATGACCCATTGCTGAATGATAGGTCGTGGATAGATGAACTAAATGATGAAAAACATTTAAGCGGTACAGTATATCAAATTTCTACGACGGAAAAGGGTGAACCAATGTATTTTTTCCTCTTTGGAATGAGCCTATTCTATTCAATTTTCTTTTTTATTGGTCATTTCTCAGCGGGCATAGGTGGCTTTCCGCAAGATGGATTTTCTGATCCGTATCAGATTTCACTGGTATTCGGTTGCATGTTGTATACATTCATTGGATTGTATTATTTAAGAAAAATAATGCTTTACTTTTCCAACGAAAGATCAACAGCGATTGTTTTAGTCATGATTGTTCTTGGAACAAACTACGCGCATCATATGACCATAAAAAATTTGGAGACAGTGAATGTGCTTTTCATGCTTGCTGCGCTTGTCATTTGGAATACCATTCAATGGCACTTGGATTACAAATTGAAAAATTTGTTAGTCATCTCAATTGGACTGATACTTTTGGCTCTTGTGAAGCCAAGTGAAATACTTTTTGCGTTTTTTCCAATCTTATTTGGTATAAAAAACAGGCATTCCTTTCGGTCGAAATGGGAAATAATAAAGAGTCATCGCAGACAATTTTACATTGCGATTAGTGCCGCATTATTCATTGCTTTGCCACAAGCAGGCTATTGGTTTTACAAGACAGGAAAACCGATCTATGATACCTATAAAAATGCTGGTGTTGGACTCGATTTCTTTTCTCCACACATTTGGAATACCTTATTCAGTTTTCGAAAAGGTTGGTTGATTTACACCCCAATTATGATTTTTGCGCTGATAGGTTTTCGGCAATTGTACCG
>JBKDKG010000305.1:0-5566 GCA_046345095.1 Flavobacteriia bacterium | reverse complement strand
GTCCAATGAACAATATACTATGTCTCTTTTTCGAATTCATTAGTTTAATTGCGAATAAAAGTACAAAGGATGTTTTGTTTTTATACCTGGGTGAAAGATTTGGATCAGATCTGAAAGCACGTGATTTGGTTCAATTGCAGCTAATTCCCAATATTTATTCATGTTTTTTGAATAGCAATAGACATTTCGTTTTTTATAGGCCAGGAAATATGCAGCTTTGGGATTGGAAGCAATTAGATCATTTATTGTTGCAATTCCTGGGTTAATCCAAAAGTCAGCATCTTTATTTTCTGACGTTATTTTTTCCAATGAGAGTGATAGACTTCCGGTTCCTTTGGTTGTATTATACTTGTAGTTAGCGCCTGCGTCGTGAATAAGTTGAGCGAAATAACTTTCCCCAGCCGGACAAAACCAAATGTCTCCTGTCATGTTTCCGCTAAGTACATTGGGCTTTTTTGAGAAGTTTTTGGATAATTTCAGGAGTCTTTGGTAATCTGATTCTATCGATTTGAAGTAGTTGTCTGCTTGTGCAATTTTACCTGTTAATGTCCCATACAGTTTGATCCATTCCGCTTTGCCTAGAGGGTGGACTTCTTTCCAGTCAAAGACAGGAATACAAATTGTGCCGGCTTGTTGCAATTGATCTGCGTGTGGAAATTCCTTGCCAAAGCAGCTGTAAGTTAAAATAGTAGGCTTACATTGAACAATTTTTTCGAATGAAACTGATTCGTCTCCTCCAAAAGAGGTTACTTTACCAAGTTTGATAAAATTCTTGAGTTTATCCGAAAAGATGTAATTTGAATTTGCAATTCCTTTGATGAGCGTTATCCCACCTATTTTGGAGAGCATACCTATATCTGTTCCGCTGAGCGCTACAATCGATTGAATGGGTGTTTTAATCCAAACTTCATCTTTGTTTATTTTCTCAGGACGCTTTGCTTGCAATAAATACTTCCATTGATTTCCATTATCAGGGTCGGTAATGACGACTTTAGTTCCTTCTGCTAATCTTTGAATAGAGATTGTTTCAGCATAGGACATTTCTTCAAGATTAGTCGATGCGCGTTCTTTTTGATTTTCATTTTTACAAGAAACAAAAAGAAAGATAATTAATAAGTAGAAAAGGACTTTCATTCTTCGTTCGTCATCGAAATCGTTCAAATTTAAGCAAAAAAAATCCCGAACTAAGTCCGGGATCTTTTCAATATGTTTTGAGGTGAGAATTATTCACCAACAACTTCAAATTTGAAAACTGGCTTAACACCTTTGTGAAGGTTTGCTTCAGCTTCAAATGTTCCAACTTCTTTAATTGGCTCATCTTTGATTTTCAAAGATTTACGGTCAATGTCGAAACCTTCTTTTTTCAATGCTTCAGACAACTGTACAGTGTTCACAGAACCAAAAATCTTTCCATTTTCACCTGCTTTAGTTACGATAGTTACTGTAACAGCTTCAAGTTTCGTTGCCAATTCTTGAGCTTCAGCAAGTAATTTAGTCTCTTTGTGTGCTTTTTGACGCATTACTTCTTCGTGCGCTTTTTTCGCAGAAGCGGTAGCCAAAACAGCATATCCTTGCGGAATCAAAAAGTTACGACCGTATCCAGGCTTCACATTTACGATTTCATTTGTGTAGCCTAATTTGTCTACGTTTTTCTTCAGAATTACTTCCATTTTTCTAAAATTTCCTGTTCAACAATCGATTTATTTCAACATATCGCCTACGTAAGGAAGAACTGCGATGTGACGAGCACGTTTGATCGCTTTGTTCACTTTCTTCTGGTATTTAGCAGAAGTTCCTGTAATACGACGTGGAAGGATCTTTCCTTGTTCGTTCACCAATTTCAAAAGGAAGCTAGCATCCTTGTAATCGATGAATTTAATTCCGCTCTTCTTGAAACGGCAGTATTTGTCTTTTCTGATCTCGATGTTAATCGGAGTCAAATAGCGAATATCATTTTGTGACATTGTCTTTCTAATTTAAGGTTAATGATTAAGCTTCTGCTGGAGCAGATTTCTTTTCACCTAGCTTCGCTCTTCTTTTTTCAGCATAAGCTACATGGTCTTTTTCCATTTTCACAGTAAGGAAACGCATTACACGCTCATCACGCTTCATAGAAAGCTCAAGTCCTGCAACCGCATTACCTTCAGCTTGGAATTCAACAAGGAAATAAAACCCAGTTGATTTTTTTTGGATAGGGTACGCTAATTTGCGCAATCCCCAGCTCTCAGAGTGCTTAAGTTTTCCACCCAATGACGTAATTTCGCCTTCGAATTTCTGCACTGCTTCCTTTGCCTGATCGTCAGACAAAACGGGAGTTAAAATGAAAACAGTTTCGTAAGAATTCATAATTAAACTATTTGTTATTAATACTAATTTTCCGCACAGCCATGCTTAGCGGGGTGCAAAGATAGGAAATTATTTTTTTTGGAAGCACAATAGGAAGAATGAATTTAAATTTCTTTAATACATGCTTTGAAAGGTTTTAGTAATCTTTTCACTCTAGGGATCCAAAATTACATTAACATTCTTCCTAATTTCTTTCATTCGAATACTATTGTTTTCTTAAATTTGTCATGCAGAAGACAGGAATGAATGTTGTCCACTTCATGTGTGTAGCTCCTGTCCGAAGTTCATCGTTTTACCCGTTAAACAGATAAATTTCTAGTATGAGCAATTATCAGGAATACCTTAATGAAATTGAAGAGAGAAAAGCACAAGGGCTTCACCCAAAACCAATTGACAGTGCTGAATTAGTAAACCACCTTATTTCGCAAATCAAGGATACGAGCAATGCTTACCGTGCTGATTCATTAAAGTTCTTTATTTATAACACATTGCCCGGGACTACTCCTGCGGCTGGTGCCAAAGCACATTTCTTGAAACAAATTATTCTTGGTGAAGAGAACGTAGCTGAAATAACACCAACTTTCGCGCTTGAATTATTGTCGCACATGAAAGGTGGACCTTCAATTGGGGTTTTGCTTGATCTTGCGTTGGGAAGTAATGAAGAGGTTGCTCACCATGCTGCTGAAGTATTGAAAACACAAGTTTATTTATACGATGCAGATGCCGATCGTTTGAAAGTGGCGTATGAAGCAGGGAACGTTTTCGCAAAAGATATTCTGGAAAGTTATTCAAAAGCTGAGTTCTTTACAAAATTACCAGATGTTCCTGAAGAAATTAAAATTGTAACCTACATCGCTGGCGAAGGGGATATCTCTACAGATTTATTGTCTCCAGGAAACCAAGCACACTCGCGTTCAGACCGTGAATTGCATGGTAAATGTATGATTACACCAGAAGCACAAGCTGAAATTACAGCGCTTCGGGCACAACATCCAGATAAAAGTGTAATGCTAATTGCTGAAAAAGGAACAATGGGTGTTGGATCTTCGCGTATGTCGGGTGTAAACAACGTGGCTTTGTGGACAGGAAAACAAGCGAGTCCTTACGTACCTTTCGTAAACATCGCACCAATCGTTGGGGGAACAAACGGAATTTCTCCAATCTTCTTAACAACGGTGGATGTAACGGGTGGTATCGGTCTTGACCTGAAAAACTGGGTGAAAAAGACGGATGCTGAAGGAAATTTAGTACGCGATGAAAATGGAGAAGCTGTTTTAGAACACAAATACGACGTGGCGACTGGAACTGTTTTAACCATCAATACAAAAACAAAAAAATTATACAACGGTGATCAAGAGTTGATTGATATTTCGAAAGCATTGACGCCACAAAAAATGGAATTCATCAAAGCGGGTGGTTCTTACGCAATCGTTTTCGGTAAAAAAATTCAAACCTTTGCTTGTAAAGTATTAGGAATTAATATTCCAACGGTATTTGCTCCTTCGAAAGAAATTTCAAATGATGGACAAGGATTAACAGCAGTAGAGAAAATCTTCAATCGAAACGCTGTTGGAAATACACCAGGAAAAGTATTGCACGCTGGATCTGATGTTCGTGTAACGGTCAACATCGTTGGTTCGCAGGATACGACAGGTTTGATGACCGCGCAAGAATTGGAGTCCATGGCGGCAACGGTAATTTCTCCGATCGTAGACGGTGCATACCAATCCGGGTGTCACACGGCATCTGTTTGGGACAAGAAAGCGCAAGCGAACATACCGAAATTGATGAAGTTCATGAATGAGTTCGGTTTGATCACCGCACGGGACCCGAAAGGCGTGTACCATTCCATGACTGATGTAATCCACAAGGTATTGAACGATATTACGATCGACGATTGGGCGATCATCATTGGTGGTGACTCGCACACGCGTATGTCGAAAGGTGTTGCCTTCGGTGCCGATTCAGGAACTGTTGCACTTGCTTTAGCTACGGGTGAGGCATCCATGCCAATCCCCGAATCGGTGAAAGTAACCTTTAAAGGAAGCATGAAAAGCTACATGGATTTCCGTGATGTGGTGCATGCTACTCAGGCTCAAATGCTTCAGAAATTTGGAGGAGAGAATGTATTCCAGGGCCGTGTGATTGAGGTGCACATTGGTACCTTAACTGCAGATCAGGCATTTACCTTCACGGACTGGACAGCAGAAATGAAAGCGAAAGCATCTATCTGTATTTCAGAAGATGCTACCTTGATCGAATCTTTGGAAATTGCGAAAAGTCGCATCCAGATCATGATCAATAAAGGAATGGACAATAAAAATCAAGTGTTACAAGGCTTGATCGATAAAGCAAATAAACGCATAGCTGAAATTCAGTCGGGTGATAAACCAGCGTTGACACCAGATGCATCAGCAAAATATTATGCAGAAGTAGAAGTGGACTTGGATCAGATCGCTGAACCAATGATCGCTGACCCGGATGTGAACAACAAAGACGTTTCCAAGCGCTACACGCACGATACGATCCGTCCGCTTTCTTTCTACGGAGGAACAAAACAAGTGGATCTTGGATTCATTGGTTCGTGCATGGTGCACAAAGGCGATATGAAGATCCTTGCTCAAATGCTGAAGAATGTGGAGGCACAAAAAGGCAAAGTGGAATTCAAGGCGCCATTAGTGGTTGCTCCTCCAACGTATAACATTGTGGATGAGTTGAAAGCAGAAGGTGATTGGGAAGTATTGCAAAAATACTCTGGTTTCGAATTCGACGATAGCGCACCAAAAGGTGAAGCACGCACGAAATATGAAAACATGCTGTACTTAGAGCGTCCGGGTTGCAACTTGTGTATGGGTAACCAGGAGAAAGCGGAAAAAGGAGATACGGTAATGGCAACATCTACGCGTTTGTTCCAGGGTCGTGTGGTAGAAGATACAGAAGGCAAAAAAGGTGAATCATTGCTTTCATCAACGCCAGTTGTTGTTCTATCAACGATTTTAGGTAGAACTCCAACAATCGAAGAGTACACGAAAGCAGTGGAAGGAATTACGTTGACAAAATTTGCGCCTTCGCATAAGTTGTTGGCGAATTAAGAACTAACGTAACGTTCGCATACATCCCGGTCATTGAAATGATCGGGATTTTTTTTGAGGAAATTTTAGTAATTCTTAAGTGATAGTTTGGGGAGGACGATTAATCTGATAGTGTCATGTGATACTAT
>JBKDKG010000304.1:0-12632 GCA_046345095.1 Flavobacteriia bacterium | reverse complement strand
AATTATAACTTACGGCACAATGGCCGCAAAATCATCTATTCGTGATACAGCGCGAGTGTTAGATTTGCCTTTGCCTGATGCGGATCGAATTGCGAAATTGGTTCCAGATATTTCCCTAGGTAAACTCTTTAAGTTGAGTGATCCTGAGCTGGCTGATAAACTGAAGAACAACCAAGATGATATTTCGCGAGCAAAGCAACTGAAAGCCATTGCAGATGGAAATAATTTGGAAGCTAAGGTCGTGAAACAAGCACTTCAACTAGAGGGATCTGTCCGTAATACAGGGATTCACGCTTGTGGTGTAATTATCACTCCTGATGACATTACCAATTTTGTGCCTGTTGCAACTGCTAAAGATTCTGAGATGTATTGCACACAATACGACAATTCCGTGGCTGAATCTGCTGGATTGCTCAAAATGGATTTCTTGGGGTTGAAGACTTTGACGTTGATTAAAGATGCTGTTAAAAATATTCGTGAAACGGTTGGAATTGAATTAGATCCAGATAATTTTCCAATTGATGATTTAAAAACATATGAGTTGTTCCAACGCGGTGAAACGATAGGTATTTTCCAATATGAATCAGCAGGTATGCAGAAATACATGCGCGAGTTAAAACCAACAGTTTTTGCGGATTTAATTGCAATGAATGCCTTGTACCGCCCAGGACCACTTGAATACATTCCTTCCTTCATCAAAAGAAAACTTGGAGATGAAGAAATTGTTTATGATTTGGACGATTGCGAAGAATTCCTAAAGGAAACTTACGGTATTACTGTCTATCAAGAGCAAGTAATGCTTCTTTCTCAGAAATTGGCTGGTTTTACGAAAGGTGAGGCTGATACGCTAAGAAAGGCAATGGGGAAAAAGCAAAAGGAAGTGCTTGATAAAATGAAGCCTTTATTTGTTGCAGGTGGAGCAGAAAAAGGCCATGATGCTGAAAAACTAGAGAAAATTTGGAAAGATTGGGAGGCATTTGCATCTTACGCATTTAATAAATCACATTCTACTTGTTATGCTTGGATTGCATACCAAACTGCTTATCTTAAAGCGAATTATCCTGCTGAGTATATGGCTTCTGTGCTTTCCAACAATATGAACGATATCAAACAGGTTTCATTTTTCATGGAGGAATGTAAGCGCATGGGACTTGTTGTACTTGGACCAGATGTGAATGAATCGAATTATCATTTTACTGTGAACAAGGAGGGCGCTGTTCGTTTTGGTCTTGGTGCGATTAAAGGTCTTGGAAGCGGTCCGGTTGAAGCGATTATTTCTGAAAGAAAAGAAAGTGGATTCTATGAGTCGATTTTTGATATGGCAAAACGAATAAACTTACGTTTATGCAATAAAAAGGCATTCGAAAGCCTTGCATATGCTGGTGGTTTTGATTCTTTTAAAGGTGTTCACCGCGCACAATATTTTAAGGAAGACAACAATGGAAAAATTTTCCTTGAAAATGTCACGAAATATGGTTCTTCTTTTCAAGAAAGTGAGTCTTCTTCTCAAACAACCATTTTCGATCTCCCTGGAGAAACAGTTAAACAACCCGAACCGGAAATTCCTAAAGCTGAGGAATGGGGAAGTATTTACAAGCTGAACAAGGAAAAAGAGGTTGTTGGTATTTTTATTTCTGGTCATCCATTGGATGATTTTCGTGTTGAAATAGAATCATTTTGCAATGGTAGCATAGGAATGCTGAACGAGATGGAACAGCATCGTGGCAAAGATTTGATGATTGCAGCAACTATTTCAGAAGTCGAACATCGCATTACAAAGAATGGCGACCCTTTTGGTACGATTCAGATTGAAGATTATTCAGACTCATTTAAAATGTTTCTTTGGAGGGAAAATTATCTAAAATTCAAGCATTTCATGCAGCCAGGAACTTTTATCGCAATGAAAGGTCGCATTGAGATTCCACCAAGGAGAAGTGAACTAGAATTTGTTTTGCATTCGATGGAATTGCTGCAGAATTTGAGGGAGACAAAAGCAAATAGTATTCATTTGAAAATGTCAACAAAGTCGTTAGATCATATGATGGTCATGGACCTTAACAAGCTTTTCATTGAGAATTCAGGAAAATGTGAATTGCATTTTACAGTTTATGATCCATTAGATGGAGTAGAAGTGCGAATGCCTTCAAAGACAGTGCGAATTGATCCAAACAATCATCTTTTTAAGGAACTTAAAAGAATGAATGTAGAATTTGAAATTCGTTAATTAATCGAGTAAAGATCGGAGAATCGTCAATTCATTCACTTTCTCCAGGTTTCCGACTTGTTGAAAAGACGCAATCAAATTTGTAAGCATCCGTCTCATTATGGCGCTATTTGAGCATGGTTCAAAATACTCACGGTTGTGCGGTAAATGAAGGCCATCTAAAAATTCTTTGATTGAATTGGCATCTAAAATACTTCCTTTCGAAAATGGGTTGACATAAAAAAGTACACCATACTCATTTTTATCTGGTATAAACAAGGATGAACCATTTTCATCGAGATAGGCGAGAATAAAATGATTAGGAAGGTTTACTCCGAAAACGGGAATGTCCAAAGATTGAGCAACAATGCTATAAATTAAGGACAAACTCAGCGGATTTCCCTTTCTTGATTCCATTACCGTATTGATAAATGAATTCATTGGGGAATGAAAATTTTTAGCGTCTCCATGAAAATGGTGTGTTCCAAAAAAAATCTTGTTGAAGATCTTTATTTTTTCAAAAGCAGTTTGCTTATTGTTCAGTTCTAACCAAACATCTTTGCGAATTTGCTGTATTGCTTCATGAATCAACTCCTCTTGTAGGCCTGGATATTGATAACGCGCTATGATAATCGCACCTCTAACAAGATCTTTATCTGAAGATTGATACCATTGTTCTAACTGTAATTTTACCTCATCGAATTGGATTTCATGAATAATCCCTTCGATGCGATTTTGAAACAAAAGGCCAAAGTGTTCTTCTGTTTCCCAAGAATTTTCTAAGAAAGGAATAGCTTCTGCTCCATAAGACAAGAGTTTGTCACGCACGTGCTCGAAAATTGCCTCGTCGGGATCGTCAATCAATTTGATTAATGCTAATATGGAGTTTTCATCTTTCATTCAAAACAAATGTAGACTAGTTCTATCATGATTTTTAGTGCAATCGGTTCATGTTATTAAGGCATAAATGTTAATTAGAGCGATTTTTGATGAAAAAGTGAAACCTTTCTGTAGGTTTAGCGTTCTTACTCTAACGGATCAATTTTTTAACATCTACAGGTTAAAGAAAAAGAGGAGGCTTTGAAAAAAGCCTCTTTTTTTTTGAACTACAAACGCTGATATTGGCATGAAATTTATAAGTTCGTCGAAAACAGTTTTAATGATAAAGTTCACATATATCTTTGCGGGATTCCTATTCATCTCTTGCGCTTCAAGCAAAAAAGCGAGTCAAGAACTAGATTCAATAAAAGGTATACAAATTGGAGTTGTTCATCTTGAGAGTGCTTGTGGAGCAATTATTTCTACCCAAATTGATGGTGTGGAGATGCGTTTATATCCTGTAAACCTTGGCAATGATTTTAAGAAAGAAGGAATCAAAATTTCATTTCAATCGATACCAAGTAGAGCCATGCAACCGGAGAACTGCAAAGTTGACCGTGTTGTATCTGTCGAAAATGTTGAGAAAATAACGAGATAATTTTAAAGTAGAAATATTGAAGGTTTTGTTTTTACAGCCTATGGTTTAGTAATTCTCCTAGTTTTTTTAATGATTTTTGATTTCTACGACTATTAACAGCATTTTTGATTTTGTTTTTTTCTTGTTTGGTCAAGTGCCAGGAAAGTGAAATTTTATCTTTCTGATTTTCTCTTAGGTTAAAAGTCACAACATGAATTGGTGAAGAAAATTGAGACAGCGCAATTTTTATCATCTGTTCTTGATCAAAATCCTGTGTTCGAGGAAAATTATTGTACATGTTTCCGAATGGTAATGTAAGTTTATCTGTGAGAGAAATGTGATGGTAAAACTCATTTTTTAGAATCTTTTTGGTATCACGAATAGATAAAAGGATAACTCCAGATGTATTTTCTTCGATCCATGTCTCGTTGGCAAATAAGTAATTTAAAGCTGCCCTCATTCCATAATTGTCTCGGATACCAGCGTCCATTAATTGCATTTGTGGACTTGTTGGTAATGTCACCATCGGCATAATAAAAGGAAAGGTTGCTGAAGTTCTAAGTGCACTTGAGAATCTAAGTTTTTCTGGATCATTTTCTTTAAAAAATGTTTGGTAGTCGATATTTTCGAATGATGTGTTTATTTCCGGATTACTCGGTTGCGTTTCAATCATGAATTGCATCGACTGAGAACTTATGTAAAGTCGTCTTCCGTCATTCACAATAGTAGGAGTGAAGAGCATTAATGGAATGGTTGCATTTTTCTCATAAGGTTCATAGTAGCCCAGCGAGTGATCCATAACTCTATTGGTATTTTCGTGAAGTTGTTCTTCAAAGGCATATCCTCTGTCTACGGGATAAGATTCTTGGTTATATGTGAAATGCTGAAAGCGATAGAACAGATCCTTTGTAGAAGCCGAAAAAGTTAATTTATTCAAAAGATCTTTTCCCAATTGAGCAGCATAAATAGGTGCGTCTATGTTTTTTATTTCTCCCTTGAGTTTTCTAAGAACCAATTCTCTGTAGTAGGCAGCCCCGACCATTCCTCCTGAAGCACCTGTAATTAAATTCAAGTGATTGGAAACACTTCCATTTAATACTTTGTCACAGTTTTGCAAAACAGTAAATGTCCATAATGCACTTCTAGAGCCTCCACCAGAAGTTGTCAGAATGATTAGTTTTGGCTTTTCTTCGCCTGTTTTAGATTTCCAATTCTGTAGAATACCGTCAATGTTTTTTCGTGATTCTTGGTGACTTTTATCATCTAGATAGTGTCGTTGAATTTCTCGAATATTGTATTTGCGGACATTTTCTTTTTGATAACTAAGACCATAAGCAAAGTTGGTGTAATTAAAGAAAGGTGTATTTAAGCTAAGGTAATTCATCAAGAATATACTAACGAAAATGATTGGGTAGGTCCATCGATGAAACCAAGACATCAATGCACTAAAAATCATATGGAGAATTGTGAGTAATAGCACTGCGCTCATTGCAGCAGGAAATTCGAAGGCTGAATAATCAATAAATTGACCAGAGATAATAAATGCAGCTATCGTGATAATCTCAAATATAGATGCATTTATTCTGTTTTGTGCAAAAACATTCTCTATGATGGACTGATCAAGATGCTTTGTAGTTCGACTTTGATAAATTTTAAAGTGACGACCAAAATAATAATAGGTTCTTTCGTTTTCAGATCTAAAGTAGTTGTACCATCTTTCGCTTGATTTGTATTGAGTTACTGATTTTATTGGGTTGTCAGACATCTCCTCAGGTGGTAGTTTTTGTCCTTTTTCTCGCGTGGTAGGAAAGAAATAAAAGATTGACAATAGGATGAAAGCACCAAATCCTAATAGAAAACCGATTACATACGTTGAAATAGTAGTAGTTGAGGCAAATTCCTGATCAGTCTGGAATTCAACCATTTTTTTGAGGTAAAAAAGGATGAAAACAATTGGGATAAGGGTATTGTTAATGCAGAATTTAAAAAAAGGTCTGGAGACTGTCGCTAGAAAAGGATAGCGAGGTCCTAGTTTAATGTAACTGTAAGTGTTAAAAGCCATTGTAAATCCACCAATTGCAAATCCAAGTAAGGAGAATGACCAAATACTGATTTGACCGAGGTATTCTGGAGAGAAGAAAAGAATTGGAATTCCAAAAGCTCGACCAAAAGATTCAGAGATGATCAGGAAAAGAAATGTCCAATAAAACAGTGAGATGAGGTTGTATTTGAGATGTCCGAAAAGTATATTCACCGGAAAAAAAGAGCGAATTGCTCTGCCGATAGTTGATATTTTCCAAAGGATCATTCTACAATATACTAAATTATACCATTCATCCGCACATTCTAACTAAAATTAAAGTTGTGATTCCCAATGAAATCATAGACTAGATAAGCCAATATTTTTCCACTTATCAATTCTTCTGAATTGTTATTTGGCGCGGCCTCTGGTAGGTGCAAGTAACAAGGATTTAATTCTTTGGCCATTTTAGCAACATAATAACGTGCTTGTTCAACAGATAACCCGCTCGGAGAAAAAGCTGAACTCGGCGAGAAAGCAATGGCATCCATATCTAGTTCGATACCAGTAAATTTGGCAGATTGGAATTGTCTTACAAATGTTTCAATATCGGTTTGAAAATCGTTTTTGCCTGATATATAATTGTCAAAAAAGGTATATGGAGAGGAATTTTGATTTAGAAAATCTAGAATAAACTGGTTGTTGTATGCTTTGTGTAATCCTATGACACCATATTTTTCAATCAGTCCCTCTTTAATGGCATAACTAAAAGGATTGCCGCTATGACGTCCTTCGAGTGATCTGCAATCAGCATGAGGATCGAGGTTGATAACACTAATAGCACTGTTCTTCAGCGTATTCATTGCTTTTGCGATTGGATAAGCATTGTTGTGTCCTCCACCGATCACAATTGGGATTAAGTTGGAAGGACATAAATCAATGATTTTCTGAACTACGATGTTGTCAAGATCATTAACAACTATTGAGAGGTCTGAAGGAACGTTAGCTCCAGTTTTCAGGGATATGCGTCCAGCAATAAAGATTTCGTTTCCAATCAAGAATTCATTTGATTGCATGTTCAAGAAACGTTCTAAAAATGCCTTGAATGCCTTCTCAGCTCCTGATTTTCCGCCATTTGCTTGCGGACCAATACTTTCTTCAATACCAAGAAGCATGAATTTTGTATTGTTCGTTATTCTATTGGTTGCTTGCTCACCGATTCTTTTTTCTCCATTGCGATTTGATACCAAGTCATGAAGATCAGAATTAGTGAAAGGAATATATTCAAAGTATTCACTGCGCATCTTCAAATGGTTGAATTAATTCTAAAAAGTTCAGCGGTGCTTGCGTTGGTCTCATAGTGGCCTTGGTTACAAAAACAAGTGTAGTATTTGCTTTGGCAATTAGTTTTCCTTTATCATTGCTTAATTCATATTCAAAATAAATTCGAGCACCACTTATTTCTTTGATTTGTGTTTTTATCGTTAGAAGGTCATCATAAAAGGCCGGTGAGATATATTTTATAGAGAAATCAGCTACAGGTAGCATGATTCCATCTTCTTCAAGAGATTTGTAACTCATGCCTAAGTTTCGTATTGCTTCAACTCTCCCAACTTCAAAGTATTGGGCATAAACCCCGTAATAACAATAACCCATTTGGTCAGTTTCTCCATACCGAACACGTAATTCTGTGTTATGAACATAAGAATACATCATGCACTCTCATACGAGGCATAAAGGAAAATGTTGTATTACTTGTTTATTTGATGCTAAAATGGTATATTAGCATTATCTAATTGAGAATAGGTTTTATTTAAAAATATCAAATTTTACGTGGTTTTTCATTATTTTTTTTTATAAAAATTTGGAGTTGTATATCATCAACTAAAAAAATAGTGTACAAGTAAAACATTTTTAAAAATCAACCCCCTTTCAACTTTTTTTTTCACTTTTTTCTGTAAATATTTGTCCTCACGGAACAACAGTCAATAACCACTATTATTTTGCTTTTGAGAATTGACCTCATGTTCAAAAATTAAACTATTTAAGTAACAGAAAACAAAAAAAATATCAATGAGTAATAATCACGAAACAGTTTGGAATGCTTGCTTAAAAGTTATAAAAGATAATATATCATTACAGGCATTTAAAACGTGGTTTGAGCCAATAGTTCCAGTTCGATTAGAAGAGAAGGTTTTAACAATTCAAGTTCCTTCCCATTTCTTTTATGAGTGGTTGGAAGAAAATTACATTACTCTTTTGAAAAAGGTGATTAAAAAGGAATTGGGTCCAGATGGGACTTTGGAATATAGCATTGTGATGGAAAACAACACAACTAATTCTACACCTTATACAGTTAAATTACCTGCGTTGAACAAGAAGTCTTTAAAAAACGCTCCTGTTACAATGCCCTTGAATTTAAATGAGAACCAAATTCGTAATCCTTTTATCATTCCTGGATTGAAAAAGGTGAATGTTGAATCGAATTTGAATCCATCATATTCTTTCGAAAATTTTGTTGAGGGTGATTGTAATCGTTTGGCTCGAGCGTCGGGATATGCTGTAGCAAACAAACCAGGTGGAACTGCTTTCAATCCGCTTCTTATCTATGGTGGAGTTGGATTAGGGAAAACGCATTTGGCGCATGCCATCGGTATTGCGATCAAAAACCAGTTTCCAAATAAGACTGTTTTGTATGTAGGTTCTGAGAAATTCGCCCATCAATTTATTGATGCAATCAAGAATCAAACGACAAATGATTTTATTCATTTTTACCAAATGATTGATGTGCTGATCATAGATGATGTTCAATTCTTCTCTGGAAAAGAGCGAACGCAAGATGTATTCTTCCATATTTTCAATCATTTACATCAGAATGGTAAACAAATTATCCTAACTTCTGATAAGGCACCGGTAGAAATGCAAGGTATGGAACAACGTTTGCTTTCTCGTTTCAAATGGGGATTGTCTGCAGATTTAGGAACTCCAGATCTTGAAACAAGAATTGCTATTCTTGAGAAAAAAATGTACGGAAACGGAATCGAATTACCAAGAGACGTTGTAGAATATTTGGCTTATTCGATTAATACGAATGTTCGTGAGATGGAAGGGGCGTTGAACACATTGCTTGCTCAGGCTTCTTTGAACAAAAAAGCGATCACATTGGAACTTGCTAAACAAATGGTAGACAAGTTTGTGAAGAATACTGCTCGTGAAGTTTCCATTGAATACATCCAAAAGGTAGTTTGTGATTATTTTGATTTGCCAATTGAAATGTTGAAATCAAAAACACGTAAGCGCGAAGTTGTTCAGGCTCGCCAGATTTCAATGTATTTCTCAAAGAAGATGACCAAATCTTCCTTGGCAAACATTGGTGCTCATTGCGGAGGGAAAGACCATGCTACGGTTCTTCATGCTTGCAGAACAGTTATGAATCTTTCTGAAACAGATAAACAGTTTAGAGGATACCTTGAAGAACTTGAAAAGAAATTAACTATCCAATAATAGAAAAGCCACCCGATGAGGTGGCTTTTTAGCTTATATACATAAGAGATTAGTTCTTAATGAAAAGTAAAAGCTCATCAAGATAATTTGTATAACCCATTACAAATGGAGTGTTTTCATGATCCCCTCCAGGAACTCTTAATGCTTTCTTAGATGGGCCCCCATAATTTTTATAGACAACTTCACCATGTGAATGAATATTTAAGTAGCTGTCATCTTCACCATGAATCCACAAAAGGGGAACGGTAGCCTTTTTTATTTCTTCAGCATTATCTATTTTGATATTAACAAAATAACTAGATGGCATTGCCAAAAGTGCTGCATCCTGAATCATCACTTCGGCTGATGCGAAGGGTGCTTCCAAAATTATTTTTCCTGGTTCTAAGGCAAAAGTTGTAGGGTTTCCTGCTACTTGACAAGTTGGTGCTGTTCCTAATGAAAATCCAAACAACACTAACCTTTCTTTTGTTAGTCCATTTTCCTTTAACCAATTAAGTCCGGCATTTACAGCATCATACATGTTCTGTTCTGTGGGTGAACCTTCAGAAAGACCATAACCAGGGTAGTCAATCATCAGTACTCCAAAACGATGTTTGCCACCCAAATTCGCATACAACTTTTGTCTTGGCCAATAGAAGTCCATGTGATCAGCTGTTCCGTGACAATATAATAGCACGGTATCCGAAGAAATTGACGCTATGTCGCCAACATAAATTGCTGCCACATTCAGATTTTTACCTTCTGAAATCATCGGAATGGTAAATTGATGAATCATGCTGTCTTCAATCTTGTATTCATCACCAACATCCAAAGTTGTTCGACCTGTGTAATTGTCTAGTTCATAAGATGTAATGCTATTGTCATTGCTAAACAAAAAATTATCCAATCGTTTTCTGCAGGAAACCAATGAAAAAGCAATCAATGCATAAAGTACGAGTTTTCTCATGACTAGAGTTTATATGTAAAACCAAAATAAGTTCCTAATCCACCACGATTTCCAAACGGACTAATATAGTCAACCACAATGTCTTTATTGGAAGCGTATGGAGTAAGGAATTTTACTTCGAGTGAAAAATTCCATTTATTACGTTCAAAAGTGTGACCAATTTGAGGGCAGAAAAGAAGTCTAGTTTTTTGGGTTTCCCCATGAGCACGAAGGTTTTGAAGTTCAAACCAATTGGTAAATCCAATGTAAAAATTATTCGTTTTTAATTTTTCATCTCCATTTTTATCCTTGGATTTTATTGTTCTGTAATCGAAGAAATAATTCGCATCCAATTGTGGCCAAACTCGTGCATTTTTCTCAAAAACATCGACCATGAAATTTACGGATGGACTTACAGATATTCCCATATTTTTAAGGGTATCAGTCCAAATTGACTGGGTGAATCCAGCGTCCATTTGAAATACACCAAATATTGCAGCAGTAGAATACCAACTTCCATAAACGGTAGTTTTAGGTTTTAGACCATAGCCGTATCCAATTGAAGTATTTGGGATAGGAATAATTGAAACGCCTGGTATATTCGTCAAGGCACCACCAAATGATGCTGAAACCGCATGTTCTTTGTGGGCGAGAGGTTTGACAAATCTGCTTGGGACACAACTGTATGTAAGAGCAATTGCCACGATGTAAAATAGCCACTTCATTGCGTATATTTTATGTAATCAAATTGACAGTTTCTTATTTTCAAAGTATCCGTAAACCCATTTCTTGATAGATTAACTTGAAGAAAGCCACTCATGATTTTAGAAATTGTATCGAAAGCTGAAATTGAATAAATCCCGTCGCTAGCATTCATATAGTAAATTCCATTTTTTGTTCCTAAAGTACCCAAACTATTCATTGTGAAGGTTCCAATAGCTCCATTTGAACCAATATTGAATTGAAAACTCAATGAATCATTCGAGGCGTTCAATGAATAGGTGTTTTCTGAAAATGCAATCGATTTACTTGCCATTGAAATAGGTGTTCCGTTCAATTCTAAAAACAATGAAGGTGGATTGACTACTTCGCATGGGTCGCAATTTCCACCACAATCAACACCTAATTCACCGGCATCAATAAATCCATTTGAACATTTGTCAACTGTGTCAGTTTTCTTTTTACATGCAGAAAAAATGACTAAAATTGTGATTAAGAAAGCCAGATAAAAATTCAATGATTTCATTTGGACCAATTTACAAAATAATTAGTTGTTGAATGTCAGAAGAGCAGTGCACTTATCGTACAATAAGAGAATTGTCAACTGGCATTTTCAAAGAGAAGGGCTCGAAATTCATTGCTTTGGCGGCCCCATGCTATTCCGAAGAAGAAGCAAAACAATTATTGGATCAATGGCGTAAGGCGCATCATCAGGCAAGACATCTTTGTTATGCATATCGACTTGGATTGGAAAAGAAAATATTTCGGGCAAATGACGATGGTGAACCAAATAATTCGGCGGGAATTCCAATCTTAGGTCAAATCCAATCATTCGAGTTAACGAATATCCTTGTAGGAGTAGTTCGTTATTTTGGTGGAACAAAATTAGGAGTAGGAGGTTTGGTTCAAGCATATAAAACTGCTGCAAAAGAATCATTAGAGGCTGCAGTTATCATAGAGGTTGAAGTCTTTTCTCATTATGATCTAGAGTTTAATTATGATGAGATGCCCGGAATAATGAATCTTTTAAAACAACGAAAAATTACAATTTCAGCACAGCGATTTAATGAAGATTGCTACCTAGAAATCAAAGTTGAATTGAATAAAATACACGAATTTGAAATGGAATTAAATGATTTTAAATCAGTTGTTTGTGTTCTTAAAGGGATCTACTAGAAATGGAATTATTAAAACAATTAATTGAAGTTAGAGGTGCATCAAGTGATGAAAGTCGCGTAAAGGATTTTATCCTTGAGTATGTGAATAGTGAATCATATAAGTGGAAATCTAAGCCCACAATTATAGAAGGAAGTGATTACCAAGACTGTTTGATTTTGGTGTTTGGAAAGCCTAGAACTGCAATTTATGCCCACATGGACACTATTGGTTTCTCTGTTGGTTATGATAGAGAGTTGATCCGAATTGGAGGACCTAGAGCAATTGACGGAATGCAACTTGTCGGTTCTGATAGTAAAGGTGAAATTGAGACGGAATTGATGGTTTTAGAGGATGAGGATGGCAGCAAAACCTTGCAATATGTTTATGAACGCCCCATAGATCGTGCTACAATTCTAACTTTTAAGCCTGATTTCAGGGAGACAGATGAGTACATACAATCACCTTATATGGATAATCGTTTGGGTGTTTGGAATGCATTGAAAGTTGCGGAGTCATTAGAGAATGGTGCCATCGTATTTTCAACGTATGAAGAGCACGGTGGTAATTCTGTAGGATTTTGTGCAAATATTTTATTAAAGGAGTATGGAGTGCGTCAATCGCTGATTTCTGATATTACCTGGGTGAC